>CAZLGM010000149.1:0-8436 GCA_964558875.1 uncultured Desulfocapsaceae bacterium
TAAAAAGTGCGGGTTTAGGTTCATGAAGACCGATCAGATAGTAGCCGCCATCCTCACATGGTCCAATAACCATGTCTGATTCTTCCAGTTCTTCAACAGCCTTGTCAAGATAATCAACAGGTAACGACGGGCCATCGGAATTCATGACAATAACCGATCGATATCCTGAAAGAAAAAGCGAGGTGGTGACCAGATTCATACATTCACCAACATCGCTCCCTGATACCGGCAGCAGAAGCGTTGTGCCGGGACAGATTTCACGGAAATAGCCAATTGAATCGGCTGGTGTCAATCCAACCACAAGACTGGTCCTGTCAACAGTTGAAGCCGACAGTATTGTGTCTTTGAGCAGCGCTTCGTACAAATTGGCGCCCTGCTCTTTCGTCAACGGCGGGCAGAGGCGGGTTTTTGTGTTTCCCGCCTCAGGTTGTTTTGCCATGACAACCAATGCGATATCAGCCATGGGTCAACGTTCCTTTTTGTCTATAGGTGAAAATCACCGAAAAAATATGGTAGGCAGCAAGGACGGTGCCCCGGATGGTTCCGCTGATCTTTGACTTGCCGCCCAGCCTCGATCGATGCTTCACCGGAATCTCCCTGATACGCCAACCGTTGTGAATTGCTTTGATGGTCATCTCTGCTGTCCAGCCATATGTCATTTCCTGCATATCCAGATCTATCAGCATCCTCCGGTTAACTGCTCTCAGTGGGCTTAAATCTGTTAAAGCAACACCGCACCGGATTCCAATAAGCCATGCGATAAGCCGATTGCCCATCTTCTGGTGCCATGGCATGGCACCCGGCTCAATTTCTCCTAAAAACCTCGAACCTAAGGTCATATCCGCCGTCGCATTCAGTATAGGTTCCAGCAATTCATGGATATGGGCAGGGTTATCCGCACCATCACCGTCCATAAAAACAACCACTTCACCAGTTGCGGCGTAAGCACCTGTGAGACAGGCCTGTCCATATCCGAACCTGGGTTCATTAACGACCCTTGCACCAAAGTTGTGGGATAATTCCACCGTCCTGTCAACGGATCCTCCATCGACGACAATCACCTCTTTTACAGACAACTTCTTCTGTAAACTCTGCAGAAGAATTCCGATGCTCTCCTGCTCATTCAAGGTTGGAATAATGATGCTTACATTGCCAGCCCCGGTTTGTTTCAAGCTGTGATTCATCATTGTTTCACTCTCTGCCGTACGAGTTCATCGATTGTTTTAGTGCTGACGATAAGAAATCCGACAGGAAACAGGAGCAATAGCGGTACAGCCGCCCATGTTTCTTTCTGCATGACAAAAACGATCGGTAGTAAGCAGTACAGGAGAAAAAGAGCATCAATACCAAGGGCAGCCACTGTAGTCCGGCGATAAATTGAGGCAATTCCAGGCAATCGGCTTTTGCCCCGAGTTCCGAACTTCGGGGTTCGCTCAAATCGACCACCCCTGCAGATCGCTCCCTGGATTACGGAAGAAGCAAGACTTGGCGCCAGGCCGATGGCAAAAGCCGGCAACAGCAACACCCATAAGGCCCGTGTCCGTTGTTTTTTGAAAAGAGCATACCAGGAAAAGTAGAGCATAATCGCTCCGCACCCTCCACAAAAAAGCAGCAGATCAAGAAAAAGATATTGGTACAGACCGCTTTCAATCCGGTAAACAATCGTCGGATAGAGAGTGAGGGTGACAAGGGAACCAAATAACCATCCCAGGTTGGCCAGCAGATGAAAAGCGGCCTCAATCTTTACTTTGAACGGCAGAGCCCGAGAGCGAAACACAAGCGGCAGGATTTTTCTGGCCGTTTGAATAGAGCCCTTGGCCCAACGCTTCTGTTGGCTGCGAAAACCTCCAAGGGTTGAGGGTAGTTCCGAAGGCACAGCCACATCTTCAAGATAGATAAACCGCCAGCCTTTCAGCTGGGCCCTGTAACTTAAATCCAGATCTTCGGTCACCGTATCGGATTGCCAGCCGCCTGAAGACACAATGGCTTCTTTTCGCCATATTCCAGCCGTACCGTTAAAATTAAAAAAATAACCCTGATGGGATCGTACACGATGCTCAATACTGAAATGCGGTGCCAGCATCATCGCCTGTATCTGCGTCAACCATGAATGGTTGGTATTAACAAACGACCAACGGGTCTGGACCATACCCACGGTAGGGTCTGCAAACTTGAATACGGTGCGTTTAAGAAAGTCTTGGGGGGGAATAAAATCAGCATCAAAAATCGCCAGCAACTCCCCTTTTGCGCATCTCAGGCCGCACTCAAGTGCGCCTGCTTTAAAGCCGTCCCGAGTTTCTCTTGTTATCAGTTTTATATCTCTGTTGTGCAGTTGCCAGTAAGCTATGCGATCCTTGAGAAGATCTTGCGTCTTGTCATCGGAATCGTCAAGCACCTGAATCTCAAGCCGATCAAGAGGCCAATCCAGCCGTGCAACCGCATCAAGCAGCCTGACAGCCACAAACCGTTCATTATACATCGGTAACTGGACCGTTATATTGGGATATGGCGTATCGGTCCGTTGATGGACTGAAAGGGTGTGTTTTCGATTTTTTCGCAGCTTCACCCATAAATACAAGAACCACAGCCGATGGCATCCGTAAACAACCAGCCCGCAAAGGGCAAGAAAATGAACTATGGCCAATAACTGATAGAGGTCAAAAGACATACCTTCTTTCCTTATCAAAATCTCCCGCAATTATCACAAGACATTCACACTCGGTGATGCTCCTTGAAAAATGTTTTTTCCTAAACTATAGTAACCACATTGTGGTACTTTTGCAAGCTACCTGAATCCGTGTGCATTCGATAGTGCTGTAACTTTCTTTGATTTAGCTGATTGATAATAGTGCGCTATATCGATCAGTTAAATCAAAGAATGATGCAGTGCTGGCGGATGCATACGGATTCAGGAGTCAATCATTCTGCCCAAGGAGAGTTATGATGAGACAATTCAGCGTGTTACAAAAAATCCTATTGGCTGTTTCTTTTATGCTGTTCGGAGCTAATTGTGCTTTTGCCGGTGCCTGGACCGCAGGCAAAGGCGAAATGTACAATAAACTTTCTTACAATTATTCGATAGCGGAAGGGGAATTTGATTCAAACAGCAACCGGGTCGATTTTGCCCAAAACGGCAAATTTACTGATCAGAATATCACCTACTATGTTGAGTATGGGATCCTTGACAAACTGACTGTATTCGGTTCCATCCCGTTTAAGTTCCTCGAATACTCGGAAAACCTTTCCTGGTACAAATCCCAGGGTACAGGTGATGTCGAACTGGGGCTTAAATATAATGTATACAATGGTAACTATGGGATGTTGTCGGCCCAGGGATTGGTGAAGATACCTGAATTTTATGATGTTGCTGACAGGCCGGAACTGGGTGATGGACAATACGATATTGAGGCCCGGCTTCTCTATGGAAAATCACTTTATCCTCACATTCCCGGATATATCAATATCGAAGTCGGCTATCGATACCGTTTTGATGAACCGGGAGACCAGTTCAGATACCTCGTCGAGTTTGGCGTTGATTTCTTTAAAAATATGTATGGGCGCGTTAAACTCGATGGTATTGCCGGAATCGGTAATGCGGATGACAACAGCGCCGGCGGCAGCAACCCGAACCTCAATCCCGATTTTGATCTTGCAAAACTCGATATCGCTCTTGGTTATGCTATAACCGATAGCTGGGCCATTGAAGTCGGCTATGTGCCAACACTCTGGGGTGTGAACACTTCGGACTCAGTAACGTATTCCTTTTCCCTTATTTATAAGTGCAAAGGCAAAGGCGGTACTGAAAAGTAGCCCGATATACCACTCCTGAATCCTTGATCGCCCTGGAGGAGGGGTGCTCTTGGAGTGCATCCGTTACCGGATCTTAGTCATGGGTTCAGGAGTACGGTTCAGACGATAGAAATACGATAAAAGGATAGCCGCCACAGGTGCCGAGACTATCATCAAACCAGTCATATCGTTCTCCACCCACTTACCTAATATCGTGTAGCCAATCTGCACCTGATAGGCAAGAAAAACCGACCAGCAGAAGACCAGTCCTGCCGGCCCGGCAGCAAACGGCAACAGACAGGTCAGATACAGTGCGTACCAGGGATGTAGTGTTGG
Source organism: uncultured Desulfocapsaceae bacterium (assembly GCA_964558875.1). Taxonomy (GTDB): domain Bacteria; phylum Desulfobacterota; class Desulfobulbia; order Desulfobulbales; family Desulfocapsaceae; genus CAZLGM01. The sequence continues at coordinate 4,126 of CAZLGM010000149.1, forward strand.
TGTGAGTAATAGAAAAGTAAAAGCGATACTGTAAAAAGCCGTTGTCATCCGATTCATGGGACTAACCCCACCCATCTGTTCCAAGTCCTTTTTCATACCACCCGACATCCTGCTATAGACCAGGACAACTACCAGAAAAAAGGTGGCACCAAGGAGAAACCGTGCCCAAAGGCCTGAGTCAAGAAGACCTCGCAGAGAACGGAAAAGGAAACCACCGAACTCCCAATCACGCCCGTATACAGAAAGCGTTTCCATCATATTGATACAATGCGGTAGAAAAGGCAGAACCAGGAGTACACATCCGGCTGCCACACCAGTAAGAAAAATAACTCGTCGGCGATTGGATCCAATGAATAAAAGAAAACCCGGGATGAAAACCAACGGGAAGATCTTGGTCATGATTGCACAGGACAACAGCAGACCGGAGAAAAGAGAGCGAAGATCCAGGCCGGCCTCAGCCCGGTTGTTCCCGCCTCTGCCAACACCTTGTCGTAAGGACATTGAAGCGACCAGAAATAACCCACCATAAAGAAAGAAAACAACACCTCCGTCTATATGGCCGGAGTGACTAATCTCAAGGACAGGTAAAGGATGCCAGGCGTACAACACAACCCTCACAGGTGATAGTTGCATCTGAGAACACAACTTTACCAGAAACAGGCAACTGGCCAGGTCTATGATGACCAGCAGAAGCTTCATACCGGTGATTTGACCCCCAAGAGCGCTGCCGATACTAAAAATCACCTGGGCAGCCGGAGGATACACGGTAACCAGTTCGGGATGATTGACCAGCTCAAGGAGTCCAACGCGGGATCCGGCCTGTGATTGAACTTCGGCTGGCGCATTCACATACGGGTTGATACCGTCAAGTATCCCAAGACCGTCCCACAGATAACGGTAAATATCATCAGAGAGTTGAACCGGCAGGAAAAGAAAAAAAAGGCGAACAACAAGGGCGGTTGTCAGGACAATCCAGACCGGGTAGCGGTAGTCTGCCTGTTCTCCCAGATAACAGGCCAGAAAGAGGAGAACAGTAATGCAGCCGGTGATTCCCAGTAAAAGCGGGATGTTGAAACGAAGATCTTCTGGAACAGCCAGCAGGCCATACAGGAGTATGACGCTGAATGGTATCAGTTGAAAAGCAAGCTTGTGGAGAGCGGATGGTTTATCCAAGGGGAATGGACTTAAGAAAACGGATATTATACTGTTGAAGCCTGATTAGTGTCATCGCATACGCTTGGTCTTTCTATCCCATTCTTCTATTCCGCCTTCAAAATTAACACTACTTGGAAAACCGGAAATCTCATGCACCATCCACACATAAGCGGAACGAATACCTCCTGTACAGTAATAGACAATGGGTCTGTTCGGATCAACTCCCTTCTTTTCCAGAAGCAGTTTCAGTTCCTCGCGGTTTTTCGGTCTTTTATTGTTACCTGAAAAGAAACTCTTCCAGGGTATATGAACAGCGCCGGGAATACGACCAAGAACCCATTCCCCAAGTGAGCGGGTGTCCACAATCTGAAACCGGTCACGATTAATTAGAAGCTTCTCTGCTGCTATATTCAGATCCGAACGGATACTGGGAACATAGCTGATACTGTTGGTCCCATCCATGGCTGACGGGCGTAAAAAGACGCCATACTCCAGTGGATAACCAGACTGTTTCCATACCTGGATTCCACCTGACACCAGACCTATATCCCCCTGATGCCCGAGAGATTGTAGCATCCAGATGATCCACCCTTCGCCGCCCCAACTCTTATCGGCATCTCCGTACACTGCCACCGGGGTCTTGCGGGTGATACCGAGACTGCCAAGGATTTCGGCCAGCTCCTTTGGAGGCAGAATCCGGTAGGGTATCCCGTCAGCATCGGTACGGGTATACATCTCCCAGGTAAATGACAGCGCTTTCGGTATGTGCCCTTTCTCCCAATCTTTTACCGGACGGGCATCAAGGACAACCCAGCCATGCCCATCACGATTTAACTCGGCAGCTTGAAGAAGTTGTATATCCCCCGCCCGGCTGGTTGATGGTACGGTGATAAACAGCATAACAACCAGAACATATAGAATGGTTTTTATTCTGCAGCATGGTTGGTTCAGGTTTGTTAGGAAGAATTCGAGAAATACTTTCATTTCGGAGCCTTAACTATTTTTTCTTTCAGCTTTGCAACGATTTTCAATGCCTCTTGAATATCCCGCTCGGTCAGCATGATCTCCTGAAGAATCTCCAGTTTCTCTTCAGCTTCAGAAATCCCACCTTCAGCTGCCAGCGTATGCCAGACATACCCATGGATATAACTCTGCTCTGCGCCGCTACCATTGCAGTACATATTGCCGACAAAAAACTGTGCTTTGGCCAATCCCTGTAAAGCCGCTTTTTTCATCCAGAAATACGCATTTTTGACATCAGCCTGCGATTGCAAATTCTTCGTGTATCTCTGAGCTAATTCATATTGAGCAGCAGCATCTCCCGACTGGGCGGCACTGAGTAATGAATCTTCTGTATACCCGCTATCAACAAGGGTTAAAGCCAACAGAACGCACAGGAAGACCGTATTGAATAAAATAAAAACGTTATTTCTTTTTGTCGTACAGCTCATAATTCACCTATACCTGAATCTGTGACGCAGAACGTTATTTTATTTGATATCATCCTGATATATCATAAATTTATTGGATTATATATTTTCAACCTAAAACAATAACTCGCCCTTCGGGTCATCCGCTAGCATTGCATCTTTGGTTGATTTAACCATTCGATATAGTTCACTATTATCGAAGGGTTAAATCAAACAAAGCTACAGCACTATCGAATGATCACGGATTCAGGCTATAATCAGTCGGAAATCAATTTGTGCCAGTCAATGGACATGAAGCTCTCTTTTAAACCATGATCATCATCAAATAGGGTAATTCCCGGATCAATAAAACAGTTTTTAACGGCTGGAACAACAACATCGGGTGGAGTTACCGTGTCAGACCGGCCAATAAAAACCTCCACTTGAATATCCAACTTGTTCTCTGGCGGGAAAAATTCTTCAAAATTCAATGCAGGAGCCAGAAGGAAAAGCTGTCTGCACTTCTGAGGATATCGAATAGCATATTCGACCGCCATCAGTCCTCCAAAGCTTGAACCGATCAGGGTTACTTCCTCATGCGAACAGCACAATTGTTTCAGCTTGTCCAGCCTGGCAGCCAGGTCTCCCGGATAATCTTCGACAATCACATCCGGGAAGTTCTCTTTGAACCAACGTGCCTTGGTTCCCTTTGACGATGAATGAAGACCGTGGATAAAGAACAATGCATGTTTTGTAATGAGTTCCGTATCGTTGTGGTCGTATGGTGGAGCACAGCAGCAGAGGATTTTCAGTTCATTCGTTCCGTCATTGAATAGATTATGATCGGTTCCAGGCGGAATGATGATAGTATCGTTCCTGGAAACAGCAAACTCCTGTTTGCCCAGCCTCATGACGCCGTTGCCGGACAGGATAAAATAAATCTCCTCCGTTGTTTCGTGTCTGTGGAGAAGGGTCGCTTTTCCCGGCAACAATGTTGCTTCAGCCAGGCTCTGGTGACGAACCGGATGGTGATCCGGGTGGGCAAGTTCCCTGATAATGGAGCCGTCTTTGGTAGTATAGGGTTTTACATCTTTGTATCTTGTCCTTGAGTGACTATCCATTATCTCTCTCGATATCCCGGTGACTGACCTGAATCTCTACACCCAGATCGGAAAAAAGCAATTTCAATTTCTCAACTACCGCCACGGAACGGTGCCTGCCACCGGTGCAGCCAATGGCCAACCGGAGTTCTTCTTTACCGGCAGCCTTATTCTTCTCCACAACAAAACTCAGCAGCGGTTCCAGCAACTCAACGAAGTTCTTACCGTCAGCACTTTCGATCACATAATCGGCCACCTCTTTAATTAACCCGGTCTTGGGTTTCAGTTCTTCCACCCAATAGGGATTTGGCAGAAACCGTACATCCCAGACCATTTCAGCATCCGGTGGATCATTGTATTTGAATCCAAATGATAAAAGTCTGAGTTTCATAATATCTTCTCTATGGTTTCTATTCCTGAATCCGTGACGAGGATAGTTGTTTCAGTGATTAACCTGTTGCTAATTAAAACAAAGATGCAATGCTAGCGAACGCCTATGGATTCAGGTGTTGATAGAATTCGGGGCTTAATAACTTTTCGTCCGGCTACTCTTTTGTACTGTTCATCAGGATATCCCAAGGCGATGACCGCGTAAATCTCTTCCTTGTTCTGAATCTTCATCGCCTTTCTCATGTTCTTTCTTCTGC
>CAZLGM010000150.1:0-8432 GCA_964558875.1 uncultured Desulfocapsaceae bacterium
GATCAGGTTGAAAAACTGGAGAGAAAACTCATCAGCCAGGCCCTTGAAAAATCGGATAATAATAAGTCACAGACCGCAAGACTTCTAAATATCAGCCGTCAGGGACTTTTTAAGAAGATGAAACGGTATGGGATAGGTCAGAAAGATGAACAGCAGAATATCGAATAAGCAATGCCGAATGGCCAAGTGGTTTTTCAGTCTTTCATCGGTTCGAAGTTCTTTGTTCGACATTCGACATTCTCTTTTAAGCAATCTGGGCGGCCCGGAACAATAGCACCAGGCCGCCTGAGTTAGTGTCTGTCCAGAAATGAGATTTTTTCTTCTAAATCGAGGCGTAGATAAAATTTTACCACAGGCATATAGCTGATATTCCGAGGATAAAATTTTTTCTGCAACGAAGAGTTAGAAGAAAAGGGCCATTTCTGGGCGGACACGAGCCAGTTGAGACGACGACTAGACTGTACGGCACAACCGGCCGAACCCTCCCGGAATGGTGCCTGAGGACCAGAAGGCCCTGCCCTGCTTATAATCGACAAACCAGTAACCGCCCGGCTCACGCTGGGCCGCCACAAAAATAAACGGCTGCTCTTTTGAGAAGCAGGGCTGCAGATAATCTCCCTTCTGATTTACTTCCGGCTCCATAATTGACATGGCCTCTTCCATGGTCGGCATGCGCCAGTCACTGAACCCGCCATAGCCTTTCTCGTTCAATTCCTTGATCTTCCTCTGCATGGATCTGATTGAGGTGATATCAATACCACCCCGCTGCCACATCAACCCGGTCCGTTCATCGATTACTGTATGGGCATGACCGGAATCGACAAGGCAATTCTCAAAACGACCATCAGGATTGAGTTCGGCGTCAAAGAAATTCCATTTGGTCATTACACCAGCTATCTGGTCATCGTTGATAATCGCCTGCTCAGATGGCAGACTGATCTGCTCGACATTCTGATAATGACCAGGCTGCGGCAACCCAACCCCCATGTCCTCAATGGCAACGTCCTCCTCAAGCGCTACAATCAGCCCGGCGCCTTCCGGAACAAACAGGTTGTCGAGCAGCCACTGCTTCAATGTTTCATCAATGGCGTAACTTTTTTCAAAGAGTGAGGAACTGCCCTGCTTTTTAACACACTGCTCTACCATTTCCTGAGGCGCCAGAATCTCTGCCATAACCTTAGCATGCTTGACTCCCCGCTCCATCAGACAGAGTTTGGGTACCTCTTCCCAGGCATCAATAAAAAAATAGTGAATCCGTTCACTGTTGTTGCGGACCCTCTCCCTGCCTCCCCATGACTCATAGGTACCAAAGGTTAAATCAGGTGTCATTTCCCAATCAATTCCATTCACTATCTGATTGCCGACCTCAAGTCGTTGATGCATGCTCATACTCTTCTCCATCTTTGTTTCTTTTACCTTTCACATCCGAACGATGGCAGCACTAAGGTTGTATTCGACTTTAGTTGTTCCCTGTCGAACCTCCTTCCAGCAACGCTTGAGAAGAGGACAATTTAGCTCGCTGTTCTGCCCGGACAATACGGTTATTTGATTTGTGATCCAAATTTATATACAATACAGACATGGCAGCTAACTACCACATCGTGGCATCAACCATACAGGTTCTCTTTATAAATGTCGATAAAAAAATTTCCTCACCCCTGTGATCGGGGTTACCCTGAACCTTTCGGTGCCACAATGCTGGCGGAAGGGATTAATTTTTCCTTTTTTTCCCGCCATGCCGACCTGGTTTTCCTGGTACTGGACTGGCCATCTTCCGAGGACGACAGCACCATTCGCTACCAAATACCGCTTTCTCCTGAGTTCCATAAAACCGGAGATATCTGGCACATTCTCATCTACTCCGACAACACCCGTTTCTCATACGGATTCAGGGTTGAAGGCGACCAGTTGCAGGATGAAGGACTTGTCTATGACCCCGCAACTATCTTGATCGACCCGTTCTGCCATAAACTGAGGCCAAGGATATGGGGAGGAGCTGCCGATTACGGTAAGACACCATGCTGCCGGGTCATCCAACACGATTTTGACTGGCAGCAGGACCGTCCGCTCAAAACGCCCCTTGCCGATACCATTATCTATGAACTGCATGTCCGGGGTTTCACCAACCATGAAAGTTCTTCGGTTACAGCACCCGGAACCTACCATGGAATTATCGAGAAGATCCCCTATCTTCAATCACTTGGCATCACAGCCGTTGAACTGATGCCGGTGATGGAATTCGACGAAAACGACAATACATTTCTCAACCCCGAAACTGGTGAACCGCTGAAAAACTTCTGGGGATACAACCCGGTCTCCTTTTTCGCCCTTAAATCCGGATTCAGCTCAGATACTGAGAATCATATCAACGAGTTCAAGCAGATGGTTCTTGAGCTCCACCAGGCTGGAATCGAGGTCATTCTGGACATGGTGTACAATCACACCGGAGAAGGTGGTTACGATGGAACAACCTCGAGTTTCAGAGGAATCGACAACCTCATTTTCTACCTGCTTGACCCCGAAACCAGGGAATATCTGAACTTTTCCGGCTGTGGCAACACCATGAACTGCAACCACCCCGTGGTCAGGGAACTCATCAGGGAGTCGCTCAGATACTGGGTAATGGAAATGCACATCGATGGATTTCGCTTCGACCTGGCCTCAATCATGGGTCGGGACCAGACCGGCGAACCCCTTCCCAACCCCCCCATGGTTGAAATGATCGCCGAAGATCCGATATTACGAGACACCAAGATCATTGCCGAAGCATGGGATGCCGCCGGCCTTTACCAGGTCGGCACCTTCTCCGAAGATAGCCGTTGGGCGGAATGGAACGGCAGATATCGTGACGATGTGCGTAGCTTCATGGCGGGCAACGATGACAGTGTCACCAAACTGGCAACCAGAATCGCCGGCAGTTCCGACCTTTATCAGACCAGTTTCCGAAAGCCGATCAATTCCATCAATTTTATCACAAGCCACGATGGGTTCACCCTTCACGATCTTGTCAGCTATAACGAGAAGCACAACCGGCAGAATGGCGAAAAGAACAGGGACGGCGACGATCATAATATCAGCTGGAACAGTGGCGTTGAAGGTGAAAGCAACGACCCCGAGATTGTCCAGTTGCGAATAAGACGAACAAAAACCTTTGCCCTTATCCTTTTTATCTCTCAAGGTGTTCCGATGATAGTCGCCGGTGATGAGTTTGGTCGTAGTCAACGGGGCAACAACAACTGCTGGTGCCAGGACAATCCAACAAGCTGGCTCGACTGGAACCTTGCCGACAGCAACCACGGCCTGCTTCGTTTTTTTAGACTGTGCATCAATTTACGGAAAACCAACCCAATCTTTCGACGGGTTGATTTTTTCCAGCACCTCGACGCCTCTGGGTGTGAAACAGACCATGATATCCGCTGGCAGGGGTTGCAGCCCTGTGAGGAGGACTGGTCGTCATCCAGTCACCATCTGGGCATGATCCTCAACGGAAAAATAACAGAAAACAACAATGCCGCCCATTTTTTCATCATGCTCAACGGCAGCAGGAATGAATCAGCCACATTTCATCTACCGAAGACACCTGACCACCCGCAAAGTCATTGGCGAAAAATCATCGACACTTCGCTTCATTCACCGGAAGATTTTGTTACTCCGGGTTCAGCACAACCTGTTGCCGATGACAGCCAAATGGTTATACTGCCAATGAGTGGTATTGTTCTGCAATCGGTGCCAAACCCGCCAGACACAGAAAAGTAATCTCCGATCTTACCTTTTCTTTCCGACCATCTTTCATGTTTCGCAGTGCAGAAATAAATTGCACGGGTGACCACATATGGTATCTTTTAGAGTTTGATTGAATTGTCACAACACCTAAAATTACTGACCGCAGTTACCCTGACCGGATAACATGCCGATCAAAAACAAAGATCGATATGGAAAAGGAACAATTTATTTTTATTGGCGATTCTCTGGTTGCCGATTTCGACTGGCAGAAACGGATGCCTTTTTTTGATGTTGTGAACCTGGGGGTTCCCGGAGAAACAGCAAAAGGGCTTCTACACAGATTGGATTCGGTCCCCAGCAACCGATACAACCCCCGTGTCATCCTGCTCACCATCGGTACCAACAATGCTTTAAGTGAAGATTTTTCTTTTATCCCGACATTACATAAAATCATCATTCACTTAAGCAACACATTCACTGAGGCCGAAATTATCGTCAACTCACTTTTCCCCATTCAGGTTGGCTATCTTTCCAAAGACTCAATCACACGCATAAATGGTGAGATTGAAGAATTAACCAGAAAAACCGGCTCCTGTTTTTTAAACATGTTTGACCGTTTAAAGGACAGTAAGGCCAAATTATTTCAGGAAGATGGCGTCCACTTAACCGGAAAGGCGTATGATCTCTGGGCTCGTTCGATCATGGAGACCCTTGCCTTCCTGCTGGAAGATGATTAATAGAAGTTACTCTTGCAAAGCGATTTTATGAAAAGATATTAAAGCCGCTGTGCATGAGTTCTTCCCGGCTTTGCAGGGAGTAAACAGCTACGCTAAAAACGCGTGGTTGCCGACTCGTAAATCCATATTCACTTAAATTCTCATATATTCTCAGGAGTACACATTATGTTAAAAAAACGATTGATTGTTATGCCGTCCTTCTTCCTCACCTTTATTGCCGCAGCTCTGCTGATGTTTTCGACCCATGCGACCGCCATGCCCAAAGGTGGCGGCGGTTCTAGCATGCAGGGTGACACCGTTACCGGAACAATCCTTGAAGCCATGGATTCCGGGGGCTATACCTATATGCATGTTGATACCGGCAAAGAAAAACTGTGGGTCGCCATCCCGGCCAGTAAGGTAAAAAAAGGCGACAAGGTGACCTATTTGCAGGGAATGGTTATGCCCAATTTCCAATCAAAAACTTTAAACCGAACATTTGAGTCTATCGTTTTTTCCGCCGGGCTTGCCGGCAAGGGAATGGCTAACCCACATAAGGCAATGAAAAGCTCTCCTGGCGGGAAAAAAAGCAGTGGTGATTCATTCGCGGATGCGGTTAAGGCCGAATCAGGTCCCGCGGCAACAATGAGCCCTCCGCCTGAAACACAATCAGGTGGCAGCGCCGGTGCCTCTGCTCCCTTTATGGAAACAAAGGTAACAAAGGCTGAAGGGAAAAATGGTTACACCGTCGAAGAGATCTTTACCAAATCACAAGATCTGAATGGAAAAACCGTCCGGGTTAAAGGGAAAATCGTCAAATACAACCCGAACATCATGGGGAAAAACTGGATCCACCTTCAGGATGGTACCGGTAACCCAATGGAGAGAACTCACGATCTCGTTGTGACCACAACCGAGCAGCTCAGCTCTGAGGATATCATCACAATTGAGGGCATTATGGTGGCCAACAAAGATTTTGGCGCTGGATACAAATACAACGCTATTATCGAAAAGGCCAAGATTATCAAGTAACGTAAATAATTCATGCAAATCGTTGTCGTTGGTCCGGGCGCTCTAGGCTGCCTTTTCACATCCCTGTTGTCAAAAGGATTAAGTACCGACAAAGACCACCTTTGGCTGCTCGACCACAGACCAGACAGGGCGGAGCATATTAACCGCCAAGGGTTGATTTATGAAATTGGTGACAGGCGTGAACAGATTCCGGTTCACGCCTGCTCCGATCCCGCCATCATTGGCTCTGCTGACGCTGTTCTGTTGTGTGTTAAATCCTATGACCTTAAAAAGGCAATAGAACGGTGCCAGAAGCTGCTTGGGCCCTCTACTCTGCTGCTTTTTCTTCAAAACGGCATCGCCCATCTTAAAGCAGAATATGCAACCGGTGATGCTGTTACCGTTTTTGGTACAAGCTCTGAAGGGGCAACACTTGTCGATACCGGTGTTGTTCGCCATTGCGGTTCGGGGCTGACCAGTTTCGGTTTTCTTGAGCCTGCATCAAAGCATGCAGAAACCAATCTTGACAGTTTTGTCTCAACCTTAAGTTTGGGAGGCATTCAAGCAGAAACGACTGACACCATCATAGATCGTCTCTGGGCAAAGCTCTTTGTTAATGTGGGCATCAATGCGCTTACCGCCATACATGGAGTTGCCAATGGCGGTCTGCTTGAATCGGAGACCTTGAAAGAGAAGATGAAAGAAGCCATCAATGAGGCCTGTGCAGTTGCCAGGGCGAACCAGATCACCATTGCCCTCGATCCCCTGCAGATGACACATGATATTTGCAGAAAAACCGCCGAGAATCGGTCATCAATGTTCCAGGATACCAGGAATAAACGGAGAACCGAAATCGATGCCATCAACGGAGTTGTCGTCAAAGAAGGGAAACAGTTGGGAATTGACACTCCGGTGAATGAGGAACTGGTAGAAAAAATCAAAGCCATTGAAAAAGGCTATCTCCCATAAACCTTGCTCAGGATCTCTTTTCATCGACCACTGTATACCACTCGCATGAACATTCCCCCAGACCGAATCGGCTTTGATTTCGACGGTGTTATTGCCGACATCGGGGAAGCGTTTGTTCGGATGGCCTGCGAACAGTATGACTTCTGTTCATTCACCCTGGAAGATATAACCAGCTTTCAGGTCGATCAGTGTGTTCCCGTTCCTCATAACATTATCGAAAAGATCTTTACGGATATTTTAGACGACTCACTGGCAACCAGGCTCAAACCATTACCCGGTGCTGTAGAGGTGATAACTGAGATTTCCAAGGTCTGCCCGGCGACTATCATTACCGCAAGGCCCCTTGAAAATCCGGTCCACGACTGGCTTGACGCCTATTTTCCTCCCAAGGTCAAAAACAGGATAACACTCGTTGCCATGGGTGATCATGACGACAAGGTCCGGTATGCCCGCCACCATGATCTTTTTTATTTTGTCGATGATCGGCTGGAAACCTGCCGCCAGATGGACGTTGCCGGCATTTACCCCTTTCTGTTCAGACAGCCATGGAACAAAAAATCCCCGTTGCCCTCTGTTGCAAACTGGGAAGAGATCCACACACTGATTGACTTCAGTCGCACCACCTAATCCGAACCGGATAAACAATCATGAAATGCCCGTTTTGCAACAAACAGATAGAGACCTTTAAAAACCCGTTCCCCACTGTTGACATTATCATTGAAATAGACGGGAAAATTGTTTTGATAAAACGAAAAAACCCGCCGCTGGGCTGGGCCCTTCCTGGCGGGTTTGTGGATTACGGCGAATCGTATGAAACGGCCGCTTTACGCGAAGCCAAAGAAGAAACAGGACTTGATGTCAACAATCTTCGCCAATTCCGTACCTACTCAGACCCGGGAAGGGATCCACGACACCATACGGCATCAACTGTCTTTATTGCTCAGGCCCAGGGTGTGCCTCAGGGACTGGACGACGCTCTTGAAGCAAAGCTATTTGGCAGGGATGAGTTGCCTCATCTTGTGTTTGACCACAAAAAAATTCTAGACGATTATTTTAAGCGTTTGTCAGTGTCTTGATTATGAAAAGTGATTGATTGTTGACTGTGTTTTAAACAGACGTTGGCCCGTTTATAAAAACAGCTCAAAATACCTTCGAAAGCAATAGATACACGACGAGTCCCGCACCCACAGAACCATATAGCATCAGTCAGGGAATGCAGTCGGACCCATATTTTTTGGCAATCACACCGAATGTGACAAGGCCGACAATGCAGGATACTACGATAATGAGGATTTCTTTCATTTCACTTGTTCTATTTGAGTAAATAGTCTTGCCGGACTCCTCAGATATCAAGTCCCGCACCTTTATACTGCAATAAAATAAGAGCTATCAGCTAAAAGGCAACCCCCGCGGAAGCAGGCCTTAACCCCTTACCCGAACGCCGGTCTTTTTTCTCAGGCGGATTGACTCGGGAGTCACCTCGACCAGTTCGTCATCGTTGATATAGGCGATACAATCCTCAAGGGTCATCTGGGTCGGCGGCGTTAATACAACCGCCTCATCTGAGCCTGAGGCTCTCACATTGCTCAGCTTCTTCCCCTTCCCTGGATTGACAATCAGGTCGGCCGGCCGACTGTGTTCACCAACAATCTGACCCAGATAAAGATCAACACCCGGATCGATAAATATCTTACCCCGTTCCTGCAGGTTAAAAAGGGCATACGCCACCGAAACACACTTCTCTTTGGTAACCATGACCCCATTGATCCTGTTGGTAATATCTCCGGCATAGGGACCATAATCATCGAACACATAGGCCATCATGCCCATACCCTTGGTGTCGGTCATGAACTGGGAGCGATAACCGAGCAGACCACGAGTCGGTATGGTGAACACCATTCGGACCATACCGTTCTCCGAGTTCATCTCTTCGATCTGCCCTTTTAGTTTGCCAAGTTTTTCAATAACAGCGCCCTGGTAGGCTTCATCCACATCGACTGTCAACCGCTCGTA
>CAZLGM010000151.1:0-8315 GCA_964558875.1 uncultured Desulfocapsaceae bacterium
GTATTTGTTAATGATTGACAAAATAAAAACCTTTGTCCTCGATACCAACGTTATCCTTCACGATTCAAGCTGTATTTATCAATTCGACGAGCACGACGTAGTCCTGCCGATGACTGTTTTGGAAGAGCTCGACCGGTTTAAGAAGGGCGGCCGTGAAGTGAACTATCATAGCCGTGAATTTACCCGGGCACTCGATTCGATGAGCGGCAACAAACTGTTCAACGGCGGTGTCAAGATAGGCGAGGGGCTCGGCAAGGTTTCCATCAAGCTGGAATCGCCGCTTCATGAAGATCTGCGAGATAATTTCCAGTTTTCCGATAAGACAGACAACAGGATACTCAATGTGGCCTATCACCTGGCTGCCGAAGAAAAGTCACGGGAAGTGATTCTTGTCACCAAAGATGTCAATCTGCGTATGAAGGCCAAGGCGGTTGGTCTGGTCGCAGCCGATTATACCACGGATCATGTAAAAGATATTTCCGAGCTGTACAGAGGCTATCGATATGTGGAAGATATACCCGGTGAGCTTCTGGATACCCTCTACCAGCAGCACGAGCCACTGGAAGGGGAGATGCTGTCTCTTGAGAGGTCGCCCCAGCCGAACGAATTCATGGTCCTGCGCAACGGTCAGAAGTCTGCGTTGGTAACCTTTGACAAAGAGCATGATCAAGTCAGAAAGGTGGAAAAACGATCGGTTTACGGTATCACCTCACGAAACGTCCAACAGACCTTTGCCATCCATGCGCTCTTGAATAATGATATTCCACTGGTCACCATAACCGGTAAGGCTGGCACCGGAAAGACCCTGCTGGCACTAGCTGCGGCCATTGAATCCCGTCGCTACTATCGCCAGATCCTACTGGCTCGGCCTATCGTTCCTCTATCCAACAAGGATATTGGCTACCTGCCTGGTGATATTCAATCAAAGGTATCGCCGTACATGCAGCCGCTTTATGACAATCTGGCTGTCATTCGCACCCAATTTCCGGAAAATTCACCTAACCACCAGAGGATTTTCAAAATGATGGAAGAGGATAAGTTGATCATCGAACCGCTGGCCTATATCCGGGGCAGGAGCCTGGTGAGAATGTATATGATCGTCGATGAAGCCCAGAACCTGACGCCGCACGAGGTCAAGACCATTATCACCAGGGCCGGCGAAGGAACCAAGATCATTTTCACCGGGGATATTTATCAGATCGATCACCCCTATCTGAATACCTACTCCAACGGCCTGTCCAATCTGATCGCCAAGCTGCATGGATCATCCCTTTACGCCCATATCAACCTGGAGAAAGGGGAACGTTCCCAGTTGGCCGATCTTGCCAGTGACCTGTTGTAGCAGCCCGATCCAATATCATTTGAATTCCAGGATGAATCCTAAATCCATGAACACTCTTAGGAAGTGCTCTTGCAGTGTTGACGGATGTTCCGAAGAGTGGATTTTTTATTGTTGGTCAAAACAACCAAATCATGAAAATTATTATTATATCAACATGTTGTTAGGGAGGGTGAAGACCTCTATCATGGATTCAGGTGAATTTCATTTTGACAGTTATTCCTTGAACGGATAGTTTGATTGGATCAAAGCTGGGTTTAAGCTGATGTTGTTATTCGTCTGGATCAATTACAATGAGAACCATACTCCTCATCGAACAAGACCGGGAACACCTTGACAGCCTTGCTGTGACCATCAGGCAGTGGTGGCCGGACAGCAAGATATTAACAGCCATGGACGAAACGGTTGCTCGTCAATTGTTGTCCAATCATCCTGTTGATGTCATTCTCTGTTCGTTGAATCTTCCCCAGACCGAAGACCTGCCGGCCCTGTCGTATCTCACGGAGCAATACGCCCATATACCACTGATCTCGATTTGTGATGGAAGTGGTGACATAGAAAATAAGGCGTTGAAACTGGGCGCCTGTTATCACCATGAACGTCCCTGCAACCAGATGCTTCTGTTCGACCAGCTTCATGAGCTGTTTGAAGTATCGACCGGCGGTTTCGTCAGAGGCATTCCCATCCATTCCTTTTTGCAGATGCTTGAAGGAGATGGCAAGACCTGCACACTTCAATGTGCTTTAGGTGATGAAATCGGCTTTATCTATATGGTCGAAGGTGTCCTGGTTGATGGCAGATGCGGAGACCTTTCGGGTGAAGAAGCACTCTATGAAATGATTGGCTGGGATGATGCTATCATTCGAATCCGCTACTTTAACGGGAAAAAGAAAGACAGTATTAAAAAACCGCTGATGTCCATTATCATGGAAGGAATGCGGCGAAAAGATGAACGGCTGGATGGCGAAGGCAAAACAAGCGACAGTAATAGACAGCCTCGCCTGAAGCGTTTTTTAACGGCAGGCCATCGTCTTTCCCTTGATATTGGCGCAAGCCTGACGATGGAGTTCGATAATATCGATACACCGCTGAGAGCCATGATGATCGGCATGGTACCGGGCTCACATCTGATCGTCACCACTCCCGACCATTTTTCGGTGACCAAGACCCAGCCGCAGGAGAAGATCGGTCTGCTGGTCAAGTATCTGCATATGGGCAATCTCTGTCTTTTTAAAACCGACCTGCTCAGATCAATACAGTATCCCCAGAAACATCTTTTCCTCCGGTATCCTACGATCATTCACTATCATGAATTGCGCCAGGCTAAACGGCTGGCCATCTATATCAACTGTCGGCTTCTTTCGGCAGACGGTAGCCAATATGACGGCGCGCTGGTTGATTTGAGTTCTTCCGGTGGTCTTGTCCAGGTACTGGCAGGCGCCAAAAGCAAGTTACCCCAGGTTCGGATCAGGGAAGCGGTCAAAATCAACTGTGTATTACCAGGCCTGGATAATGAGCAGGAGATCTCAGGAATCGTACGAAATCTCCAGGAAAACAGTCAGGAAGCCAGAATCGGTATTGAATTTAGAAACCTTCGTTCTTCCATCCAGAACACGATTAACCATTACCTGGACTCTATTGAGAAAGTCCAGGTGTAAAAGAATTTCATTTCCTTCGGGAAACTGGATCAACCTTCGATCAGCTTTTTGCCAATATCCGGCGAAGAGTGTCTTTTTGTTGAAGAATCGACTCCATCAACCGGAATTGATTGCAGGACCTTGCTAGATTTTCTCCTCTGCGCGAAACCTTAAAATAATGATCTCCTGCCAGGTGGTCGGTGAAAAAACGAAGGGCCAGCTCAAAGGTGACCAGCAACACTGCCTCATAGATCAGTAATTTTTGTTCGCTTAAAAGCAGTGATTCCGCTTCATCCAAATAGCCGCCAACCACTTGGGTGAATAGCTCCATTTTGAAATGTATGGGAGACTGACTGTCGGTTTCTGAGGCAGCTGAATTACAGCATGATCGAAGACAGTCGCCCAGGTCATAATGAAGCAGGCCGGGTCCGACTGTATCCAGATCGATAAGACAGAGGGGCCGACCACTTAATTCATCAAAGAGCACATTATCCATCTTGGGATCGCCGTGTATGACTCCGATGGGAAGGCGTCCTTGTTTTTTGCACTGCTCCAGAAAATCAGCCGAAGCTCGAAGATCATCGATACAGCGCAGACAGTAACGGACCTCCGGAGTATCGACAGAACTGTTGTCCTGAAGAACACGATCAAATGCTTCAAGGTACCGGGGAAGAACATGGAAGCCGGGAAGGCTGACCTGGAGGCTGTCAGGATCATAATCGTCCATCAGCAGATGAAATCGACCCAGCGTCCGGCCAACCAGCCTGCCCTGCTCGGGTGTTTTGATCGAAGAGGAGGTGACGCTGTCGGCGATGTAGTCCATGCAACGCCAGTATTGATCGCAGCTATCGTGATAAAAAAGATTGTTATCTCTGGTGGGGATTATCCTGACAGCACGATACTGTTTGCCCAAAAGGGCTGATTTACGCTCGAGATGACGGGTGATCTTGTCCATGTTGACAATGACCGCCTCTGGCCTGGGGAAAACCTGTTCATTCAGACGCTGTAGAACATAATTATTCTCTGTTGTGCGAACGAGGAAGGTATCGTTGATATTCCCTTGACCAAGCTCTTTAATAGATAGGATATTTTGAGATGGGAAGAAATTCGGTGCTATGAGTACAGGGTTGGCTGCTGACACAATCTCTTCCTCACTTTAGAATCAAAGAGTGAGACCTCATGGATTCAATCGCTGTAAACCGATTGAAAGAACACCTTGAAAGACTCATCGCAGCACGGAGACCACCGATATGGCAACTACTCCCATTCAATGGTTGATGGCGGTTTTGAGGAGATGTCATAGACAACCCGGTTGACTCCCCTTACTTCATTAATGATTCGGTTGGAGATCGAACCGAGAAGCTCATAGGGTAGCTTTGACCAGTCTGCGGTCATGGCATCTTTTGAATCGACACTGCGCAGGGCTATAACATTCTCATAGGTTCGTCCATCACCCATGACACCGACGGTCTGAATGGGCAGCAGAACGGCAAAGGATTGCCACACTTTGCGGTACCAGCCGTTTTTCTTCATCTCTTCCAAAACAATCACATCGGCCTGCCTGAGAATATTAAGCCGTTCATCGGTTACCTCGCCCATGATGCGGATACCAAGACCCGGACCGGGGAATGGCTGTCTGTATATGGCTTCCTCCGGCAGTCCCAGTTCAAGCCCTAATTCACGGACTTCATCTTTGAATAGTTCTCTTAGAGGTTCGATCAGATCAAGCTTCATCACTTCCGGTAACCCGCCCACATTGTGATGCGATTTAATCGGGGCGTCACCTCTAAATGAGACCGACTCAATCACGTCGGGATAGAGCGTTCCCTGGGCCAGGTATTTTACCTCACCGATTTTATTCGCCTCTTCTTCAAAGATCTTAATGAAACCGAGGCCGATACGTTTGCGTTTGACCTCCGGATCGACAATGCGGTCCAGTTCGGCCAGGAAGAAATCGGTGGCGTTCACATCGATGACACGCAATTTGGTTTTTTCCTTGAAAAACCTCAAAATTGCCTGCGATTCTCCCGTACGCATCAAGCCGTTGTTCACGTAAATACAGGTGAGCTGGTCGCCGATCGCCCGATGAACAATGGCCGCGACAACAGATGAGTCGACACCGCCGGAAAGGGCGCAGATAACCTTATCGGTCGACCCAACCTTTTGCTTGATGGCGGCAACGGCCGATTCAATAAACGAATGCATGGTCCAGCTTGGGCTGCAACCGCAGATGCCGAACATAAAATTTCTCAACACATCGTTGCCGATAAAGGTATGGGCAACTTCGGGGTGGAACTGAACACCGACAAATGGTTTCTCTGTATGACGAATAGCGGCATAGGGTGAATGTTCACTGACAGCCGTTGCTTCAAACATCTCCGGCAGCACTTCGATACGGTCGCCGTGACTCATCCAGACCTGATGGGTTGCCTTGCCGGTTTCAAGTCCGGCAAACAGTCCTTCGGTATATTGAACAGAGAGTTCGGCTTTACCAAATTCCCGTTTTGTCGCCTTTTCCACCGAACCACCGAGTTGGTGAATCATAAGTTGAGCACCGTAACAGATGCCGAGAATAGGAACACCAAGCTCATACAGACCAATATCGGAAAGGGGCGCGTCAGAGTCATACACCGAAGCAGGCCCGCCTGACAAAACCAGACCTGTCGGCTTCAACTCCCTGATCTTCTCAAGGGGAGTAGAGAAAGGATGGATTTCACAGTACACCTTCTGTTCCCTGATTCTCCTGGCAATCAGCTGAGTCGTCTGAGATCCAAAATCAATGATCAGTATCTTCTCACTATGAATATCCATTTGTTTTCCACTTTATTAGACTTAATCCTTGATTTAGCTTTCTATCCAATAGTCAATCTTAAAAGATCAGGAGTGCTGCAGGTTCATTCGGTCAGGTTCAGTCGCAATAGTTTAAACCTATGCGGCTGAGCCTGATCGAATGAAGATGTTGTGCTCCTGGTCTTTTAAGCGGTACGGTAGTTTGGAGCTTCCTTTGTTATAATCACATCATGAACATGAGATTCCCGAAGACCGGCAGATGATATCCTGACGAATTTGGCTTTCTGCCGCAGCTCTTCAATGGTTGCCGCTCCCACATAACCCATACCGGAACGAAGACCGCCCAGTAACTGATAAACAACGTTGGACAGAGGGCCACGGTAAGGGACTTTTCCTTCAATACCTTCAGGAACCAGTTTGGACTGGCTGTCGATTTCAGACTGAAAGTACCTATCCGAGGAGCCTTTTCGCATCGCCCCGATGGATCCCATCCCTCGATATCCCTTGTATGTTCTTCCCTGGTAGAGGAAAGTTTCTCCAGGTGTTTCATCGGTTCCGGCAAACAGACTGCCGATCATGATGGAATGAGCCCCGGCGCCGATAGCCTTGGCCAGATCCCCGGAATGCTTGATACCGCCGTCTGAGATGATGGGAACGTCCTGTCTGGAGGCGGTTTCCACACAGTCTTTCAAGGCGCTCATCTGGGGGACACCCACACCTGCCACAATACGGGTTGTGCAGATGGAGCCGGGACCGACCCCGACTTTCACCGCGTTGGCTCCGGCCTTGATCAGATCATTGGTTCCCTCGGCTGTAGCCACATTTCCGGCAATGATATCAATTTTAGGAAAAGCGGATCTGATCCGTTCAACAGCCTGGATGACTCCCTGGGAGTGGCCGTGGGCAGAATCAATAACAACCACATCGACACCCGCGGCAATTAACAGTTCACCATTCTTTTCTATATCATCTCCAGCTCCAAGAGCGGCGCCGACCAGAAGTCTGCCGAGGCTGTCCTTGGCCGCATGGGGATACTTCCTTATTTTTTCCAGGTCCTTGATGGTTATCAGCCCCTTGAGATTACCATCATCATCAATAACCAGTAGTTTTTCAATACGGTGCTCATGCAGGAGCGCTTTTGAGTGTTCCAGGTCGATGCCAACCTCGGCAGTAACAAGATCTTTACTGGTCATCACATCCTTGACCCGAAGTTCGGTGTCGGAAACAAAACGAAGGTCGCGATTGGTGACAATTCCGACCAGCTTCCCTTTATGAAGAACAGGTAATCCCGAAATCTTATAGGTACGCATGATCTCCTGGACATCGGCCACTGATTGTTCCTGGTTGACTGTTATCGGGTCGATGATCATTCCCGACTCCGATTTTTTCACTTTTTCCACTTCAAGGGCCTGCTGTTCAATGGACATATTCTTATGGATGATGCCGATGCCGCCTTCCCTGGCCATGGCGATGGCTGTCCGGTGTTCGGTAACGGTGTCCATTGCAGCACTCACCAGAGGCGAATTGAGTCGAATGGAACTGGTCAGCCGGGTTTGCATGGAAACTTCTGTCGGCAGGACTTGAGAAGAGGCAGGGACGAGAAGCAGGTCATCAAAAGTAAGGGCAAGATCTGTAGTATCCTGTAACACCTGTGACTCCTATTTCAAAGTTGACGGGAAACCGATATGGGCCGCTCAACGGTCTTATAGTTCAATTATTCCGGGAAACATAAGAGTCAAAACTTTTAACTGTAATGTTTCCTGGATAGCTTGAGAAAAATACAACATTAAACTGCAAATTATATCATGGATAACAAGAAGCTTAAACCTAAATTAAGCGATTTTAAATCACAACCTGCACCAAATCCTTATACACCTGCACTTCATAAAAAGGTTCGACAGATCTTTGGGTGTGCCTACTTTTTTTTTGAAGGGCCAGCACATAGGCCTTTGCCACATATTGTAATTAAAAATCGCTCAGTTTAGCTTAAATCTTTTTCTTTTTGCCATTGGCTCGATTATCCGGTATACAGTGGGTCACGTCTGCACTGTATTCAGATAAAAAGGTCCAATGGGTACAGTAGAGTTTGCTGCTATATGAATAGAAAAGTGAGAGGAAAATGCTGCTTGCCATTAATCCGGACAATCCCCAACCACGTTTGATTAAACAGGTTGTTGATCTTTTGAGAAGTGATTCGATTATCTGTTATCCAACCGACACCGGTTATGGGATTGGCTGCGATATTTTCAGCGCAAAAGCGGTGAAACGGCTTTTGCAGATCAAGAAAAGGCCGAAGAACAAGCCGTTCTCCTTCATGTGTTCAAGCTTAAAACACATCAGCGAATATGCCCATGTATCCAATACAGCCTACCGGCTGTTGAAAAAAAATCTGCCAGGACCTTACACCTTTGTTCTGCAGGGGACCAAGCTTGTGCCCAAGATCATGGCAACCAAGCAGAAAACAGTTGGTATCAGGGTTCCCGAAGCGCCCATCTGCCGGGATCTCATTGAAACACTGGGAAACCCGATCATCAATACAAGTATCCCGT
>CAZLGM010000152.1:0-2907 GCA_964558875.1 uncultured Desulfocapsaceae bacterium
AACACGCATCTCTCTTGTCAATTAAGGGTAAATTCATTACCATGGATACAATCGAGGTAATAGAGTCCCATGGCCATAGCCACTCCCGTGACTGGGCCTCAATCGTCGGTCTGATTTCCATCGCCGGGTTATGGACAGGGACGCTGTATAGTCAATTCAGACAAATAAAGTTTCCAGCAGAACACAACAATAGTGACATGACATGAAACGACTTCTTTTTCTTCCTTGCCTGATCGTTGTTTTCCTCCTGACCCCAGGCTGGAGTCAGGCGGCAGATTCAAGCCAGCTGATCACCTTGAGAATCCCCGGCCCCGTACTTGCCCAGGCAGTGAACAAGATGGTCCCTTTTGATTTGAACGTTTCTTCAAAGATACTCAAAGGAGCCGTTTCTATAACCGATATCACCAACATCGAGCTGAAGAACCAGCAGATATCCTGCAGGCTCGGCCTTGTTGCCAAGAAGTTGCGGCTGGTCACTGAAATCTCCGGTCATAAGATCAATCTCAATGTGGGCTCGGTCCGACTCGACTTCCAGGCTGACGCCCGGCTCCGGTTCGACTCGGATAAGCAGTTGCTCTATATCCGTCCGATTTTACGAAAAAGAACAAATACAAAACCGCAAAAGGCGGATATCGCTGCTGCATTGCTGGCCATTATCAGTGGCCGTGATTTTCCCGTATCGATTAAGAAGCTTAAACCGCTGATAGCAGACACCAACAATAAATCAATTATGATCTCCATGAAAATACGAAATATTGAAGCCGTTAATAACAGTTTACTGGTGTCGATCACTCCTTCGGTTCGTCCCATCCCTTCATCCCTCTCTCAGAAACCATGATATCCAAAGATCTTCTTGACATTCTCGCGTGTCCAAAGTGCAAAAAGCCGGTCAAATTGAGCCAGGATAAAAAAAGCATCCTCTGTGAACAGTGCCGGCTCCTTTACGAAATCCGTGATGATATCCCCATCATGCTGGTCGATGAGGCAAAATCCCTGGATGAGTAGTCGGTCAAATCCCATATAACATAGAGTTTTCCGGATAACCTGTGTTAACAGCACCTCCCGGAGACAACGACAGGATCAACAGTATGGAAAAAGATATCGGTCAAAACCTAACGCAGGTTCTTAAAGAAGGGCAGAAATCCCAAAGCCATGAAAGCTTTCTGCGGGCCTTTGAAATAACCAAAGCCTATGCCTCTTCCGGCTCGGCAACCCACTTCAGTGCGGTCAGCAGGCTTTTTTTCGATCTTTTTGAAATGTTTGAAACCGGCAACGACCCGAGAAACAAGTGAAAAACTGTCTGTGAAAAGTTGTTCTCTCCCCTGGCTTTTTGCCAACAGAGAGTCATTATCTGGTGATATCCCGCCTCAGCTTCTTTTCAACACACCAGAACTCATTTTCGCATTCACTGATAACCTTTTTCAGGTAATCGAGATTTTTCAGGATATTCTCACTGTACAGGTCTTCATTCAACTGCCACCGCTTCCTGAAATGGCTCCGCATCGCTTTATAGACATTGTTGAAGGTTATTTCCAGCCTCTCCATCACCGTGATTGAATAAAACTCTGCTGTACGTTGAAGCAACTCAAAAGGAGTCTCGAATTTGAACTGCTTACTATACTGCTGTTCCCGGTACAGAAAAGGCAGTTTCTCCAGGTAACATCTGTCAGCCATCTGTGCCAGGATATCGGCTGAACCAACCACATACCCGCCCAGCCGATTAGCATCATCCTTGAACGCTAAGGTCTCAGGTTGAACTGTCAGGTTTGTACATTGAATCATTACACCACAGGCATCGCAATAATCGGATGAACAGCCTTTTTGCTGAAGATACTGAGTCATAAAGCGTATTGAGCGCTCTTCATGTTTGCCATGCAATTCCTCATCAGATTGTTCCGGACTGTTTTTCCTGGGCAACCATCCAATATCATGAAACAGGGCGCTGACAACACCTTGTTCCAGCGTTGTTCTGGAGATAGTTTCTCCTTCCAGAATTAATCCATGGAATAACCTGGCCACAGCCAGACCAGTTGAACAGGTATGATCAAAATTATGGTATTTTGAAAGTGAAACTTGAAATCCCGGGTATTGGCCGAGAAAGATATCCCGAACATCATCATGAACCTGTTCCAGGAAATCCAGGTTCATTTCCGGATAAATTTCAGCAAAGATACGTCTGCATTCTTCAAACCAATGCTCGTTCTTCCCTGTTCTAAATATCTCTGCCAGTTCTCGATTTTCCATGTTGTCCACGCTACTTTGTCGGCTCAATAGCTATCCTATGCCGTGGAGCATGATCATTTCTTGCCCTAAATTACAATATCCGGTTCACTAGAATCAAGCAACTACCTGTTTCTGGACATTCGATTTGAAAACCTGTAGACTGAGCGTACCCCCAGCGACACGATCGATGATGCGTAAATAAACAGTTCGGATCAAGAGTCTGATGAGTGCGGAGAGACCAAACAACGCCTTTATTCTCATTGTCAATAATGATGAACTTGTTTTGAGTTCACTAACCCTGTTGGTCTCATCGCTTGGTCATACCTGCTATGCCGCAGGCAACGGCGATGAAGCTGCCAAAACACTGAAACTTAACTCCTTTGATCTGATCCTCTCCGATCTTGACATTCCTGAAATGGATGGGTTTGATCTTCTGCGTCATGTTCAGAAGTATTATCCCAATACCGATGTTATCATTTCCGCAGATTTCGATGACTGGGAACGGTGTGTTTTAGCACTCACCAATGGCGCTGTGGATTTTCTATTCAAACCGGTTAACCAGGTCGAACTGGAAGTGAAACTGGTCCGGGCCCTCCGGGAACGATCCATTGCCAGAAAATTACAAAAGCTGATCATCCACGACAGTTTGACCAACCTCTATAATCGGCAGGCTTTTAACACCCA
>CAZLGM010000152.1:3007-8314 GCA_964558875.1 uncultured Desulfocapsaceae bacterium
TGATCATCCACGACAGTTTGACCAACCTCTATAATCGGCAGGCTTTTAACACCCATTTCATCCGTGAAGCTGCGCGTGCCAGCAGACAGAATTATACTATCTTTTTCGCTCTGATTCATATTGACAGCTTTGCTGAATACTGCCTTAAAAACGGGTCTGTCAAAGGTGACGAACAGTTAGTAGTGTTAGGAAAAATACTGCTTGACTGCACCAGGCAATCCGTCGATCTCGGTTACTATCTCGGTGATGGCGAGTTCGGCCTTCTTCTTCCCCAGACCAGCGGTGATCAGGCTACGGAAATTGTCCAGAGAGTTCTACTGAACTATGTTGAATACCATTTCGATATCACTTCACTGTCAATTGGTATTGTGTCGTGCCATCGGGATTCGCAAATCAGCGTTGAAGAAGATGAAAAGAGAATGATCAAGCGAGCTGAGCAGGCGGTAAGAGATGCCAGGAAGAGCGGTGAAAACTGCGCTATCTGCAGAATATAATTAAATTTTCACCTTTCACAGCCCTACAGTAAGCTGAAAAAAACCGTTGGCTTTGCCGGTGAAAAATATAAACAGTTTTTCACGTATGGTCGTTTATTCCAGGGCGTTCTTTCTGAAGCTGAGATCCGGTTCAATTGGATACTGGCCGTCGAAACAGGCCAGACAAAAATCTTTTTCTGTCATTCCGGTTGCTTCAACCATCCCTTCGATGCTTAAATAATTCAAGGAATCCAGGCCAAGGTGATCGGAGATCTCCTTGACAGTGTTTTTTGCCGCCACCAGTTCGGTTGATGAAGGAAAGTCAATCCCGTAATAACAGGCGTACCGGGTCGGCGGGCAGCTTACCATCATGTGCACCTCTTTGGCTCCGGCATTTCGAAGGGAGCGTACCCTGCTCTTCCCGGTTGTTCCTCTGATAATTGAATCCTCTACAATGATGACCTTTTTGTCTTTCAGAAAGGAGCGGACCGGGTTCAGCTTAACCCTGACATTAAAATCACGCATGGATTGCGTCGGCTGAATAAATGTTCTGCCGACATAGTGATTTCGTATCACACCCATCTCCAGCGGTATACCCGATGCCTGTGAATAGCCAATTGCCGCGTAGTTGCCGGAATCGGGAAAAGGCATAACAAAATCCCCGTCGATATCCGTCTCCCTGGCTAATATCTCGCCCATTCTCTTTCTTGTCTGATAGACATTAATATTGAAAATATCGGAATCGGGACGAGCAAAATAAACATGTTCGAAAATACAGAAACTGGATCTCACCTTGGGCCAGGGAAAAATGGATTTCAGGCCGTTCTCATTGATAATCAGAACCTCTCCCGGCTCCACATCCCTGACATATTCAGCTTCAATCAGATCAAGAGCGCAAGTTTCCGAAGCCACAACCCAGGCGCCGGTATTCAGCTTTCCAAGACAGAGGGGCCTGAAACCATTGGGGTCACGGACAGCAACCATGGTGTCAGGGGTCATCAGGAGGATCGAATAGGCCCCTTTGACCGCTGCAAATGAATCGGCAAGCGCCCGCTCAAGACCTAAATGGGCGTTTCGCGCAATGAGATGCAGCACGATCTCACTGTCCATAGATGTCTGAAAGATGGAACCCTTGGCTTCCAGTTTTTTGCGTAACTCAATACCATTGACAAGGTTGCCATTATGAGCAACAGAAAGTGAAGTACCTTTATGATTAATGGTGAACGGCTGGGTGTTGGTTATATTGGAAGCACCCGTTGTCGAGTAGCGGACATGGCCGACAGACAGGTGCCCCTGAAGTTCCTGTAAATTTGCCTCAGAAAATACTTCTGGAACCAGTCCCATATCCTTATGGAAACTAACCTGTTCACCATCCGAGGTCACTATGCCGGCGCTTTCCTGCCCCCTGTGCTGCAAGGCATATAGGCCGAAATAGGCTAGTTTGGCGGAACTCTCATGGCCGTAAATTCCACAAATACCACACTCATGTTGAGGTCGTCCACTTTCATTGGACAACCCGTGGGTCGTAAACATGATTGTTTCCTTCAATAAATAATCATCAGCCTTATGCAACACCGCTTTTAAACAATGTTCGGCCGATCACAAATAACCTGCCCATCAAAAAAAAGAAGGTGCTATGATATTCGTTAATCAAGATATGTGCAATGGTTTTGAAACAATTATAACAAGCCTGAATCCGTGAACATTCGATATTGTTATGGGCTGTGGGCTATGGGCAACGTACCAGTTCAATTAGCAGCTCTGTTAAACCGACAAGATCACCCAGGTCGAGCGATTCATCTGTTGTGTGTACCTTTGTCATTCCCGTAGCGATGATCGCTGTCGGCAAACCAAAACTGTTGAGTATGTTGGCATCCGATCCGCCACCGGCAATTTCAAAACTTAAATCTCGTCCAAGCCTTTCACCGGCCAGCCGGACATGCTCAACCACGGGATGATCCATGGTAAAAATCATTTGTGGATATTCAAGCCAAGTCTCAATATCGACCGAGGGCCGCACACCACCGTTTCCCTTCTTTTTTGGGAAATCGTCAACCACATGCTCAAATGTGGTTTTTATTTCCTCGGTGTGGGACTGCAGTAGTTCAGCGGAATGGGACCGAACCTCACCATCTATCACAACCTTGTCCGGAATGATATTTGAAGCAACTCCCCCGTTAATACAACCGATGTTGGCGGTAGAATGCTCGTCGAGCCTGCCGAGTGAGAGTTTCGAAATCGATTGGGCAGCAAGGGATATTGCGCTCACTCCCTGTTCCGGATGAAGCCCGGCATGGGCTGCCACACCGTTAATTGTTATTTGCAGTCGATTTGATGCCGGTGCTCCGATAACAATCCGGTCTATCCCGGTTGAATCAAGGGCATAACCGAACTCCGCCTGGATATATTTATGTTCAAGGGCCTTGGCACCAAGAAGTCCGATCTCTTCGCAGGTTGTCAAAACCAGTTGGAATGGCCGGTAATTGAGCGTACTCTCTCCGATGACCTGCAGGACTTCCAGCAAGGCGGCAATACCCGACTTATCATCGCCCCCGAGAATCGTGTCTCCCCGACTGGTGAACAGGTCGCCGTCCCGTTCAACCTCAACGCCGCATCCCGGCTCGACCGTATCCATATGACAGATGAAAAATACAGGTTCTGCCTCAGGCTCACTTCCACAAAAGGTGGCAATCAGGTTGCCACTTTGCGATCCGGTTATTTGTGCTGATTGATCTTCGACAATACGGTCAGCCCCCAGCTCTTTAAGACGATCTATGAGAAAAGAGGAAATTTCACCCTCCTGTCGTGAAGGAGAATCAATCTCACAGATTCGCATGAAAGTTTTGGCCAGCCGCTCTCTGTTGACTTGTAGAAGTTGTGTGTTCATTTTTAATGGTTCTGATTGTTTTGCTATTTCCATATTCATTTAGTGCCAATGAAAACTACGGCATGACAGCCTATACCTTCCAGCCGGCCGACAAAGCCCATTTTTTCAGTGGTTGTGGCTTTAATATTGACCCGCCCATCTTCAATCCGACAGCAGCCTGCCAGATTTTGTCGTATGGTCACCAGATATGGTGCCAGTTTCGGCTTCTGGCAGACAACCGTCACATCAATATTGATAATACGATATCCCTTGGCATCGGCAAGCTTGATAACCGACTCAAGGAGAACAAGGGATGAAATCCCCTTATATTGATCATCGGAATCGGGGAAATGGCTGCCGATATCTCCCTGGCCTATTGCCCCCAAAATAGCATCACAGACCGCATGGCACAAAACATCCGCGTCCGAATGCCCAGCCAGCCCATACTCATATGGTATCTCCACACCGCCTAAAATCAGTTTTCTGCCATCCGCAAAACGGTGGGCGTCATATCCGTGTCCGATGCGTTTTTCTTTCTTTTCTGACTCCATGAGCTTTTCCGCGATAGCCAAATCCTCCGGTCGGGTGATCTTTATGTTCTTCTCCGACCCTTCAACAACATGGACCGGTATGGATCCCAATTCAAGAAGCGACGCTTCATCGGTCACATCAAGATTACCATAGTCGGCGTAACACTTTTTTAATAGAGAGAGGCGGGCAGCCTGCGGAGTCTGGGCCTGCCAGAGATCATCCCGGGGAATAGTCCGTGTAATACGATTATCCTGTCCGCACTGCTTAACGGTGTCCTTCACCGGCACCGCCGCAATTACTGCTTCGTATTCTAAACATTGTTGATAACAACGATCAATGAGTTGTGTTGTAATCAGCGGTCTTGCCCCGTCATGCACAAGAACGATCTTGGTATCTTTGGGCAGACTCTCGATCCCCATTCGAACAGAGTCCTGCCGCCTTTCACCACCCTCCACGACCAGGAGATTGTCCGGAGTTTCCAGGTAACGTTGAAATATTTCCCGGGTCTGTTCCAGCCAGGCGGCAGGAACGACTACAACGACCGTTGTAATGAAACGGCTCTGAAAAAAAGGACGAACGGTATGAACCAGAAGAGGTTCGCCAGCCAGCAGACAGTACTGCTTTGGCTCCTGAAGACCCATCCGACTGCCGCTTCCTGCGGCTGGTATTATTGCGGCTGCTGGGATTTTGTCAGTTGCGTCCATTGATCGTTTGGAAGCTGGTCTATTACTGGTGGCGACACTGAGAACAAAAAACAAGAAAGGAGTGGGTTATAAGCCGAATTCTGTACCTCCTACTCAGTTTGTCTGCCAAACTGAGTAGGAGGCTATGATCATTTCACTACGGACGCCGGTTGCCCGGCGTCTCATGCAACCTACCCGAAGGCTCAGACGGGCCGCCTGTGAGCGCCTTCCTATTTGGTCTTGCTTCAGATGGGGTTTGCCGTGCCTTCCATGTCGCCATGGAAGCGGTGAGCTCTTACCTCGCCGTTTCACCCTTACCCGGCAGTACCGGGCGGTTTGTTTTCTGTGGCACTTTCCACCGGTCACCCGGTGTTCGTGTTACGAACCATCCTGCCCTGCGAAGTTCGGACTTTCCTCCCAGACATATTCAGTGTCTGGGCGATCACACACCCACTCCAATCAGATATTGAACAAGGAAAACATGAAAGTGTAAAGAAGAAAGCTAGGAGGTTGTCCGAGAATAGGATTTTTTTCTCAAATCGAGACATTTAAAAAATTTTATCGCAGGCATATAGCTAATATCCGAGGATAAAATTTTTCAAATAACAACGAGTTGGGGAAAAATCCATTCTCGGGCAGCCTCCTAGTCCGGTTGATAATATACTATCCGCTGACATGTCGGGCATTCATAAATGCCGTCACCCTTGAGAATCATGTTATATCGCTGAGGCGGCAGGGCCATATAGCAGCCTTG
>CAZLGM010000153.1:0-8313 GCA_964558875.1 uncultured Desulfocapsaceae bacterium
CTTAAGATCATCTGTTATTCAATAGCCTGTTATAGTTCTGCAGAATATGCTATCAAAATCGTTGGTTGTTTACCGTGTAGTAGTTTCGTTCAATATAAGGATGAACTTTATTTATGATCCCCCCGATTCTTAAACAAGATATGTACATAACCCTTGGAATGATGATATCAAGCAGTTATCAGCAACTGCTTGGCTATCCATTGCTCGAAAAAAAACAGCCGAATATTGAAGAGATCGAGGCTCTCTGGAATGCGCCGATTGCCATTCTCTCACACAGCGTTGAGGAGGATCCGATTTTTAATTTTGGCAACCGGACAGCGCTTGAACTGTTTGAAATGGATTTTGAAAAATTGATACAGCTGGAATCGCGTAAATCGGCTGAAGCTGTCAATCGACAAAAACGAGAACAACTTTTGGCAGAGGTAACCAAAAACGGCTTTGTAACAGACTATTCAGGGGTGCGTATTTCAGCAACAGGAAAACGGTTTCTAATAGAGGGAGCAACCATCTGGAACGTTTCGGACAGCAAAGGTGTTTATCATGGCCAGGCTGCCACGTTCAACAAATGGACTTTTTTATAAACAAATCCGATTGCTACCAAAACTCAGCAAACTGCCGAGGGGGAGTCGGCTACTTGACGGGCGTATTTCAAGAATCACGTCTTTTGTGA
Organism: uncultured Desulfocapsaceae bacterium; assembly: GCA_964558875.1. Taxonomy (GTDB): domain Bacteria; phylum Desulfobacterota; class Desulfobulbia; order Desulfobulbales; family Desulfocapsaceae; genus CAZLGM01. The sequence goes on from CAZLGM010000153.1 coordinate 671, forward strand.
AGCAAGAACTTGATATGAGGGTTTTTCTTTAATAACCCAAATTGTATTTTAACCAATTACGAGTGATTCTTGACCGAAGGCTGGCACGGCAAGTAGCCGACTCCCCCTGAAGATGGCCTTTAGGAATAATCCGGTAATATAATAAACTGCCTATTACCGTGAATAGCTGACATCACTAAATATTGTTGCCTCAGACTGGCCTTCCACTCCTTTTTTCCCAAAGAGAGGGGCGGTATTTCTTTCTGTTTCTTCGACACGTGCGGCTTCATTTTTTTCCAGACAGGTCTCAGGTTCAAGTGTCCACCCTGCATCTAATCGTTTCTTTTCTTTCTTCATTGCCTGGTAAACATATCTGCCGACTAATGGTGCAATCAGCCTGGGCTGCCATCCTAGGGTTTTGTAAATCTCTTGGAGAAGGATTCCAAGTTTTTGGTTGAGCTGTCTGTCTTTTTGATACCATTTTATCATGGCCCAGACGGCGCCTGCATACATGGTGCGCAGAGGCTTCACTTCGGCCAGATAACGGTTACGAATGCGAGCATCCGGATTCGTCTGGTATCTCTTCCAGCCTGCAAGGGTCGTTCTGATCAGCCGGAAAAGACTCGGACCATTGATTCTAAAATCCAGTTCAAATGCTTCGAGTAGATACTCTTCTTCGGCACCAGGCGGAATAGAGGGGTGGCGATAGTTGAACCGAAACTGTCCGTGACTGTCTGAGAGCCTGATTTCCTCTTGTGACAATAGCGTTCCTTCTTTTTTCAGCTGAGCATGCAGGGGAGTGCCATGATTGGCAGTATAGAGCATGAACTGATGAAAATCGACGGAGTGGGAGACAGCATATTCAAGGACTTCATTTATGTTTTCAGGAGAATGTTCTTCAAGACCTATAATTGAAGAACCAAGCACACGGATACCGTGCTGTTGAAGTTCGGACACCAAAGCTCCTGTCTCAATTCCTGCCAGTTTTGCATACTGGCTCTTACGTCCTTCCAGTCCCATCCAAACCCATGAGATGCCGAGTTCAACCAGCTGTTTGATAGTGTATGAACGCAATACTCGAGCCGAGCTGAAAATATAGAGGGACCAGCTCTTTTTTTTCCTTTTCATCTCATCAAGCAAACCCAGGGCCCTTTTCCGATGAAGGAGGAAATTTTCATCAAGGATAAAAAATGAGCGTGTTTTCAACTTTCTTTCAAGTTCAACCATCACATTAAAGAGCTCATTTCCCGTCTCATAAAAATTTTTGAAGTTCCCCTTGCCGCCAAAGAGCGCTGAAGTCGAACAAAAATTGCACCCCATTGGACATCCGACTGATGGGACAACTATGGCTGCAGTATCGGCTGGATTGGAAGCAAGGGTGTGACCCAGAATTCTTGTCCTGGTTGCGGACGATACAGCAGGATGCCTAACCGTTTCATTTACATCCTGGCCGAGATATCTTCTGAACCATTCAATTCCATCGCCTCGAACAATATGATCGGCATCCAAAATCTCTTCAACACCGTCCAGGTTGCTGATATGACCGCCTACAACAATTACTGCACCCGGCTGATACTGACGGATCAGCCGGCACATTTTTTTTACTTTGTCAACATTAGGGATGATTGAGCTTAAACCGACCACATCGTAGTTGTTGTTGCTGAGTGTATCGATAAAAGTGTCCAGATCGGGAAAGTCGAGCAGAGTACATGGAGCGTCTATGTTCTTTTGTATCATCAACAAACCAAAGGAACGATGAAACATCCGCAGAGAGAAAACTCCCTGTACGCGGGTGACCTGGTTATGATACAGCTCCATAGGATTGATCTTGCGGCTGCCATACTCATCGTCCTGGGCATACGGACCAAATACACTCGACAGAAGAATCTTTGCCCTTTTACCAAGAACATGGACAGGGTGCTCATTTGTCATTATTGTACCTCGTGTGATGAATTGATCTGAATGATTGGTTTTTGTTGGTAACGTGATCATAAGGTACTTATCTGGCTTAAGAAAGTAATGATAGGAAGATGACAATTCTTTTACAAAAACAGAGGAACAGATGAAGCGAGCACTCTGGTTCCTCCACCCTATTGCTATTTTTGTTTATTCCATTGTCGCCCTTGCCCTCTCACTCTTCCTCTATATCTACTGGTACGTCGAAGCAAACACCGGTTTGAGACGGGTGATTGAGAGGACAAATCTAGACCCGGAACAGTTCATCGCCTGGCAGACATGGGTGGTGATCATGGTCCTGTCAATTCTTGTGGGAATTATTCTGGTGGGCATTATCCTGGTCTTTGTCTACCAGCGAAAGACCCTTGCTCTTTACAGGTCTCAACACAAATTTATTAACAGTTTCACCCACGAGCTGAAAACTCCGGTCACCTCTCTAAAACTCTACCTGGAAACAATGACCAGAGTTGAATTACCACGGGACAAACAGAGCAAATATTTAGGTTACATGCTGGAAGATGTGGCGCGCTTAACCGACAACATCAATGGCATCCTTAATCTGGCAAGACTTGAGGCTAAGGTTCTCGGTGTGGATTTTGTTGTTGTCGATCTGGTTGAAGAAGTGAGATCCTTTATAAATAAAAATAAGCAGCTGTTTCGCAACTGTGACGTCCGGATCGATTCTTCACACCCGGAACCTTACTACTGTTCAATTAACCACGATCTCTTTCAAATGATGTTGATGAACCTGTTGTCAAACGGTATTCGCTACAATGAACATGAGCGACCGGAGATCATCATAAGCTTCAGTCGGAAAAAACACACCGTCCATCTTCATGTTGCCGACAATGGTATTGGCTTTGAAAAGTCTCAGGCCAGGAAGGTTTTTAAAAAATTTTTCCAGATCGAACAACAGGCCCTGACCCAGGCCGGTGGAACCGGTCTTGGCCTTTACATGGTCGACCAGGCCGTCAGGCTTCATAAAGGCAAAGTCACTGCACGAAGTGATGGACCTGGCAAAGGATCACAGTTTACTGTGTCACTGCCGAGAAAAGAACTCGAACAGAAATCCGGGAATCTAAAAGAACCCAATTATTGACATCGGGTGAACAGGATGAACAAGAAAAGAATACTCCTTATTGAAGACGACCCCCATATTGCCGAAGGAATTATCTTGAACCTGGAGCTTGAGGGATATGAGGTGAAGAACGTTGAAAACGGGATAGACGGCCTTAATACATGGAAACAATGGTACCCCCACCTTATTATCCTTGACCTGATGCTGCCTGGTATGGATGGCATGCAGATCCTGAACAACATCAGACTTGAAGATGAGCGTCTGCCCATTCTTATCCTGTCGGCCAAGGGTGATCCGGCCGATAAAATCGATGGCTTCGTTGATGGAGTTGACGATTATATGACCAAGCCGTTCAACCTGGAAGAACTCCTCCTGCGGATAAGACGGCTGCTGCTCCGAGACCAGTGGCAACAGGAGCAATCCTCCTTTGGCAACACAACCAATGCACACTGTTACCGTTTTGGCGACAATGAGATTGATTTTTCCACCGGTCGGGCCAGGTCAGGGTCTAAGACCTTTGATTTAACGGAACAGGAACTTAAATTGCTCAAATTATTTATAACCAATAAAGGAAAGCCCCTGGCCAGGAGCCGCCTGCTGGAAATCGGCTGGGGGTACAACAAGGGAACATCAACCCGCACAGTGGACAACTATATTGTCCGGCTCAGGCGTTATTTTGAGGTTGATCCAAAAAAACCACGCTATTTTACCAGCCGCCGTTCATTGGGCTACCTATTTGACCATGACGATTAAGGCTTTGTGCACAAGGCCTGCTCTCTCACCTGTACACATGAGCACTAGATAACACCGCATCTTCACGGGGTTCAGGTATCAATGAAAGAGACTGTTAATAATCTCCCTGTATTTCTTTTCGATGATATGACGTTTTTTCTTTAAGGTGTTGGTCAGCTCATCACCCAGTGTGAATTCTTTCTTGAGAAAGGCGATGTTATGCAGGCGCTCATGGGGCTTGAACCCTTTACCCGGATGGAGTAATTTGTTCATCTCCCGCTTCACATGGCCAAGCACCGAGCTGTCGCCAAGAATTTCTTCTCCTTCCTTCTTATACCCCTTCACCCTTGTCGAAATAAAATCCCTCAACTCATCGAGATTGGGAACCAGCAGAGCCCCCAGTCCCTTTTTATCCTGGCCGACCAGAACAGCATCTTCGATGAAGGGAAACATGGTGATGGTATTTTCTATTCTGGTGGGATCGATATTTTCACCGCTGGACAGTACAATAATCTCTTTTGCCCGGCCGGTGATAATCAGCTCATCGGTTATGGTCATTTTACCAAGATCGCCGGTCTTGAAATAACCATCCCGGGTAAAGGATTTTTCATTTTCCTCCCGGTTGCCATAATATCCAGGCATCACCTGCGGGCCCCGAACTTCCACCAATCCTTCTTTTCCCGGTGGAAGCAGTTCACCCTGTTCAGAGACCACCCTCAGATCGGTCTCAGGGACCGCCGGCCCGACAGTGCCGAAAACCTCACAATTCAACCCTCGTCCGGCAATGGCTGGTGAACATTCTGTCATACCGTAAGCATTCACAATACGAATCCCAACGGCATCAATCCACTCCTCCAGATATGCCGCCAAGGTGCCGCCGCCACTGATTGCCAGACGCATTCGGCCACCAAATCGTTCCTGGACAAGAGCCAGCTTCTTTTCCGCCAGTTTAAACAGGGGAAAAAGCAAAGCAAGCTTGACACCTGCAACCAGCTTCTTTGAGAACCCGCCAATTGCAGAAGACTTGGAAAACTGTGGCAGATGGTCACTGAGTATTCGTTTATTGCGCCGATAGCTGGCGGATACACCAACCAGTGTTGTAAATATTTTCTCCGGAGCCTTACCTTTTTTCTTCGCTGCCGCCTGCACCTTGGAGTACATCGACTCCCACACCCGCGGCACGGTAGCCATCAAGGTCGGCTTATATTTTTCCAGGTCAGCGGCGAATTGTTTCACCGATGAATAGATCAGACAGGTGCCCATGTAGAGGGCACTGTATTCGACTGTGCGTTCAAAGATATGCCAGCTGGGCAGAATGGAGAGCCAGGAATCCTCCGGCGTAAGGTTGATGATCGCCGGAACATGCCGGACATTATGCATTATATTGGCATGGGTCAGCTGCACCCCTTTGGGCATACCTGTTGTTCCGGAAGTGTAAATAATGGTCATGACATCGTCAGGTTTTATTGTATCCCCGTTTTTTAAAAATTTCCTGACATCGTTCTCCGTATAGGTCCGATCTCCCAGCATCTCTTTATAGGAGTATCGATTGGAAAATAAGGTGTGAACCTCATCTCCGGCCATGACAAATATCCCTTTGAGCTGCTTGTTACCTTTTATATACTCCTCATGCTTTTTCAGCAGATCATCTGTCTCAACGATAAGATAGCTTGATTCGGAATTTTCGATGATAAACTGCAACTCCTGGGTCGGAGTATCCGAACCTCGGGGTACGTTAATTGCACCTAGAGACAGGATTGCAAGATCGGTGACAATCCAGGCATACCGGTTATCTGAAAGCAACATGACCTTGTCGCCTTTTGATACCCCTCTTTTTTGCAGACAACGGGCCAACAGCAGAACGTCTTCGAACAACTTTTCATAACTCACCCGGATTTCCTGGTCCTCAGCGGTATAGATATAGGCCAGATTCTCAGGGTAGGTTCTGCAACAGTGTACAAGCATGTCGAACAGTGTCGCAGGCGCCTGTTGAACAGGGACCAGATCATAACCGGCTAACTCATCATGTATCATCTTTCTCTCCCCAGTGGACTCCAATGGTCCCCATCATGAATTTTTTATATCCCACCTTAACAAAACCAGCCAGGCGAAACTGGTCGGCCAGCTCTTCAGCTGAGTAGAATCCCATGGTTGATCCGGTCAGATAACCGTAAGCCGCCTCATCCCGGGCAATCAGTCTTCCCAGTAAAGGAATCATGTACCTCAGATACAACCGTATAAATGGATACAGAATATTTCTTGCAGGCGGTGTGGTGTCAAGGCAGACAACACGACCACCCGGTTTTAGAGCCCGAAGCACTTCTCTAAGCACTGTTGCCACATCATCCACATTGCGTAACAGATAGCCGAAGGTGACTGACTCGAAAGTATCGTCCCGGTAGGGCAGCCTATTGGCATCGCATGACTGCCAGTCAATCGAAGTCTCACTAAATCTTTTTTTGGCCTCACCCAGCATATTCCAGGCAAAATCAGCACCGATTATGCGTGCGCCACCATACTGCTGATACGCCAGATAAGCGATATCACCGGTCCCCGTCGCCAGATCCAACATCCGGCCGCCATCGGGGTCACCGGCTTTCTCCACCACAAATTGCCGCCACTTCTGGTCCTGCCCCATGGTCATGATCCGATTCATCAGATCATAACGGCCGGCAATGGCGTCGAACATCCGTCGAACCGATGGGCCTTTGCTTACTCCTGTTTTCATGCCACCAGGACCTTGGAACCTGTTGTTTTCCCCATTTTCAGGTCGACAAGCACCCTGTTAGCTTCCACTACTGGATACTCCTCCACTTTCGGAGCTAGATGCATGGAATCGGCAAGTTGTAAAAACTCGACCACATCCGACCGGCAGATATTGGCAACCGATTTTATTTCCTTTTCCTGCCAGAGATGTGTTTCGTATTCAAGTGATGACAAGTTCCTCTTATCCCCTTCTTATTTACGAATCACATTGATCACCAGCCGTCCTGCCGGCCTTAGCGCAGCCAGGCTCTGGACAACCGGTTTCCAAGGCCGGGGTTGTGTCGATAATCGCCTGGAGCCCCTCAGGAGGTTTGTCGTCGATATCCCCGGCCCAATCTGCACCCAGCTCACGACCGAACCGTCGAGCCTTTTCATTACGGGCAAAGATAAAGACCGGTGATTGCGGATACAGGCTTTTGCTCATCTGAAGAACCAGATGTGCGGATGAGCCGAACCCCATAAGCCCCAGAGGGTCACCATCCGAGATCCCGGCCAACCTGAGCGACCTGTACCCTATTGCCCCACCGCAGAGCAGTGGAGCAGCCTGAGAATCACTGAACCGCTCGGGGATGAGGTACACAAATTTTTCCCGGGCGATCATATACTCACTATATCCGCCGTTAACATCCCGTCCAGTCGCCTGAAACTGTGAGCATACATTCTCAAGCCCATTTCGGCAATACTCACACCTGCTGCAAGCCGAAAAAATCCAGGCAACCCCGACCCGATCTCCCTCAGCAATACGTTGAACTCCCTCACCCAATGCCACCACCCGGCCAACCACCTGATGACCAGGAATCATTGGCAGCACAGGAGGTGCGGTCCTCCCCTCAATCTCATCCAGCTCCGTATGGCAAACCCCGCAGGCCGACACCCGGATAAGAATTTCCCCCTCCCCCGGCTCCGGAATATCCATCTCCACTGGATCAAGTGGCACGGATGTACTGTCAATTTCACCCAACCGGGTCAAGGACATTGCTTTCATTAAACTCCCACAAGAAATAACGTTTCAGTAACAAAGTATTCCTATTATATTTGCCAGATTTGGCATAATTGGGTATCTAAGCTTTGCGCTGGTGGAGTTGCCCCTATAAAACCGGACACCGTTTAACTTGCTGATTTAGAAACGTAA
>CAZLGM010000154.1:0-8240 GCA_964558875.1 uncultured Desulfocapsaceae bacterium
GAGTGATTACCCTGTTACTTTTTTTCCGTTACTGAACTTTAGGGGTAATCAGATAGTATTTTATTTAACTAATTGAAATGTTGGTTGTTTATCTTCGAAGCCCTTTTGGAAGCTTTCTTCTCTTTCTTCCGCTCATCTTACCAGGCTTTCCTTTCATTTTTTTCATCATTTTCAGCATAGCGCCATAACTCTTCAGCACCCTGTTGACATCGGAAACGGCTGTTCCCGATCCAGAGGCAATACGTTTACGCCGGCTGCCGTTAATAATACGATGGTTGAGCCGCTCTTTGCGGGTCATGGACTGAATGATTGCTTCAGTTTTTACCAGTTCTTTCTCATCCGGTTTAGGAGCGTTTTTCACCTGATTCATCTTGTTGATCCCCGGAACCATGGACATGATCTGTTCAAGAGAACCCATCTTTTTGATCTGCTGCAGCTGATCCAGGAAATCATCAAGGCTGAACTGACTTTTTTTAAGTTTTTTCGCCAGCTTGTCTGCTTTTTCCTTGTCGACGACCGCCTCGGCCTTTTCGATAAGGGTGAGCATGTCTCCCATTCCGAGGATTCGTGATGCCATCCTTTCGGGGTGAAAGACTTCCAGGGCGTCAAGCGATTCGCCAGTACCGACGAATTTAATCGGCTTACCGGTAACACTTTTTACCGACAGAGCAGAACCACCCCTGGCGTCACCTTCCATTTTGGTGAGCACAACACCTGAAATTTCCAGATGCTGATTAAAGGTGTCCGCAACGGTGACCGCATCCTGACCGGTCATTGCATCGGCAACGAACAATATCTCGGAAAGCCTGACCTGGTCCTGTATTTGTCTGAGTTCCTCCATGAGAACTTCGTCAATATGGAGGCGGCCGGCTGTATCAATAATAATCGTATCAAGCTGCCCTGCTTCGGCCTCGGCAACAGCCTTTTTACAGATTTCGACAGGTTTCATTTGTCCTGTCGATGGAAATACCGGGACATCCAGGCGGTCTCCCAGAATCTGCAGCTGGTCAATAGCAGCAGGTCGATAAACATCGGCAGGGACAAGATACGGTTTTCGTTTCTTTTCCTTCAGCAGTTTTGCCAGCTTACCGCAGGTCGTTGTTTTACCTGACCCCTGAAGACCGGCGACCATGATGACAACCGGTTGTTTGCCATCAAGCCTGATCTGTTCGGTATTGCCTCCGAGTAGAGAGATCAGTTCTTCGTTAACAACTTTGATGACCTGTTGACCGGGTGAGAGGCTCTTAGTCACCTCCCGGCCGACAGCTTTTTTTGTTATTCTGGCAACAAAGTCTTTGGCCACTTTGAAGTTGACATCGGCTTCCAGCAGAGCCATACGGACTTCCCGCATCGACTCCTTGATATTGTCTTTGGTCAAGGTGCCGTGGCCGCGGAGTTTCTTAAAAACCCCTTCAAGACGATTGCTCAGGTTTTCAAACATAACTGCTGTGTCTGTGTTTAATCATGTAAAAGCGATATTATCCCGTCACGTCAACGAAATTATCGCAGTAAAACAAACGTTAAAAAAGAATTATAAATACTTTGAAAAGATGTAGTTGTCAAGCAAGGAACGGTCTGGAGAGAAAACTAGTGGTATTTTGTCGATATCGGAGTAAAATAATGGCGATTTCCGGAAAAAAGGGGGCCGGGATTTCGACAGTGTGAATAAACAACGAATGAACAGGTCAGGCCTTTTTAAAGGCGGGGTCTGAACGGCTACTTTTAATTGCGGAATAAAAAGGAATAGGAGAAAACAGTACAAATGAAAAATGGTGAATCAGCACAGCTTGAAACCATGCGAACCCATCTCGCTGGATTAATGGATGAGACCAATACTCAGAAACTCGGACAATGCAGCCCGGAGGTCCTTGCGCCGATTTACAACGGGGCGGTTCGTATGGGGCCCGCTTCCATTTTCATTAATGACGGCTCACCTGAAGACATCAGCTATGTCAGAGCAAAAGCGTTGGAATTGGGTGAAGAGTTCAACCTGAACAAAGACAACCACACCTGTCATTTTGATGGTCCCAACGATCAGGGCAGGGACACACTCAACACCAAATATCTGGCCTACCCCGATACCAAAATCAGCTCCCTGCAGAACAAACAGGATTACGATGAAGGGATTGCCGAAATTCACGGAATTCATACCGGTATAATGAATGGCAAAGAGATGATTGTTTCATTTATTTCCCGAGGTCCCATTGGCAGCCCGGTGGCTGACCCTACACTGCAGATCACCGACTCCTTTTATGTCATCCACAGTGAGTATATGCTCTACAGGATGATGGATCCCAACGCCTTTTCAAAGGATGTTTCAGCGAAGGGGTATATGTTTATCAACTTCCATAGTGCCGGCAGACTCACCGACACAAAAGTATCCGCTGATCTTGAAAAGAGGCGGATCTGTATGGATGTGGAGCATTATCGTTCCTATTCAGCCAACAACCAGTATGCCGGTAACTCCATTGCTCCCAAGAAAATCAATCACCGGTTCAGCAACATGAAAAATCTCCGAAACTTTTTTGGGGAGCGACTGGACGAACATATGTTTATATCCGGGTTTGAAATGGAAGATGAGGTCGTCTATTTTGGCGGGGCCTATCCTTCCGGCTGCGGTAAGACCGGCACATCAATGACCGGCACCCATCTTGTCGGTGATGACCTGGCCAAGATCTATATCGACAAAGAGTCGGGAGAGGTGCGGGCTGTTAACCCGGAGAAGGGGATGTTTGGAATCATTGAAAGTGTCAACGCCGACGATGATCCAGAGACCATGGATATATTGACCACTGCTGGGAATGAAGTCATTTTCTCCAATCTCCTTGTCAAAGACGGAACGCCTTACTGGGTTGGTATGGGAGAAGTTCTGCCGGATAGCGGCAGGAATTTCCAGGGTGACTGGTCATCTGACTCTGATGTGCCGGCTTCCCATAAAAACGCTCGTTTCACCATTACACTCGATAACCTGGACAATTACGATCCAGCCATGGAAGACCCTAATGGAGTAAAACTCTCCGGTATGCTGTACGGCGGGCGGGACTATGGGACCATGCCTACCATTGTCATGGCCCACGACTGGATGAACTCAGTTGTTCATGGCGCCATTATCCGTTCAGCCACCACAGCCACCGAAATCGGTGCCGACGGCAGCGAGAAACGATCGCCTTATGCCAATGAGGCGTTTTTCCCGGGACCGTTGGCGGAATATATCACACATTATAAGGCCTTTGGTGAGAACCCCGATATCAAGAAAGAAAATCTGCCTTCCGGTTTTCAGGTGAACTACTGGCTGCATAAAAGCAACAGGGGAGAGCTTGCTCCCGGGGAGCAAGACGGTCTGATCGGTGAGAAGCGGGACACCAGGGTGTGGATGCGGATTATGGCGCTGATGCATCTGGGCAATGTTGACACTATCTGGACTCCTATTGGCCTTCTTCCCAAATATGAAGACCTGAAGCAATTGTTCAATGATGTCATCGATAAAGAGTATGATAAAGAGACCTACACTAAACAATTTTCTCTTTATATCGATAACCTGATCAAGCGGGTCGATATGTCGATCAGTGAATTTGCCAAGGAAGATGGAATGATCGATGAGTTCTTCCAGGTCCTGGAAGGATGGAAAGAGGGGCTGTTGGAGCTGAAAGAAAAAGTCGGTCCTGTTGTAACGCCGGATCAGATGATGGAGTATAGTGCCCGTAAATAGACCGATGGGTGGCTGATCTGTACATCTGACCAAGTGATATTCATAAAAACTGTATAGCCGCTTGAGAACAATCTTGAGCGGCTTTTTGAATTACTTACCTGAATACCCATGAAGCTCAGATTAATACGAGGTGTTGTCGGTTTGCCAGTCTAGCCTCCGGTCAAGGATCACTTTTTTGGGGATAATTGCACTCTGCATTATGTTGGTATCTCACGGTTTGTAGCAAAAGCTTGGTTGAGATACGTGATCCTTGAAATACGTCTGCCAAACCGACAACACCTCTCCTTCAGTCTAGGCTGAGAATTATCGATTATTAGAATTACTTGTTCGATATTCTACGGTTGCTGACTTTGTGGCTTACTAACTGGATAAAAAATCGTTTAGGTAATATCAGAAGCTATTCGGTGGTTTTCGATTCAAATTGACACAAGAAAATGGGCGAATACATTCTTTATGGTCTGGTTCTCGGTTTTTCTGCCGGCATTTCACCCGGTCCGCTTCTGGCTCTGGTAGTCTCTCAGACATTACGCCACAATTTTATCGAAGGTGTCAAGATTGCAGTGGCACCATTGCTGACCGATGTTCCCATTGTCCTATTATCAACCTTTCTTCTTATGTCTTTGGCTAAGACAAACACAATTCTCGGCATTATTTCCCTGGCTGGTTGTATTTTCCTCTGCTGGCTGGCCTGGGAAACAGCGACCCAGTCAAAGGTTCAAATGAATTTGAACAAGGCTGAGCCACGGTCATACCTGCGGGGCATTGTCACCAATTTTCTCAGTCCTCATCCCTACCTGTTCTGGATCAGTGTCGGATCCCCTTTGATTGTGAAAGGATATCAGGAAAACCCGCTGAATCCTGCTCTCTTTCTTGTCAGTTTTTATCTGCTTATTGTCGGATCGAAGATAGGTGTTGCTTATATCATTACCCGTTATCGACATTTCCTCGAAGGCAAGGCGTATCAGGTAATCATGAAGATACTAGGCCTTATCCTTTTTCTCTTCGCCCTTGTCTTTTTCAAAGACGGTATCCAATTGCTCAATAGTTAAGATCAGAAATAGGGTCAAGAAACAGAGGTCAGGTTTGATAATTGGGTGTCAAGTATGTTGATCGTTCTTCAGGACATCAAAAGCAGTCAGAGAAAGTATTACCTGGCAGGCATCTCAACTGACGGTCGTGTAAATTTGGCAGATAGATTAATGAGAATCCGGCTGCCCCTTCCAAATCCATACTCCATAAGTAACCTTTTCCTGATTTGTATCAGAATAGAAAGACCTCATTGAACTATTACTATTTTGTAAATGCTGTAGTTTACAGGCATGTTTGGAAATATCCGCTTTGTTTTGATCTGGAGAAATGATATGATCTTATAATTTAAAAAAGAGGTTAAGTTATTCAAACAGCTCAGTGACATGTTTCCAAACACGGCCATTAAAAAACTTGCTGTTCCTGTCTTCGTTTTTTTTCTTCTCAATTTTATCTTGTTGTCTTTTTTGGTTGCTCAAGAATCAAAGATATCTTCCCATATCCATACATCAGGCACCCACGAGAGTTCTGAGCATATGTTGCGGGACTCTGCCTTTGGGCTGGAAGAGAAGATTGGGAATTCAATCCCCCTTCACCTTTCGTTTAAGGATGAGGCTGGTAAACAGGTCACACTTGGCCAGCTGGTGCAAGGCCCTACCATAATCGCACCTGTCTATTACCGTTGTCCCAATGTCTGTAATTTTCTACAGGCAGATTTGGCTCGCGTACTCCCTGAAATTAACAAAAAGCCTGGAGAGGAGTACCGGGTTATTTCTTTTAGTTTTGACGAGACAGAGACACCGGAGTTAGCCGCTTCGGCCAGAGATATGTATTTCAGGGCCATGGGCGTAGCGTACCCTGAAGATGGTTGGCGTTTTCTGACCGGAGACAAGGCCACGATTAAACAGTTGACAGATGCGGCTGGATTTGGGTTTCGAAAAATGGAAAATGGTCACTTCCTGCACCCTGTTGTAGTGTTTGTTATCAATTCCAAAGGGACAATAGTCAGATATCTGCATGGTACCCATTTCCTGGCCAAGGATATAGCTCTGGCCCTGGTGGAAGCAGCCGAGGGAAGGCTGGGCAAAACCATCCAGAAAGTCGTGCGTTTCTGCTTCAGTTATGAGGCCGAGAATAAGACGTATGTCTTTAATGTTCTTAGGGTGACTGCGACCGTAGTGTTGTTGACAGCCGCCTCTTTTCTGGCTTTTCTGATATTCGGAGGTAAAAAGAGGAAAAAGGATAGCTGATCATGGCAGATGCCGTAATTCAAACAGGTGGCAACCGGGGATTCTTCGAAGAAGGACAGGGTAAGGGAATTTTTGCCTGGATCTTCTCAACTGATCATAAACGAATCGGGTTGATGTATCTCTGGTGCATCACCACCTTTTTTATAATCGGTGTTCTGCTTGGCCTGGCCATTCGTCTGGAACTGATCGCTCCTGGCAGGAACATTATGGGTGCCCAGAGCTATAATGCTGTTTTCACCCTGCACGGCGTGATCATGATCTTTCTCTTTATCATCCCGAGTATTTCTGCCGCGTTTGGTAACCTTGTGCTGCCCATCCAGATCGGGGCCCGTGATGTTGCCTTTCCACGTCTTAACCTGCTTTCCTGGTGGCTCTACGCTATCGGGGCTTCGCTGGCAGTCACTTCTCTTTTCACCGGTGGGGGGCCGCCGGATACCGGCTGGACATTCTATGTTCCGTTCAGTGCCCAGACCACTGCCAATGTGTCGTTGGCAGCCATAGCGGTTTTTATTCTCGGATTTTCCTCTATCCTGACCGGGCTCAATTTCCTGACCACCATTCACAGGCTGCGTGCCGAAGGAATGACTTGGGGAAGGCTGACTCTGTTCACTTGGTCGCTGTACGCTACCGCCTGGATCCAGCTGCTGGCTACTCCTGTACTTGGCATCACTGTTGCTCTCTTGTTCGTCGAACGGATATTGGGAACAGGGTTGTTCGATCCTGCCCAGGGTGGTGACCCGATCATGTTCCAGCACCTGTTCTGGATCTATTCCCACCCGGCTGTATATATTATGGTGTTGCCAGGCATGGGAGTGATCTCAGATATCATTCCGGTCTTTGCGCGCAAGCCGGCTTTCGGGTATAAGGCCATTGCCATCTCAAGCCTGGCCATTGCCTTTGCCGGTTCACTTGTCTGGGCTCATCATATGTATACCAGTGGCATGTCGGATATGGCTGTGCTGGTCTTCTCGCTGTTGACCTTTATCGTTGCCATTCCTTCGGCGATCAAGATTTTCAACTGGCTGGCAACCATGTACAAAGGATCGATTCTGCTCGATCCCCCGATGCTCTTTGCCATGGCCTTTATCCTGCTGTTCGCTATCGGTGGTCTCACCGGGTTGGTCCTTGGTGCTGCTGCGACTGATGTACATCTACATGATACCTATTTCGTTGTCGGGCATTTTCATTACACCATGTTTGGCGGTACAGGAATGGCATTTTTTGCTGCCATGCATTTCTGGCTGCCCAAGATCTACGGACGTATGTATAACAAAAAGATCGCCACTATTTCTTGTGTGATCATCTTTATCGGTTTCAACGTGCTGTACATGACCATGAAAGTTGTCGGTATCCAGGGAATGCCAAGGCGCTATTATGATTATATACCGGATTTCACAGGGTTGAACATGCTGGCAACAATGGGTTCCTGGATCCTCGGCCTTGGTTTGTTCATTATGTTTTTCAATCTCTTTCGAGGTGTTGTCAAAGGTGATCCGGTGGAAGCCAATCCCTGGGGCGGTGCTAGCCTTGAGTGGCAGGTGCCGTCACCACCGCTAACAGAGAACTTTGATGAGGAGCCGGTGGTTACCCACGGTCCGTATGATTTCAAGAAGGCAGGTATCCTGTGAGCGAAATGCACAAAGATTATACCGGCGCCAAACTTGGAATGTGGTTTTTCCTCTTTACCGAGGTCATGCTGTTCGGCGGGCTGTTCATTCTGTACGCGGTCTATTTGCAGCGCTATCCCCAGGAGTTTGTGGCTGCTGGTGAGCAGCTTGATGTTCGGTTCGGGGGTGGCAATACTTTTGTTTTGTTGACCAGTTCGCTTTTTGTCGCCATGTCGATCACGGCTTTGCGGCGTGGGCAGAAGTCATTCTGTCAGTGGTTGCTGGGTGGAACTATAGCCCTGGCAGTGGTCTTTATGATCAACAAGTATTTCGAGTGGAGCGCCAAGATCCACCACGGAATCTATCCCGGTTCTTCGCTTATGAAAGAGGTGGATCCGGGCGAGTCGGTCTTTTTTTCGATCTACTATGTCACCACCGGGCTGCACGGAATACATGTAATAATAGGTGCCTTGGTCCTTGGCTGGATCATGATGATGATAAAAAATGATACGGTCAATGCTGATGACTGGGTTTTGCTTGAGAACGGAGGACTGTATTGGCATCTTGTCGATCTTGTCTGGATATTTATTTTCCCATTGTATTATCTGATCATCTGAAGGGAGAGGTATGAGCGAAGTTTCAGAACAG
>CAZLGM010000155.1:0-8164 GCA_964558875.1 uncultured Desulfocapsaceae bacterium
TACTAGCACAAACACATAATTATTGCCAACAGAACAAAAAGTTGAGAGAGACATTTCGAACAGGTAGGAAACCAGGTCTTAGTGATCCGGCGATTCCGCATGGAAGGGTCGTAGCTGTGCGGATAAAAGGACGTCCTGCGATAACAGGCTTATCTACCCCAACAAGTTCACATATCGACGGAGAGGTTTGGCACCTCGATGTCAGCACTTCACATCCTTTTGGCTTGCGCAGATCCCAAAGGTTTGGCTGTTCGCCTACTTCCAGACCCCTGGAATCGGTTCTCCACACTTGGAACAACAACCGTTTTGTAAACGGTTTGCTCTCACCTGAAAACCAAAACGACTGATCACTTCTGCGTTGCAGGCGGGACAGAAGCTGTTTTCACCACCCTCTCCGGGGACATTGCCCTGATAGACATAATTCAGACCGGTTTCGATACCGATCTTCCTTGCACGCCTGAGATCTGAGCGTGAGGTGGGAGGCGGATCTGTCATTTTATGAGCAGGATAAAAGGCAGTGACATGCCAGGGAATAGATGGATCGACACTGCCAATAAAACCGGCAATCTCAGCAAGTTCCTCGTCCGAGTCGTTGAGGCCGGGGATAAGCAACGTGGTCACTTCGACCCAGACCCCCAACTCTTTCATCAGCTTCACTGTCTCCAACACGGGACGTAACCTGGCCGAGCAAACTTTCTTATAAAAATCTTCGGAGAATGATTTGATGTCAATATTGATGGCATCAAGTTTTGGCGCAAGCATTTCTGTGGCCTGCCTGCTCATAAAACCGTTGGAGACAAATATGTTCTTCAACCCTTTTTCATGGGCTGCCACACAGCAGTCATAGGCAAATTCGAAAAAGATTGTCGGTTCAACATAGGTATAACTGATTGATTTACACCCGCAGGCAGCAGCATCATGGACAACCTGGTCCGCCGTCTTTTCCATCGCTGTTCTACCATTTGCTTTTGAGAAATCCACACTGGAAATGGAAGCATTCTGACAGTGAAGACAGTCAAAATTGCAGCCCACGGTTGATATGGAATAGGACAGAGAGCCGGGGATTACGTGGAAAAGCGGTTTTTTTTCGATGGGATCAATATTTTCCGCAACAAGTCTGCCGTAGACCAGGCTGTAAAGAGTGCCATCGACATTGCGTCTTACCCCGCATTGGCCATATTCACCCTCGTTGACGCGACAATGATGACCGCATAGATCACAGACCACTCTGTTGTTCTGCTTTTTTCTATAGAGAATGGCTTGATGCATTTGGTTGATGACGTCTTAGAAGTAGTGGCAGATGACACCAAATGATAGGTTATTTGAGAAAATGGCTCAATTCACCCAGTTTCGTTTACAGGTGATGGATTAAACGACCCACCAGATAGTGAATCCAGATTACCAGAATCGGCTCTTCTTTGGGGCTATTGAGCAGATGAGTAGATTTTGGGAACGAGTCATGTCCTGTAAAAATCAACTTACGCGGGATACCACCGCCAATAGATGGAACCGATTCGATCTGCCATTTTTTCATTGGTTTCCTCCTTCACGGAACGGACCATCACATGGTGATAATCCGACATAACTTTCACACTGTTATTTTACCATCCAGCCAAAGGAAAGAAAAGGAGGAAGCCACAATATATTCTCAGAAAAAGGCAACCGTGACACAACATATTGTATATATCTAAAATCACGCCGATACTCCGCAGCAGCAGTTCCGGCAGCTCATTCAATCGTCAGTTACCACTGTCTTTTTATCGTAATCGCCATCGAATCGATGCCATTTTGAGTCAAGATAGAGGTGGTGCGGTTTAAATTTTCGTTTGTAATTCATGGCCGGAATCTGATCAATATGATAACCGAGATAGAGGTAATCGATCTCCATTTGCCTACAAAGATCAACCATAGACAGGATATTGAAGGTTCCCAGGCTTCTTTTTTTTTCATCCGGGTCAAAATAGAAATAGACAGCATTCATCCAGTTTCCACCCACATCGATTATGCCGTTTCCCAATAACCGCTCTTCCACCCGAAATCGGACCTCAACCGTTGAAACAATGGAATTTTGAAAAAAGCCTGAATAGTATGCAGCCCCGCTGTTGGAATGGGATGGATACCTGTCGGCAAGGAACTTATCGCATAGAGCAATATTCTCTTCGCTTGCCTCAACAGGTTTGATGCTTTTTTTCACATCACGGTTCTTTCTCATCACCCTTTTCTGGCTGCGGGAAGGTAAAAACTCGGTTGTTAGCAGACGAATGGGAACACAGCCGTGACAGGTCCTGCACTGCATCGCATACAGAAAGGGGCCGTTTCGACGATACCCCGCTGCCAGGAATAGTTCCATAACATGATCGGGAACAGGTCCGAACATCCCCTGGAAAAAGGTGGCTGTTTGAGGAAGCTCATAGGGGCAATCCACATCCACTTCTATGAAATACTTTTCAAGCTGTGGTTGTAAGTCGGCAAACGCCCTGGCACACTGTTGGTCGTATATGGACATGGTCAATCAATAGCTTGTTCGAACTGTATCTCTTATGTACTGAATCCGACCAGATTTCCTTTACATTCATTGTAAACTGAAAACCTGAAACTTGAAACTCGAAACTGCACTGCTTTTAACCTGAATTCGTGAGCATTTGATAGTGCTGTAGCTTTGTTTGATTTAGCCGTTTGATTATAGTGATGAGCTATATCATACGGTTAAATCAAACAAAGATGCAGTGCTAGCGGATGCTCACGAATTCAGGTCCAAATCATACCAGCCCCTGATCCAGCATGGCGTTCACAACCTTTACAAAGCCCGCAATATTTGCTCCGGCAACATAGTTACCGGCAACCCCATATTCATCTGCCGCATCAAGACAGGTACGATGGATCGATTTCATGATCTGTCGCAATCTGGCATCAACCTCTTTTGCAGGCCAGGAAAGTCGCATGGAATTCTGAGCCATTTCAAGTCCTGAAACGGCAACCCCTCCCGCATTGGCGGCTTTTCCCGGACCATAGAGAATCTTGTTCTCCAGGAAAATCGCAATGGCATCGTGAGTGGATGGCATATTGGCCCCCTCACTGACCAGCTTGACGCCGTTGTCCATCATGTTGGTCGCATCGTTTACATTTATCTCGTTTTCGGTGGCACAGGGGAAGCAGCAGTCGGCCTGATGGTTCCAGAGCGGATTATAATCAAGTTCCGGATCTACCGGAGTATAGACCGCTTCCGGGTAAATATCCGCGTATTCCCGAATTCGTCCACGCCGCTGATTTTTCAGTGCTTTGATATAGTCGAGTTTCACCCGGTTGATTCCTTTATCATCATAAATATATCCCGACGAGTCGGAAACCGTCACGATTCGGCCACCTTCTTCCAGAACTTTTTCCATGGTGTACTGGGCAACATTGCCCGAACCGGAGACCAGGAACACCTTGTCTCGCATGGATTCCCCCCTGGTAGCCAGCATCTCCTGGGCAAAGTAAACCGTACCGTATCCGGTCGCCTCGGGCCTGATCAGGCTGCCGCCCCAGGCCAGGCTCTTGCCGGTCAAAACACCGGTAAACTCATTACGCAGTTTTTTATACATACCGAAGAGATAGCCTATCTCCCGTGCTCCGACACCGATATCTCCGGCCGGCACATCGGTATTCGGCCCGATATGGCGAAACAGCTCCGCCATGAAAGACTGACAGAAGCGCATCACCTCACTGTCAGATTTTCCTTTCGGATTAAAATCAGAGCCCCCTTTCCCGCCTCCCATTGCCAGTGTCGTCAGAGAGTTTTTAAACACCTGCTCAAAGGCCAGGAATTTAATAATACCCAGGTTCACCGAAGGATGAAAACGAAGACCGCCTTTGTATGGACCGATGGCCGAATTCATCTCCACCCTGAATCCCCTGTTCACATGAACCTGGGAGTTATCATCCATCCATGGAACACGGAACATGATCACCCGTTCAGGTTCGGTGATTCTCTGCAGTACAGCCTGCTGACGATATTCCGGATTTCTGTCCAGTACCGGTTTTACACTCTCCAACACCTCGAACACGGCTTGATGAAACTCACGCTGCTCAGGATCTTTTGCCTTGACACCGGCTATGGTTGTTTCCATATCAACATTTTCCTTTGAAAGAGACTCTTAAGTAATTAAAGAAAATTTCTCGTTGTCACAATACGTTATACAGCTGCAAAAACCGCCTCAGACTGCTTACCGTTGCATTTCAGGATAAAGGGTTTTTCCAGACGAACATGGCGAACATAGACATAATCGTCTCTGATGGGCTGTTTAAAAAGCCAATCATAATCTATAAACGGTTTGATCGACTCCCTGTCTGTTTTTTTGTTTGCGGGTTCGGACAAACCAACGGTTACATAGGGAATACCAAGCGAGGTTATATTCTGGAAAAAATGGGTGCCCTGGGAAGGATCTGCTGTGAGAAGCTTATGCGATGTCTCGATAATGGCGCCGACCCCGGATATATCACTCCAGGTAACAGGAATACCCAGCCATGGGTCGGCTGATCCCCATCTCCCCGGGCCGATCAGGCAGAAACCTCTCTTCTGCTTTTCAAGTCTCCGGTTAATCAAACCTATTTCTTTTGCCATCTCTTTAGTCGCAGCCGGATTGAACACATCGGGTTTTACGAAAACAATGTCGGCCAATGAAGTAAACAGCCCGTGCCCAAGGCTGGTGTCTGAATAACAAAAACCGCTCTTCCTCTCATTGTCTGTGATCCAGATATGGGTCAACTCATGGCCGACCACTATGGGCCGGACCTGGAGGAAATAAAATGAACCGATTTCTCCATCAAGCCCCATATCCAGGGCGAATTCAATTTCAACCTCGCAGCCCATCCCCTCCCTGCCAAGCCTTAACAATTCAGCAAGCACTTTCGGCAGCGGATACTCATCATATTTCAATATACGGGCAAAAGTCATTACCTTATGACCAGGAAGCTGGGAGTCACGGATCCTGTATTCATCACCAATATATGTGGACGAAAGCTGTCTGATAACGATTTCGTCGGCGCACTGCTGAATATCCCGTTTCACCAGATTGGACATTTCTGGATCAAAGGTATCCGAATTATTCATATCCAGAGCATAAAAGGAATATTGGGTATTGGAGAGGATTTCTTCAACTGATGAAAACTGGATCAGTTTCTTCGGGTATTTTGGAGAAAAACGAAGGCTCTTTTCCCCTTCTACAACCGTCTTGCCCAGTCCGGTGGCAATATGGGCAATACCATCTTCCTTGGACATATGCAGCACAGGATAATAGTTATATGATTGGGCTACTCCGGAAACGGCCGGATAGAGGTAGCCGTTAAAATTGGTGCCGACAACCTGCTGCAGAATGATGGCCATCGAATCATTTCGCATCGGGCTGGAAAGCTTTGAATAGGCCCTAGGGTCCTCAAACCATGTCGAACTGTACACATGTTTGATCGCCTCTTTAAGCTGACCAAACCGGACCTCGAAATCGGGGTGATTATTGGGCAGAAAATAAGTTGCATACAGCCCGGCAAAGGGTTTGTATTGAGCATCCTCCAGTAGACTTGAGGAACGGACGGTCAGGGGCCAGACAAAGGCTTTAAGAAAAAACCGCAGATCCTGTTCCAGCCAGTCCGGCAGTTTTGCCGCAAGAAACATCCGGGTAATCTGCTCGTCTGTTTGCGACTGTTCGAACGTAAGAGAATTAATTCTGATGAAATCTTCGAATCCTTCAGCGGTGATCACGCATGTTTTGGGAATGATCACCGGTACGGTGAAATCCACATCACCTTCTTGGGCAGCCTGATTCAGCCGGGTCCACATAAAAGCGATTCCCCTTGCCTTACCACCGATCGAACCTTCTCCAATCCGCACGAAATCCATAATTTGCGGGTCATAGCTGTTTCGGGAAAAACGGACGATCACATTGCGCTGGCGCAATTTTCTCAGATCATTGACCTTCGAGATCAAATAATTCCGCATGTCGGCAACATCATCGATGTCACCGACCGTGTTACGATGCAACCGTTTGGCCAGGGCTACTTCAGATCGGGCCATAATCCAGTTTGAGAAATGGTTTCGCCTCAGATGATAGATAAGTGACTCATCAGGGAGTGTTCTCAGCTTCTTCTCAAATTCATAAAGGCTTGATGCCGTACCGACCTCCTGACCGTCCGGAAGACGAAAGACAAAATCCCCAAACCCGATCTGTTCGAGAAAAAAATTATGAAACTCATCTTTAACAACAGGTGAGTTTTTATTGATAAACACAGCCGGAAGTTGATCGGCAAGCACCTTGTTCCTGTTGTCTTCGGAGAGCAGCAGCGCCGGCATATCGGGAAATTCCTGCCGCACTTTCTTCAATAGATGATAGCCCGCCTGCTCATCGATTTTTCCGTTTCTTGCAAACCTGGTATCGGTAATAATCGAATAGACATACGGTTTATACTTTTCATAAAGGGAAACAGCATCTTCATAATTGTCGGCCGTCAGGATCTTTGGCCGGGCACGCATGCGCAGCAGCCTGTGCTTTTCACTGAGACTGTCATCGAGAACGGCCTGGGTCTGGGCCACAAGCTCCCGGTACATGATCGGCAGGAAGAAGGAACGGTGGACTGACGAGTCTTCAACATACAGAATGACCCGGACCATGGCCCGCTCTGTATCAACATCGACATTGATCCGATCTTCAACGCTTTTGATGATGGCCACCAACAGATCAACTTCGCAGCACCAAAGAAATGAGTTATCTATATCTCTGCTGCTGCCATGTTCCGGTAAAAACGACATGGCCCGAAGATTACTGCCGATCATAATCACCGGTAAATCGGGTTTGATTTTCTTCAGTTCAAATCCCAGGTCGGCAGCATCGGTTCCCAGCAGGTAGGGCATGGTGAAGACCAGATCGATCTCTTTCTCCGACACCTCCCGAACAGCTTCGGCAACTGTGGAAACTTTGGTAATACGGGGCGCGCCGCTAAGATTCAGTTCTCGATATTCCTGGATAATCCGAGTATCAATCGAGGTGTCTTCCTCCATGATGAAGGCGTCATAGGGACTTGATACAAGAAGAATCTCACGCACCTTAAAGGACATGAGTTCGTGAAAGATATGAAACTGCAGGCGTAAATCAGGTGTGTCCGTTGAAAGATCAGCGACCATATTTTACTCCCGAATAGTCAAACCATCATTGTGGAGATCTTAATTAATTGTATAGCTCTTCTTTTCAAAAAAGAAAATCAATAACTGAGTAAGATCATATCAAAAGAATGACTGATTCTCCTAAAAGTTTAGCTTATGGGAGGAAATCGACTAAATTTCACCGCCGAAAATCAGATAGACAAGAGGGTAATACGAACAGATCAACACAAAGAGCAGCAGCAGCCAGAGACTGAGCCGGATGGCCAACCGGCAGAACCGGAAGATGGTATCTGAAATGGCCCTGTCCCGGTGTGGTAGAAGATTCGTCAGACCAACGCAAAGGCCGAAGAAAGAGGCTGCTATCAGGGAGAAAAATATCGGGAATCCGATACCGGAATACTCCAGTTTGAAAATGCAAAATGGGCAGTGATGGTACGGCATGGCATAAATGTAGGAAGAGAATACAACAGTAATCGCCACAATCGATAACGGATAAAAAAAGAGCCAGAGCAAACTGTACAGAACAGCGGTTATTGCGGGAACTGTTGGAATGGTTGTTTTCATCTTTTTCAACAACACCATTCCTGTTGCAACAATCAGAACAGAAGAAGTGTAAAACAGACCAACTAATAGTGCTGTCGGTAAAGCACCGAACAAATTACCGGTATCGCCAAGATCCGTTCCGAAAATAATACCGCAACAGGAAGTGATGATATCCGGCTCAAGTTTTGCCAGATACATGGTCTGCAGATATCCGTCCAACCCTAGAATCGGGACAATAACCAGCAGATAACCATATTTCAGACGGACGTACGGGTAGCGTTCCGAAGAAATATCCAGGCGGTGGAGCACTATCCAGAATCCATAGAAAAAGATGGCGCCAAGTTTTACCAGCAGGCTGTTTAAGCCGTAATCATTTGCCGTGAAAGAGCCGGTGGCACACATGGCACCTACCAGGATCGAGGAGAAATTATCTGCTGCCAGCACAAGCAGGACAAGGGAGAGAAGTTGAAAGCCCAGCCCATACTCCAT
>CAZLGM010000156.1:0-6084 GCA_964558875.1 uncultured Desulfocapsaceae bacterium
TGGTCTTTTTCGGGAATTAGCAGCTTGTTGGTCTCGGGAATTGGATAGAGACTGCCCAAAGCTTCGTGCAGGAAAATATAATCTATATTTTCAGCGTCCAGGAGGGATTTGATAATCGCTATATCGCTTTTCTGTAGAGAAGCAGCGATTTCTATAAGTCCTTCTCTCCGGGGGATTGTTTCTTCAGGCAACTCTTCAACAAGTTTCACGTTACATTCATCGCATAACGTGAACCCTTCCCGGTACTCTGATTTGCAAATTGGACAGAACATATTTCAGGGTTTTCTACTTTATCCGCTTTGTTTAAGTTTATTTTGATCAGCCTTGGTTAATTTGCTTACCACCAGATCATATGAACTATTGGCCAGGTCAAATAGAATTTCTTCAGGCAACTCGCCATTTAGCGAAATAGTAATCCAGTGTTTTTTGTTCATGTGATAACCAGGACTCACTGAATCATACTGACTGACCAATACCTCACCATCAGCGGGATTGATCTTTAACGTTACTCGCGGAGTTTCTTCCAGTTGAGATACCAAGGCGTACATTTTACCCATCACCTTATATACCAATGCCTCGGGACCAAACGGATAACTGGCCTCCCCACCTTTCAAGCCAGACAAATGTTTTTGTAGCTTATCTTTATCCATCTGCTAAACCCCAATTGTCTTTTTAACACCAGGAAGGTTTATTAACCTGATTAGTCAATAACGTCTACAGATCCTTTAAATTTTCACGCGTTTATGCAAATTGCAGGATAATTATTTGGTGCCTGTCCAGAAACGAGAATTTCTGTGGAGTCTTCGCTTACCTTTTCTAAATCGAGTCGCAGATAAAAATTTATCACAACCATATGGGTGATATTTCGAGGATGTTTTTTCTGCAACAAAGGGTTAGGAAAAAGTTGGCTCCCGGGTACCACTATTTGATTCCCTTAAGCCAATCCCTTACCCCATCTACAAGAAGTTTCTGGTAGTTATCCACTCCACCTAGCCCATGACAGCGGAAAAAATAATTAATTTCCAGAAAGAGTGGTTCACAATATTCATCGTCAAAATTAAAAATAAAATCGAACCCAGCCAAATTTATACCGGTGTCTCGGCAGAATTGTTCCAGAGCTGAAACAGCCGCTTGCTGTTGATCAGGAAAGGACTCATAGTCGATGACGGCACCCTTTGACAGATTCGAATAAAAACTGGTTGGATTCTCACCAACACGCCAGTATGGAAAGAACTTATTACCAATTACAACAACCCGCAAACTGCGGCCACCTGTCGGGATATACTCTTGAAAGAGAAAACCTTCTCTTCCCTTCTCTTCATACTCCTGAGCATGTTCCAATGCCTTGAGCAAATCCTTTTCACTCTTTACAAGAAAAACGTTATTTCCTTCACCGCCCAGGGATAACTTAAAAACAAATGGATATTGTACCCATTCATCAGTTTTGTTCTTGTGATATGCTTTCAGGTTGGCAAATGTAGTCGTCTTTGGAAAAGTGACCCCATACTTTTTAAAAAGTGCTGCCTGACCAACCTTGCCCGGGTAATCGAAGTAGGCGTCATAATTTGGGAAAAAGTTGTCGCAATGGTTGCGAACAAGCTGATATAACTTCTTGCTGCATCCCTGTGGAAGAATAACTGCATTTGCAGATTTTACTGCATCAATCTCCTGGCTGTTGAGCACCTTGCCGGAGTGGTACACATTCACATCTGCCTCAACAAATGAATGGAATGAGAGAATGGTCATGTATTAGATTGTTCATCTTGGCTGCTTTCAGCTTCTGGAGGCATTAATTTCCTTTTACACATTAACTCCGTAATATAGGAAAGTAGCGCAAGAATAAAACCGATCCAACCGAGTTTCAGTGGTATGAGCTGGACCCAAGTGAGTACTATTAAAGCCATTCCAATCCACTTAGTGGTCGCTGCAACATTGAATAAAATCATAGTATAGTTTTCCATTTCTTTCCCCTAAAGATATTATTTTGTATACAGCTTTTATTGTTTTATTAATAAGCCTCAGGATACCCTACACAAGTGCCGGTCAGCTCTTTCCTGATAGCTTCCATAATTTCTTCCTGAGTATCTAACCCACTCGCTGCTTGAGCGTTTATAGTCAAGGGCAATAATCCCATTACCAACATAAGAAGATTATTACAACCTTCCTTACCACCCAGGTTTCTAATAATTTTCTTTGTGAGTCCTGTCCTGATTTTTACACCTAAAAAACGTTTCATTCGTTCTTCAATCTTGCAGCAATGTTCTGTCGGAGCCATATTGAATATTATACGTACATCTACAATTTCAAGGTGGTTCTGCTCGATCGTGAATTCAACAAAAATATCGTGAACAATATCCTTGAGCGTTCCGGTAAGAACGATGCAATTGTCATCATTAAAAGTGATTTTCTGAGTAATGTCACGTTGGAAATTTTTGATCATACTTTATTTGCCGGCTCAGATGTCAGGGTTAGCCAGTACAATCACTGACAATGAAAAATACGATTAGTTTCAATTTACATCAACCCGTTTAAACGGGTCGTCCCTGGTGGTCACCTGGGCTGATTTGTTGTGCCTTTATTGCAGATCTATGAAGTTGAATTGTTTTAAGTACTTCTCCAGCAGATCTCTATTTGTGGTATCCAATTGCGTGCAGTCACCTGCGCCTTTTACACCCTGGATCACCAGCGTTGAAAAAACCATGCATGTTGGTTGGCCACACTCCTGGCAATTTGTTTTCGGTAAAAATTTTAAAACTTCTATCACCTTTGGTTTTTCTGCTACATTTTCACTTGGCTCTATCTCAGTACGTTTTTCCCATGTTTCATTTATTTCACGCATGAGCCACTGTAAAATCTTATCGGCCTCAACTTCATCTTTCAAAGCATTTATCGCAATTTTTCTTGAGTGGATCGCAACTAATCGGCCATTAATCTGGAACATAACCGAAGGCGGGTCCTTTTGATACGACGTTCCTCCAAAGACGGTGTTGAGATATGGGATAGCCTCACTGATATCGTTTTCCAAATGGGCAAAACAATGCAGAGATTTAAAATGTGGGTTGCATTCCGGCCTAAATATTTCCTTTTTATATCCTGTGAGCAACATTACATCCTCCATTGTCAGTGGGCACAACTCCGGACATCAGTTTCTGACCGCGAGGCAATCCAACCAAAAGACATTATTAGGATATTGTGATGGTTTACCCAGACTTCAACTTTTCAATGGTGGCTTAACCAGCCTGTTTTATCGATATGTCAAATAACCTTGCGGACTTCTCAAAGGTATTCCATCCGTGTTGCACACCAGATGGAATAAAATAAGATTCATTGGAGGTTAAAATTTTACTTTTGTCACCAATGTGCATTTCTATTTTACCTTCCAGGACCAATCCACATTGGTCATACTCATGTTTGTGACCTGTATCTTCTTTATTGGCGTCAATCTCCATGCAGACCATAATTAGATTCTCTCCAATTTCTGCTTTGCTCAATATTCCAGGTCGGAATTCTTCCAGCTGCAATGTGTCCAGGTTCCAAAAAGTCATTTTTAATTCCTTCTAAAATCAACGTTGCTAATCAGACGCGAGGCTTTTTTGCGCCGGCTGAATTTACCTTATTATGTAGTTGTAGTTTGTCTGTTCGAAAATTCTCACAAATACCAAGTGTAATTTAGGGAAAATATACATGTTCTGGATCAAGTTTGTATGTCCAGGGTGCACCAGAATTTTTCCAACCATTAACAATCCTTTTGCCGTTGTTATAGCTTCCCGGAATTTTTAATTTATCTCCTTCAAATCCGTCAGTAATGTTATATACATTCTTGAAACCAGCCTTGGCCAGCGTATTAACTACAGCAGCACTTCTTCTGCCAGATCGACACATAACCATAAGGGTGTCGGTTTTCTTAAATTTCTTTTTAACTTCATCGACAAAATTTTTATTTAAAGGCTTAAAAGGTTTCATTGTCTTTGAATCGACTTCTCCTTTAAAAAATTTAATCGGGATATTGGTTGCCATTGGTGCATGACCAACAAATATATACTCACCTGGAGTTCTAACATCTAATATTTTTATTTTGTTGGGCTCCGTATGCCATTTTGTAAAGGCTTCTTTTGCAGTAATATAAAGGCCCAAATCCGTTTGTTTTTTCTTTGGCAAAGTCGTATCAGCCCAAGAATTTACTAAAAAGTTCAAAAGCAAAAGCGGGACAACCAACAATGCTAGTAATCTTTTTCTCATTTCCACCCCCATATTTGTTGCATTTTTTTAAGCTTCCCTCCTTCAAAACTATCAAACTTAAATAAAAGCTGATTAAGCTGCATATCGTTGCAAATAACCGATTGGCAAAAGGCGCAGAATGAAGTGGGGCGACGTTTATCAGTCCAAATTAATTTGCATTGTTATGTGCTCGTCAGTTCACATTCGTTAATATCTATCCCGCATTCTAAAAGTCTTTAATATCCTCATAAAGCTGTTCTTGAACCAAGTGACCTGCTTTTTTTCAATCTCTCATTACAGGAAATGAAATCAAGCTTCTTAAAAGATTCGATACATACCTTTGCCAAACTGCCCAGGCTCTTTTCTTCCGATTGCTGATAGTGTTCCAAAATTTGTTGTACATTGATGGCGATCTTCAATATTGATTCGCTCCTCTCTGTGTTGGTCACAAGCACTCCCAATTTTTCTCCTTCTTTCCAGAGTGGGATAGCGGCAATATTATTATCCCTGTCAACAAACATGTTCCTGTTGTCTCGATCCAATTTAAACGTGGCTTCTGAAAAATTCAGCGCTTCAGGACTTGCGTCCATGATCTTTACTGTGTCGGAAAACAATTTCCTATCACCCAAAGAAAAAGGGCATGCCTTATTAAGTACAGGCACACCCTTTTATCGTGGCAAAATCATTTATACAGTTGTTTCAGGCAGTGGCCTCTTCAATAACCCGCTTCAGATTGGTGGCCAGAGTATCTGACTGTGTGACGGTTAACTCTTTGCCTCCCAGTGTTGTTGAGAACCGATCGTCTTTAATGCTGTCCCTGTATGCATTACCCAACTCGCCAATAAGACGCTGAAGTTTCATATCCGAAACACCTTTTTGTTCGGATAAGGATTTGAAATTGTGTATTGTACCGTCTTTGTCTATCCAGGTAATAGCAAATCGTTTTGGGGGAGTACCGAGAAAAACGTAAGCAGTTTCCGCTGTGGGGATCAGTTCGAGAGTATCATCTGTGTCCTGGCAAAACTTTTCAAGGGGTGTTTGCATTGCCTTGATAAGTTCCATAGTCCCGGAGTTGACATCCAAGGGGGGATACTCTTCTTTTTTTCCGAACATTGAATCAAAAAAGCCCATACGTACCTCCATTTGGCAATGGTTAATGTGATACGCTTAAGCAGTATTAACTCACTGAATGTTCAGGAGACCACTAATATAAAAACAGAGCTTTAATACGACTTAAACGTTGCTCTATTGAGTTTTATTATTGATCTATTCATAAAATATAGTGTTTTTGAACGATAAGTCAAGTGGATACACAACAAACAGGGACTAAACGAATAGGGACAGAACACCATTAAATCCACTGGAAAAACTACGAATTACAAGCCAATTTAATTTTGTTTTGACCCCTTTTATGCACCCATTCCATATTGCCCATTTTGACCTGAAAATCGATTTGGTGGTTTTGTAATATCGATTACTTAGGGTGGCCCATCCCAGTTCCAAATTCAATGTATCACTTTTCTCTAACCCCCTTTATTTTATTTGCCTTCAAGTGATACAATGTCGGCAAAACTGCCCTGGATTGGCGGCAGGGTTTTTCAGAAATTAATCGTGTCAGCTACGATGTAACAGTATTGGATATGCATCAATTGGAAACCTGGTTGAAAAAATCAGGGACCACTATACGGACGATCTCCGTTGATCACGATTGATGCCATCCTGACTGGCAAACCTGCTCTTCCGGCACGGTGTGAAAGCTGTACCGGAGACGAATATTAGTGAGGCTTCCATGAAACGAATACTCTGCACAGTGTGCAGCATTTTTTTGTTAATGCTCTCTGGAGCATGTGCTGCTGAGGCCTCAAG
>CAZLGM010000156.1:6184-8161 GCA_964558875.1 uncultured Desulfocapsaceae bacterium
GGAAAGCCCTTCTGGAAGGCGGAGGAATACCACCAGGATTACTATAAAAAGCATTCGGAAAAGTACTCCTTCTATTGCCGGCGGTCCGGACGAGGTGAGTATCTTAAGGAGACATGGAACAAGGTTACCCTGGATCTCACCGGGGAGCCGATGGCTGAACTGAAGGACAAACTCACGCCCATGCAGTACTTCGTGACCCAGGAAGACGGAACCGAGCCACCCTTTGACAACGAATTTTGGGATAACAGGAAAGCCGGCATCTACGTTGATATTGTTTCAGGGGAGCCTCTGTTCAGCTCCGTTGACAAGTATAAGTCAGGCACTGGCTGGCCCAGTTTTACCCGGCCTCTGGTCGCCGAGAATATCGTTGAACGGGAGGATAGGGATGTGTCCATGGTCACAACCGAGGTCCGCAGCCGCAAGGCGGATTCACATCTCGGCCATGTCTTTGACGACGGGCCAAGACCCACAGGCCTCCGTTACTGCATCAACTCCGGGGCTCTTCGTTTTATTCCCGTGGAAGATCTGGAGCAAGAGGGGTATGGGCAATACCGATCGCTCTTTGAAAAGAAGTAGTGTTCGAATGCAAAGGACATGCTGTAAAGTGATAATCCAAGGGCTGTGAGTACTCCGTGGACATGATACTGATTTCCAGGCGATTTGTAAAAACTGTATTGTCACCGGAATCTCAACTTTCAGGTCCTTCCTGTGATGCGGGAAGGATCTTTTTTATATGTGTTGGGTGTTCACCGGAATTATCGACTAAAACATGCCCACATGCCGGTGGAGCTTCATCCTCGTAATAGCTGAGATAGTTGTCCCAATCTCGTATCTTCGCCTGATCTCTGGGGTTGGCGCGTTTGATCATCCTGGTCTTTCTGATTTCCGGTGGACAAGATACATAATGAACCTCTACGGGCGCTCCCAGGTGTAGCGACAGTCTTTCCGGCCACTCGATATCTCTAATCTCCCTGGTGAAAGGCCCTACTATAACTACACTCTTTAACAACAGGTTGTCACGAGCAGTATCAAAGAGTTGCTCATAAATTGGATATCTGAAATGTTCTTTGAAATACCGGCTGTCACGATCATCGGGATCTTGACCGGCAAGTTTTAGAGCCAGTTTGACAATCCGTTCACTAGCAGTATCGATATCCAGGAGCACTGCGCCTTCTTGCTCAGCCAGTTTCCTGCCGTAGGTTGATTTTCCACTCCCAGGAATACCACAGACTATATACGCTTGCGTCATAATTACTGCTAGTGATGGAACGTAGAGCTGAGACGCGCTTTCAAGCGTCGTCTCCAGCCCGTGGTTCCTTTTTAGCTTCTTTTTGGTCTTCTTTAAGTCGAAAGATTGGCAGAGCCAGGTTCCAATGTAAGGCACTCAACCGGATTCCCAATATTGTCATGAGAACAACTGACACGCAGAGGTAAGTTGGCAGCTGAAGGTAAGACAACAAGGCAAAAAACGTAGCGCCACACAGACTTGCGGATGCATAAATCTCCTTACGAAAGATCAGTGGCACTTCAGCCGCGAGCATATCACGGATGATGCCGCCAACTACTCCGGTCATTACACCCATCACAACAGCGATACTGTAATTTTGAGTAACGTAAAAACCTTTTTCGAACCCGATGATCGTGAATACTGCCAGGCCTAAAGCATCTAGAGACAACAGGCAGCCGGCTGGCAACCGATAGCGACGTGCCATCAAATAGGTACCCATTGCGGCAATTGCTGCGATCAGCAAATATTGGGTGCTCGATATCCAAAACACCGGACGAATTCCCAGGACCACGTCCCGCAACGTGCCTCCTCCAAGAGCGGTGACGCAACCCAGCACAATCACGCCAAACACATCCATTTGCTTTCTACCTGCCGCAAGTGCGCCGGTAATCGCGAAGACCCCGGTGCCGAGCAGGTCGAGAAAATACATCAAGGATACCATACCAAATTCCTTAAGCGAAGGGGTGGGC
>CAZLGM010000157.1:0-7970 GCA_964558875.1 uncultured Desulfocapsaceae bacterium
GCTGCCCGTACTGTAGAAGCCCCCAAAACACACCACGTGACAGCTATAACTAAAGCAATACAAACAAGTGAAGACAACAAAGAATACTCTGTGACGGTCCATTTCTTCATCATTACTCTCCCCATTCAAATTTACTGAACGTACTACATTGTGGCCCTGGTCATCTATTGGATCAATTCTCTAAATAATTAATACTTCTATTCCGATTATCATTCAAATGATATTTAAAAAGGCGGCAATGCTATGATATTATCCTAGCCTTGCCGCCTCGAAATGAGTTCCATTAAACTTGACTTGGCCGTACAATTTGTATAGATATTTAGTATTGCTATATTATTTTTTTGGTGTCTAAAAACGTTCATTGAAAAGGAGCAAGACAATGGAAGAGACAAACTGGATCATGACAATGATAAATAATCCTTTTGCCAAAGGATTAATAGTCGGTCTCGTCTTATGTGTTCTCATCTATGTTCGCGGTCTTTTACGTCGCCGTGAATTGACAAGGGAAGTCAACCGGCTTAAAAAGCATCTTCACACAAAGCTTGAAATTGACTCAGAAGAAAATGAGAGAAGAAAAAAGGACCTGGAACAACTGAGACACGAGCGGGACAATTTGCGAATTACCGTGCAATCGCTTAATCAGAAGCCTGGGCGTAAAGAGATCCGGCAATATTTTCTCTACCAGACAGCGCTTGATATGATGTTTGAAAAAGCGCCAGGTTTTGCTCCTGCTTGGCAGATTACCCTTAAAGAGGCCGAGCGCCTCTTCGACAAATCCGAAAAGGGTGTAGTTCCTCTGCTTAAACGATTAATGCCTGCCAGTCCGGGCAAACAGTCAGAGGAGTATGAAAAAATCAGCAGAACATCTTTGGATGAAACCCAATTGCTGGAAGAGCGATAACCGATTCTCACCCGACCAAGCATCTCGGTTTACCTGAAGATACCTTAAAGTAAGCCGAAACTTTTTCCATGCCGGATCAACCCTCACCCCTTGATCAAATCGCCATCATCCTGATGGAGCCGAAGTTTCCCGAGAACATTGGTGCGGCTGCCAGAATTGCCTGGAACATGGGGTTGTCCCGACTTATCGTTGTTCGGGATGAATTCCCTGAATATGAACCCATGGCCCAGATGGCAACCCACAAAGCTGTCCACCTTATCGACAATATGGAATTTTACCATGACCTGGGTGAAGCACTCAGCCCCTTCTCTTTAGTGGTGGCAACCACTGCCAGAAAAGGACGCCAACGCCCGGTTGAACGAACACCTCGTGATGTAGCAAACGAGGTTGCCCCGCTGCTTGCCAAAAATCAGATCGCCTTTCTATTTGGTCCGGAAAATCGGGGACTGACCAACGACGATCTTCGATACTGTCAGATGACGTCTACCATTCCATCGGCAGGTTTTTCATCCCTGAACCTGGCCCAGGCTATTGCTGTGCACTGTTACGAATTACGCTACACCTTGATTCATGAACCAAAAAACATACAGCCCTCACCACAGTATGCATCGTCATTTGAGCTTGAAGGGATGTATTCTCATGTTGAAAAGGCACTGCTTAAAGTTGATTTTCTTCAGGAAAAAACCAAAACATACTGGATGAATAACATCCGCCAATTTCTTAGTCGAATTAAATTGACATCCAAAGAATCCAATATCATTCGCGGCATTTGCCGACAGTTTCTCTGGTATCAATCGACACAAAAACAGACGAAGGACTCACTTAAAAATGTCCATAATGAACTCGAAGATCAGGTCAGATCGCGAACTCAGGAGTTGGAGGCAATGAACTCCGCTCTAAAAGTACTGTTAGACAAAAGAGAAATAGACAAACTGGAACTTGAGGATAACATCCTCTCAAATGTAAAAACTCTTGTACAGCCGTATATTGAAAGACTCAAACAATCCGGGACTTATGAACCACAGCGAACTTTAGTGGACATTCTTGAATCAAACTTAAATGAAATTGTTGCTCCTTTCTCCCGTACCCTGTCATCGAAACTACTCAATTTAACCCCTGCCGAAATCCAAGTCTCTCACCTTGTCAAACAGGGTAAAACAAGCAAAGAAATTGCTGAAATTCTATCAGTTTCAGAAAGAACCATTGCCTTCCACAGAGAGAACATCAGGAAAAAACTTGGAATCAAACACAAAAAAACCAACCTCCAAACCTACCTCTACTCAATAGATTAATACCAGTTTTTACCTGGCAATATACTGGCTTTCTTAGGCGATAGGACTCCTGTCGGTCATACTGTATACTGGTGATCGTTTGCATTATTTCCACGACACACATGATTCCAGGGCAATCTTCCAGCTCCAGTCCGAAATACGTTTTTTCGAGTATTGCTGCTTGAGGGATCGCTTAGGAAGGAGATAGCAATTACGAGGGGCTTTCATTAGTGACTTCCAGTTGAACCAAAGAACACCCGCAATGCTGGTGGATGTTCTTTGGTTCAGGGAACCTCTGTTAGCTTCTGTACATTGCTTATTATCGAGGACGTTTCAAATGGACCTGCATCACGCTCTTCCACCAAATAAATTCTATCCACACACTAGTGACGAATCCCAACTATTTCTCAGGAAGGACTTGATTAAAAAGGCTTTTCCCGACAGTAACAGTAAAAAAAAGCTGATTATTGTTGAAGCCCAGGCGGGTCAAGGGAAAACAACCTGTATTCACCAGTATCTTAAAAATACAGACAGGCTCTATTGTTGGCACAACATGGATGATAGAGATACAGATCCGGTCCTCTTTTTAACCGCTCTGTATCAGAATCTGACTACTACTATTTCCGGCTTTGAGTCACCTGAACTGGCTAGAATCATCAATGCAGGCGCGGTAGATATTTTCAATCTTCAAAGTTACGCCAACATTCTGTTCTCCGATTTAGATAAACTCTGTAAAAATGAAGTCTGTCTTGTTTTCGATGACTTACATTGGATCGAAAAAGCAGAGAACACCATTGGCCTACTCGATCATATCATTGAGGTCTCTCCACCGAAGATCAGTTTCATTTTGTCAAGCAGACGGCCTGTACAACTGCAGAACCGGATCTTGCGCAATAAGACCAATGTCGCCATCCTTAAAACAGCCGATTTGTCAATGGATGAGTCTGAAATAGAAATGCTTTTCGAGAGCATTTTTAATCGGATACTGACTGTGAATGATGCGCAGAAGATTCGAAACATGACCGGCGGCTGGGTCATGGGCGTCATTCTGGCTGCTGACAGAAAATCGACGCCAAGTACAGACTCAAGTACATTTGCCGAAAAGATTTCTCATGAGGTATTATCAGATTACTTTCAGAATGAGATCTCAACCCACATCCCGGAAGACCTGCAAAAAACTCTGTTAAAACTCTCTTTGCTCAATGAACTTCCGGTTGATCTTGCCGTCCAGATCACCGGTATGGAAAACCTGGGGGAGAAGCTCGACTATGTCTATCGATCCAACTTCTTCATTTACAGGGTGGATAAAGATCGTCAAACATTCCATTTTCATCATCTCTTCAGAGAATATCTTTATAATGAGGCCAGGGAGAAACTGGGCGAAATAGAGATCAAAGAGGTTTACAGCAGAGCAGCCGGCTATTATCTGGAACAGGAAAAAATCTTTGAAACGTTATTCTGTTACTTCCATGCCGGTGAATTTGAGAATATGGACAACCTTCTTTACAAAGAGGGTGTCGGTCTGCTGGCTATGAATTTGAACAATATTATCCTTTCCCTTCTCAACCGGATTCCGGAAAAAATTATTTATCAATACGGTTGGTTATCTTTATTTGCCGGAATTCTGGGTGAAACAACCACACCGCAAAAAACACTGCCTCAACTGGAAGCAGCAAGGAATACATTTATTGAACAAAAACACGAGGTTGGTGAACTTCTTGCACTGTCCCAGTTAATCTACTATCACTTTGTCGTCTCCGGGCTTTATAAAGATGGCAGCAAGCTTTTAGGGCGGGCCGAAGAGTTGTTCCAAAGAAACAGTGGGCATATTACCGATCTGGTAAAGATCCTGGCAGCCCGAAATCTGGCGGCAGGATTTTGCTTCTTTAACAGCGACATGGCCAAGGCAGATCTGTATGCCACTCTTGCAAAAAACCTGGCAACAGAAAAGTCTATTGTCAACTTTATTGCATCCTCGCGATTTGTTCTTGGTTATATCGCGCTTTTCTCAGGCAACAGATCTGCCTGTCAGCGGGAAGCGGAATACCTCTATTCACTCCTGCCTGACCCGATCATCGGTATGCAGAATAGGCTGAGCCTGATCTTCATGCAACTTGATGACCTGACCAAGCATGGCGATTACGATAACTTTTTCAACCAGGTAGAGTTCTTCAAATCAAAAGTGGACATGCGGCTTATTAAACAGACCATTGCCGCACCGTTTCTTTATATTTATCAAAGTGCCATACAAATCTCTGTTGGTGAATTCAGCCAGGCTCTTGATAACATAAGCGAGGGGCTCACCATTTCCGCAGTTGCCAGAACCCCTCATATGCACAGTCAGCTTCTCCAGTGGCGGTCCTATATTCACGCATTACTCGGTAACAGGGATGAAGCGCAAACCGACCTCCTGGAGTCGGCTAAGTTACGGGAAATTGCCGGAGGGCATTTCCACACAACTCTGCATCTCATGATAAAAGCTGCTGTCCATATAACTCTTGGCCATGAGAACGAAGCGGAAGATGCACTTGAACAGTCTCTTGAAATGGCCAAAGAAATCCCATCCCCATATCTGATAAGCGGCGCATTAGTGCATCGTGCTTGTCTACGGCTGAAGCAAAACCAGGAACAACTGGCGCTTCTGGATCTGGGGAACGGGCTGAGAATGATTCAGCAAAACAATTATACTTTCGTGTGGAGCTGGGAACCCGGTCTGATAAAGAAACTGTTATCCACTGCTGTCAAAAAGAACGTCGAAAGAGAATTTGCCCGCGAGCTGGCCAAAAAAAGACTTGATGTTCACATTACTGACAACGGTGCTTTTGTTCCCAGGATTTACGTCACCCTGCTTGACGGCTTTACTATCAGACAGAATGGGGAAATCCTGTTTACCACCAAAGATATAACGGAAAAGCCAAGGGAACTGTTTGGTTTTCTGCTCATGCAAAAACACTTTCAGGCACCATTGAGTGATATTGAAGAATCGCTCTGGCCGGACACCGACCCCAAAAAGCAACGATCAAATATCGACAAACTTCTTGGTCGTCTGAGAAATGCTCTTTCTTCCAAGTTGCAGGGAGATGTTAAGAAACATTTTTTGAAGGTAAAAAAGGCTGTTCTGTTCCTGGACAATTGCAGCCTGGATTCGGAAGAGTTTCTCCATTTTAGTGACCAAGGGCTGCAACATGCCCAAAACGAGCAATACTGGCAGGCCGGCAACTGTTTTTTCAAGGCTTTCAACCTATGGAAAGGAGACCTGCCATCGGAGACCCTTCCAATGGATAAAGGCGATGCTTATAGCCGGAATATCGAGAATAGACTCATAGAAACAACCATGGCATGGGCTGAGATTCTCGTCAATGGAGGGAATACTAACGAAGCCATTGAGTTGTTAAGAAAGGTTTCTGAGAAACTCCCCCACGTTGATATCATTATGACCCGTCTGTACGGTTTATATTATATGAACAAAAATCCGTTAGCTGCAAAGGATGCGCTCAAACAGTATGCCCAGGCTCTTGAGAAGAACGGCTTTATTGAAAACGAAATACAGAGATTTATTTCAGACATTTCAAATAAGTACAATGAGTTATAAAACAACCGCTGAAGTTCAAATGAAAAGAAATCTAAGTTCGTCGTCCATTGAATCCAGAGGAAAGTAGAATGGCAGCAAGGAAGGGAGACTTCTGTTTATCATTACTGCTCCTCAAACAGCCTGTTTAAAGGACAGCGGTTGCACAGAGGATTTTTCTTTTTACAATATTGTTTTCCTGTCTGGACAAGCAGGGCATGATATTCATTGAACAGCTCTGTCTCCTGGGGAAGCTGATCAACAAACTCCTGCTGGATGGTATAGTAATCGGCTTCTTCATCTATGAGATTGTGACGAACAAGAATTCTGTGGGTATAGGCATCAACAACAAAAACAGGATATTTGCCGGCATAGAGCATTATGGAATCAGCCGTCTCCGGCCCGATACCTTTTACTGATATCAGCGATTCCCTTGCTGTTTCTATGTCTTCGGCAAAAAGTAAGTCAAACTCTCCCTCATAATTCTCTTGAACCATATCCAGAAGGTTATGTAATCGTTTTGCCTTTATATTATAATAACCGGACGGCCTGATATGATAAGCCAACTCCTCAATTGAAACAGACACCATCTTTTCAAAAGAAAGCAAGCCTTCCCGCTCAAGATTCTCGATAGCCTTACACACATTCGACCAGTTGGTGTTCTGGGTCAGAACCGCCCCGACAACAACCTCAAACCTGCTCCTGGCAGGCCACCAGTCCTGCGGCCCAAAAGCATCAAGCAAGATTTTGTATATTTCTAAAAATCTATTTTGAGACATAGTGGAATCTGATTACCCCTAAAACTCAGTTGAATGTGTAATAAACAAATCTTGTCACAGTGCGAGCTGTTCAGTTTCAGATGGCACAGTTTTATTCAATTACACCTGTGTGTTATAGCAAACCTATGCGTACAGGTGTAATTGAAAAAACTGCGCTACCATCTCACTCCCATTAAATGATTCCAGAGGGTGTAGGTTTGTCCAATCTCACATGGACGCTATAGCACAACCTATGCGTCCATGTGAGATTGGGCAAAGATGCACCCTCTGGGATCATTTAATCGCCTAGACAGATGCCTATTTCCCTTGCCGTCATCACCTTATCCGACTGGATATCCACCTTTTTCCGGGATTGTATAGCTTCGGCCAGAGGAACAGATGTCATATTGGGTGAATCGAGGGCTACCATTCGATCAAATTCTCCTTTTTCAACAAGGCGAACAGCAGCGGCCCCAAATCGGAGAGCAAGCAGTCGGTCAAATGTTGTTGGTGATCCGCCGCGCTGAATATGGCCTAAAACCAGGGATCGGGTATCCTTATCAGTAAGGGTTCGTATCTCATTGGCCACCCATTCACCTATTCCGCCAAGAACTGGATCTTCTCTACCAAGCTCTTTATTATCCTTGGCGACAACTTTGCCACCCATGGCTCTTGCTCCTTCTGCCACAACGACAATGGAGTAGTGTTTTTCGCACAATTCATTGTCGGCAATCTTTTCACAGACCTTTTCCATGTCAAATGGGATTTCAGGGATAAGGATGATATCGGCTCCTCCGGATATTCCGGAATAAAGAGCTATCCATCCGGAATCACGTCCCATCACTTCTACAACCATTACCCGGTCATGGGATTTTGCCGTTGAGTGGAGCTTATCCAGGGCATCGGTTGCAGTGGATACCGCTGTATCAAACCCGAATGTGCGATCCGTTGCCTCGAGATCATTATCTATTGTTTTGGGAACTCCGATTACCGGCATTCCTTTTTGAGCAAACCGATGGGCAATCTCCAGACTGCCATCTCCGCCGATGGCAATGTGACAGTCAAAACCTAAACGGAGGAATCGCCTCATGATCTTATCGGACAAATCAACTATCTGAATTTCACCGGCCAGGTTTTTGACAGGCATGTGAAAAGGATGGCCTTTATTTGTTGAACCGAGAATCGTTCCACCAATGGAATAGATTTCTTCAACAATCTTGGGTGTCAGTCGGATCATATCGTCGGAATCGAGAAAACCGCGGTAGCCTCCGCGGCTTCCATATACTTCCCAGCCACGACCGTAACAGGAGTGAACAACGGCATAGATGACCGCGTTTAAACCGGGAGCATCGCCTCCCCCTGTAGTCAGTACAATTCTTTTCATATATTCACCTTTTATCGGTACAGTGTTGTACCACTAAAGAGTCTAAAACAAATAGATAAAATAAACAGTAAAAAGACGTCTATTTAAG
>CAZLGM010000158.1:0-7897 GCA_964558875.1 uncultured Desulfocapsaceae bacterium
GAATACAAGATCTGTGCTGTACGGATTAAGAAGGCGTAAATTATGGCAATAGCAGGGCTTCTGGTACATACACTCAAAGATCATGTGAAGGATGTTGAGAAGGCGGTCGCTGAAATGGAGGAAATGACCACCTATGGCATCCATGAAGATCAGTACGTAGTGGTTGTGGTGGAAGCCCCATCCGACAAAATGGAACAGGCGGTCGATGGCCTGGATGGACTGGAAGGTGTGTTGACAGTCTATACAACCTATCTGACCGTCGAAGATGAAATGGACGAAGACGGTAATCTTGAGTCCAACATATCCGTTAAGGATTATTTCAAGAAGAAGCCTAAATCTCCATTGAATTAAAATAACCCGGCTGCTGGACAGATGTTTCGGCAGCCGGGTTTTTAAATTGTTGTTTTATGCATATGCCCACTATGTGGTGTTGCAATAGGTGGGCAGGAGAAAGAGAACAGGTTTACGTATAGTGTTGGCCTGACGCTGAGACTATAAGTTATTCCCTCCTGTTCTCTTTTTCCTGCTCTCCTGAATCCACAGCACCTTGCAGAATTGTTGTTTCTCCAAGGTTACGACCGGCAGT
This sequence comes from uncultured Desulfocapsaceae bacterium, assembly GCA_964558875.1. Taxonomy (GTDB): domain Bacteria; phylum Desulfobacterota; class Desulfobulbia; order Desulfobulbales; family Desulfocapsaceae; genus CAZLGM01. The sequence goes on from CAZLGM010000158.1 coordinate 587, forward strand.
ATTGATGTGTAGAATAATGCCGCTCACCAGCAGCAATATAGACTAATTCATCTCGGGTTCAGGTGAAAAATAAATGAGGTAATTCATGTTTAGCGACAAATTTCTCCGGCCGCCGGGTGCCAGGACTGAAGAGGAGTTCCTTTCACGCTGTCTGCAGTGTGGGCAATGTGCCCAGGTGTGTATTTTTGATTGTATTAAAATGCGGCGCGGCTTTAATTTTTTTCTGGCAGGTACACCGGAGATCAACCCCAAAGAAGCCCCTTGCCATCTCTGCATGCGCTGCAGCGCGATCTGTCCATCGGATGCTCTTCATGATGTTCCCATTGAAGAAGTGAGAATGGGTATTGCCGAGCTGGATCAGAAGAAATGTTATACCTGGACCGAGTTTCTCCTATGCCGTTCCTGCTATGAGCGTTGTCCTATTAAATGGCGGGCCATGATACTTGAACGAGGCGATTATCCGGTTATTACCGATGAATGCGCCGGTTGCGGTTTGTGCGAGCATGTGTGCCCGGCGGATGCCATTACCATCACCCCGACCCGGTTTCAGCAGGCTAGAGACAAAAAGGGGGATAATAAATGAAAAAGCCGACGATTTATACCTACAGACGCGCTTTCCAGATATTTGTGGCAATCGCTTTTATCGTCATACCGTATATGAACCGGTCCCGATACAGCTTTGTCTATGGTAACTTCTTTTCCTTTCATATGTTCGGTATTCCCCTTGCCGATCCACTGGCGGTTTTGCAACTCACGGTAAAAAATCTCAACTGGCCGACACTTGATAATACCATTGGTACCGTATTGCCGCTTATCCTTGCTTTTGCGCTGGGAACGGTTTTCTGTTCCTGGATCTGTCCATATGGCCTGTTTTCCGAATGGGCACAAAAACTAAGAGCAAAGATACTACCAAAAGGCGGTATTGGGCTTGGTTTAAATAAACCGGGTTTTAACTTCAAGTTGGCTGTCTTTGTTCTGGGTTTTATCGGTTTTTTGATTTTTTCTACCACACCGATTTTGAACCAGTTGTCCACAGCAGCCTGGTATGCCAGGTTTTTCCAGTACTACTTCGGCCAAGACTTCATTTCTCTTTGTTACCTGTTCCTGCTTGGACTTCTGTTTGTAGAATTTCTAGCCGGTAAACGTCTGTGGTGCCGGTATATCTGTCCTCAGTCCATCCTGATCATCCTGACGAAACTGCTGAATAAAAACAGGATGAAAGTGGCATTTGTAGAAGATAAGTGCATCTGCAAACCAGGATATGAAAAGTGTGAACCGGCCTGCACCTTATCTCTTAACCCCAAAATGGTTGGTGGTCATATTGAAACAGAATGCACCAACTGTTCCGATTGTATTGTAGCCTGTAACAAAATGGGTAAAGCCCTGCAATTTGAATTTGCCCCTGCAGGTACTCCTTCAAAATTCAATCAGATCCTCTCCCATCTGCCGGATCGTAGAGTCTTGATCCGAGCTCTTGTTGGACTACTTGTTATTACTGGACTTGGGTATGGTGGATTTACAGTAATAAAGGATATTAAATGGAACAAAAAAGCACAGAAGATCATCCATCCTTTATTGGCAAATAAGACATTAAGCTGGCAGTCAGGTCGTGCCGATTATTTTGAGTTGCTGGATGACGGTACACTTATTTGTGTCGGGGGGCAATGGCCGGAGGGCGGATTTAAAGGCTGGAAGTGGCAGCCTCTGGATACTAACGGCTCGTTTAAGATCATTCCAGATGAGAGGCGTCCTGAAATTTATACCGAGATCACCTTTAAAGACACAATTGCCAATGGAGCTCCTTTTGCAATAACCCATTCGGGTGGCGGTATTGGTGGTGAACTTGAAAATTCGATTATCTCGTCATATAAAAACCTAGAAACCGATCATCGCCATTCGGCTGTCGGAGTGAATGCCAGGGCCTTTATTATCAGGTATGCCAAAGAAACCTATGTAATGTCGGTTTTGGTAGATGATACCTATGGTGTGATTAAAAGAATTCCAATGACAGGCAAGTTGGCGGATGATTCGGTCATGTTGACCAATGCAAAGATGTGGCGGAATAATCCGGATATAATTGTTTCTGAGGGGGAAAAACCGGCTGAACTGCCTATCAAAACCTCTCTGGAAATACGTTACCACAGCGGCAACGTGGAAACGGCCATTTTTGAAACCAAAAAAATAATCAATCGCACACAGGAAATTTATGAAGACCTCTGGTTCTAAACCCATGAATGATCACCGAATCTCAATATCTGTTGGTTGTTTTGTTTTTGTCCTTCTTGTAAACTTTGCTTCATTGGCGACTGCAGACGCAACCAATGGGAAAAGATTTATTAGGGAAAAGCATACAATAGTCGACACCAGAACCGGCCTCATGTGGGCAGCCAGGGACAATGGCTATGACATTAACTGGCAGGACTCTAAAGAGTTCTGCAAGAAATTTACAGGTGGAGGCTTTTCTGATTGGCGGATGCCAACCCAGGATGAACTGGCAACCATCTACAGTTTTGACCCGAAATCGAAAAGGGATTACTCAATTTTTCCATTTTTTCAGATCACCGGTTCCTGCCTGTGGGGATCGGATATAAAAAAAGCAACAGTTGCCATTTTCGATTACTACTACGGCAGTAGGGATTGGGGTCATCCAAATTCCATCATCGAGGCACGGGTTCTGCCGGTCAGAAGTGTAAAGTAGGGTGAATAGTAAATCGAGTAAACAGCGAATAGTTTTATAATCCTGCCGAAGGTAGCAAGTGTTGAACTGTTCGCTGTTTGCTTTTCGTTATTTCCTGTTAACTTTTGCTCTTTCCCTCCAACCGTAACCCCAAATCCCCACCGTCTCACGCCATCCATGTTACCAAAAGGTAGCATGCTAAAAGTGGCTGCGTTACGAATCGGTATCACATCGTAGCCCTCCTCTTGTTAACTCCTTTAAAAAGCAACAAAAAACAAATTGGAATACAAATTGCATTCATTCAGGTGTTGAGTTATGTTGCCCGGTATTTCGGGCAGCAAATTGGAGGAGTAAAGCAGTTATAACTAATTAACCGAGAGAGGAGATATTGGTGGAAACGGAGCAGTATAAATCAAAGTACAACACCCATGTGATCAGGCTGGTTGTTCTGCTGGTCGTATTAGGTGTGGGCGGTTTTATTGCCCGCGCAGCTTTTACGCCGAAAACCATGGGTCAGTACGGTCATTATCGCGGCAGCGATATTGAAGATCAAAAGAACAGACCGATGCGGAACATGACCAATGATTCATGCTTCCAATGCCACGATCTCATCCGAAAACAGCATAAGAAAGGGGTCCACAAGGATGTTTCCTGCGAGGTCTGCCATGGCGCTTATACCAGACATATCAAAGATGGAAAATATATTGGCAAACTGCCGGTTAAAAGAGGCGATGAAATAACACCTCTCTGTCTGAGATGCCATAACAAAATTATCCAGGCACGACCACAGGAGTCAATTAAAGTTGTAGCCATGCCTCAGCATCTTGAGGAGAAAAAGGTGCGCCTTGATCACAACTGTGATCAGTGCCATTATGTTCATGACCCACTTCTCTGGGTCAAGCAGGCCAAAGAAATGCTTGGCATTAAGGAGGAGAAATAATGGAGTCTATGAAAGACATAAAAGAAGAAATCGCCCGGGATCGCCGTGGTTTTATCAAAAAAGTGATGGGTGGTACCATCGCCGGATCTCTGCTAATGGTTATTCCCGCATCCGCTGTCGAAATTGCGGAACAGATACCGGGAATGCGGGCTGAGGAAACAATCTTTACCAAGAAAAAATTCGCTTTTGTGGTAGATGTTACCAAATGTATCGGTTGCGGTTCCTGCTGCGTTGCCGACAGGAATGAATATGATGTACCCGATGGCGTCTATAGAACATGGATTGAGCGGTATATCATCGATGATCATGATAATGTCTATGTCGATTCACCCAATGGTGGGACAGACGGTTATACTGAACCTCGAACCGATATTCCTCACCCTGTTCGGGATACGTTTTTCGTCCCCAAGCTGTGTAATATGTGTCAGAAGCCCTCGTGTGTTCAGGTTTGCCCGGTAGGGGCTACCTACAAGACCGATGACGGCTTTGTCCTTGTTGATGCCAAACGATGTGTTGGCTGCGGCTACTGTATCCAGGCTTGTCCATACTCTGTTCGCTATTTTAGCAAAGCGCATACCGCGGATAAATGCACATGGTGCTATCACCGTGTCCGCCAGGGAATGCTGCCGGCGTGTGTGAGTGTATGTCCGGTCCATGCAAGGAAATTCGGAGACCTGGCCGACAAAAAGTCTGAGGTTTATAAACTTTTACGTGAACCTCATGTTATTTCGATCCTGAAACCGGGCATGGGGAATCAACCAGCCCTCCACTATTTAGGGTTGAGAAGGGAGGTGGTCTAATGAACGCGGCAGTAGCAGCTCAAGGTGAAGCACTCACCCAACTGACAAGTTTTGTTTTTCCCAACGATATTCACGTTCATTGGAGCCTGATGATCGTATTGTATCCATATATTACCGGTATTGTGGCAGGAGCTTTTATTGTCTCCTCCATGTACCATGTTTTTCATGTGAAAGAACTGAAACCGATCGCCAGGTTCTCATTGCTGTTCGCGCTGGCCTTTCTGATCTGTGCCACCTGGCCGCTGTTGAACCATTTAGGCCGCCCGGAAAGAGCGCTTTCCATGATGCTGACACCCAGTGCGACCTCCGCCATGGCCGGTTTCGGCTACATTTACTCGGCCTATATGGTGGTCCTGGTCCTTGAAATTCTCTTTATCTATCGGCCGACCATGGTTGCCTTGAAAGGGAAATCAACCGGTTTTATGAAGACGCTTTACGGGGCTTTGACTTTCGGTTCCGATAATGTCGGTGAAAAGTCTCTGGCTATGGACCATAAGATTATCGGTTTCTTGGCTGGAATAGGTATTCCCATGGCATGTGTTCTGCACGGCTATGTCGGTTTTATCTTTGGTGGTGTAAAAGCTAATCCACTATGGGCCACGCCATTGATGCCGTTAATCTTTTTACTCTCGGCCTGTGTATCCGGTATTGCCGGTATTGTGGTGACATATATGGTAATGAAAAAGTTTAAAGGCGAACCGATGGATGTGGATTGTATCCGCACCTGCATCAAGTTCCTCTGGGGCTTTTTCATCCTCGATTTTGTCTTCGAAATGCTTGAAGTGTTCTCTCACTTCTATATGTCGACCCACCACTGGCATACGCTGGAAGCTTTGCTTTGGGGGCCGCTCTATACCTCATACTGGACCTTCCAGGTCAAGATATTCTCTGTCATTCCTTTCTTCCTGCTGATGTACTTGAGTCTGGTGAAAGTCAAGGACAAGGTGCTGCTGATCCTTGCACCAATAGCTTCTGTCATGATCCTGCTGCAGGTTCTGCTCATGAGATGGAATGTTGTTGTTGGTGGGCAGTTAATGTCAAAAAGCGAACGGGGAGCAACAGTCTTTCATCCCCAGTGGTTTGAAAAAGAGGGTATCATGGCAGCCATTATCATTATGGTGGCGCCCATTATTATCCTCTGGATATTCGGTAAGATATTTCCTTTCTGGAGCGATGAAAAGAAGGCTGGCGAGACCGCCTGAGTTCATGTTGCAGATGTTTAGTCAAGTAGGTAACAAACAATTCCTATAGGATAAAACTCAACAAAAAAAGGAGGGAAAAAGGGAAGTAAAGATGTAACGTGCGTTAACCCGCCGGCAGAAGCCGGCAAACTTAACAATTGTTAAAATTGGAGGAAGCTTTATGCATCATTGGAAAAAAGTTGTAACAATGGCGGTTATCGGCCTGTTTATGGCGGTACCGTCATTCGCAGCCACCAAAGCATCTTCAAATGTTACAGATGCCAAGGTAAAAGAGATGAACGTTAAATGTGTCAACTGCCATCTCAAAGAGAACAACTCTTTAGTACAGCAGTGGAAAAACTCTCCTCACGCAGCAGCTCAGGACGGTCAAGTTTCCTGTTATAACTGTCACGCTGCCGAGAAGGGTGACATCCTCGGTTATGAGCACGAAGGTGCTTTCATCAAGACAGCTCTTTCTCCGAAAGACTGTGGTTACTGTCATGAGAGAGAAGTAAAAGAACAGCAGAACTCCCATCACGCTGCCGCTGGTCAGATCATGGCCTCTCTGGACAACGTACTGGGTGAAGTAATTTGCTCAATGGAAGACAAGGCAGATGCGGCTAACGGCTGCTGGCAGTGTCACGGATCTAACCTGACCGTCTTGAAAGACAAGTCCGGTAAGACTCTGAAGAATGAGTTCGGCGCTGTTATGTTCGATCCGATGACCTATCCCAACTCCGGTATGGGTCGTCTGAATCCTGACGGTTTTGCAGGTGTATGTAACTCCTGTCACGGCAAGCACTCTTTCCGTGCTTCCGTTGCCCGTCAGCCCGAGAACTGTGGTAAATGTCACATCGGTCCTGACCATCCGCAGATTGAGATCTATAACGAGTCCAAGCATGGTATTGCTTACAATGCTGCCATTAAAGGACCCGGCATGAACGCCATGAATATCCTCAAGGCTGGAAAGTGGATTCTTGGTAAAGACTACTACACCGCTCCGACCTGCTCTACCTGTCATATGGGTGCTTATGTAGCGTCAAACGGTGCTGTTGTTCAGAACACCCACAACGTTGGCGACAGGATTTCCTGGAACCTGCGTGCCAAGATCTCCAAGAAGCTCAATCGTGTTGAGTTCGGTGACGGTACTGTAAAAGACATCGTTGGTGACATTCCGCCTCAGCCTGGTTCTACCATCAAGTACAAAGAGTTCAAGATGGTTGATGGTAAGTGGAAGAAAGTTCCTGCCGAGAAAGAAGCTGTTAAAGTAATCTCCTGGGAACAGCGTCGTAAGGCCATGCAGGGCGTTTGTAAGCAGTGTCACGGTGTTCAGAAGGTAGAGAGCTTCTACAAGCAGTTTGACGCACTCGTTGTCACCTACAATGAGAAGTTCGCCAAGCCGACCCAGATGCTGTACAAAATGGCTAAGAAAGAAGGCCTGGTACACGGATCAACCTTCCACACCAAGCTTGGTTGGTACTGGTGGGAACTGTGGCATCATGAGGGACGTCGTGCTCGTCACGGTGCTTCTATGATGGGACCAGACTATACACACTGGCACGGTATGTACGATATCGCCGAGAACTTCTATTATCATTTCCTGCCGGAGCTGATGAAGCTTGCCAAGAAGAAAGGCAAAGAAGCTATGTTCAAGAAAGAAGTTGACGCGGTTCTTGCACGTCCCGAGCATCAGTGGTACAAGAAAGGCTTTGA
>CAZLGM010000159.1:0-7872 GCA_964558875.1 uncultured Desulfocapsaceae bacterium
AGTACCGACTATTTCGAAGCCTTGTTTCTTGTGCAATTCTATGCTGATTTTATTCTCTGGAAATATCTGGGCTTGGAGAGTCCAAATGCCATGCTGCTCCGATAGGGAGATTAGTTCCGTGAGCAAGTTACTACCAACTCCTTTTCTGCGATGAACCTCAGCCACGTATACACTGACTTCAGTCACGCCGCTATAGACACAGCGTGACGAAACACGTGACAGTGCCGCCCAGCCTAAAATCTGCTCAGCATCTTCACAAACGATGCAGCAATCGGGCAAGCGCTTAGAAATCCATTCTGCCCTTTCCGTTGGGGGAGAGACTTCAAAGGTGGCAATGCCCGTGTAGATTCCATCTTCGTATATTCGAGATACCGCAGGCCAATCTTCTTCTAACATGCTTCTTGTTTTTAAAAGCATAACGACCGCAATCAGCTGAAACAAGAGTGCATAGAGTGATGGCTAAAACAGCTATAAACGTTGAGCGTAACGAGATGTACCCTATTCGACCGCCCTCTTGATTTCAGATGAATTGCATTGTTAGCGAAATTATTTCCTCTGTTTTACAGATTCTTTAGAAATATATGCAACATCACCATCATGTACAATTGCCACATAATTTGCTTTATCAAAGTGGGGGTGATTCCCAATTAAAGTATCACCTTCAGATGCAACTCTTAAAACTTCCTGCTGTATCTGATGTTGTTCTTGTTTATTTATATCAATTGGGTAAACAATTATTTCAGAAGGACTAATTACAACAAATTCCCTTTCGTACCTTTCTTCATAAAGCCGTCTCTCAATGTGCCTTCTCTGCTCAACTTTAATAGCAGATTGTATTGCGAAGTTAAGGCAAAACTTTGCATTCACTTCCAACGTATCTTTTTTTTCTTCTGTGAAATGTTCAGAATGAAATGTATTTGCGGCAGACAACTTTATAACTGGGGTTACATGGTTGAAATGCGTGTAATCAGTAAGATCTATTCCATATTTCAATATGATAAGCCGTTTTTCATGTTCTATTAATGATTCTCTAATATCTACTAACACTCTAGACAACTGTCTATTTTCGTAATCGATGAATGGATTGTAAGTTCCGCCTATGTTTTCAAATGAGATTTTATCTAGTACTAAGTGAAACCCTTTTGCAGAATTGAGAATAGACTCTGAAAACATATTTTCATAAAAGTTCTTTTCAGCTAGTTTGAGATGATTTTTTATCCTATCATTTTTTATCACATCAGCTAATGATATATCTTCGTAGGTTAGCTCAAAGAATTCTTCAACAGTTCTTTGGAAAAAAACTTCTATATCATGGCTAAACTTTTGTGCATCTTCATGCCTTGGAAGCAATCCATGATGCTTGAAATTCACTCTTGATTTATTTAATTGTGTAATTGCAATTTTTGAAGATATTGTCACATTTTTTTTATTGTTTTTTGCATTTTCAATCTTATTGAAAATTTCATCAAAAGATGTCCTTGGTTTTACATCAGCATCAAAATGTTCGGCAACTGAACGTAATAACATTTCTGCTGCATCTTGATACAGTGAGACAGATACTCCATCAGCAATTGGAGTTGAACTTCTCAAGCTCTCATGACCTTGTAGCAAGAGAAATTTTGAATACGTTATTCTTTTTAAAATCTCTGGGTTGATCATTCTATTTTGTTGCTAACGTTTAGTTGAGCAGCGAGCTTCAGCGAGTCAGCTCGAACGGCTGGTTGGTGCTTTATTTATATGTTATTACAGGCATTATCTCTTTTTTTTCTATTAATTTTAAGATTTCTTCGTAACTATGAAGAAAAAGTACAATTGACATCCCAATATGAAAGAAGAAGGTAAACTCAACTTTGGAAATCTTGCCAGTTTGTTGGTAAATTATAGATTTTTCTGCATGATTAATCTCAGATCCACTTGCAATACCGTGAAAGTTTGGGTGGCAAAATTCGCATAAATCTTCATATAATTCACGAAACATTTTTTTTGGTGCCTCTTGCCCTTTTAATAAAACTTTACTCAGATATTCGTCTGTTGAATCAATTAGATTCATAACTTGAACAGGGGTTGGTACTTCAGGCATTTTAAGAGTTGTGGCCCCTAAAGAAAGACTTTTCAAATCACTATTCAATCTTTCGAACTCTATATTTCCCTTGTAATAACTTGTTAATCTTCTAAGGAGAAAAGCCATGCTCCCTGTTGTTTCAAAATGTGACCTGACAGACAAGATAGAAGATAAAGCACAATTACAATTTAAAGAGGAAATACTTCCTTCTATTAAAGTCTTAGACCGATAGAGCAGTAATTGAATATATCTTACTGTATTGCAGCCAAAGAGTTTTTTCTGATCAGTGATTCCCTTTAATTCATTAGGTGTTGAAGTCTTTAATATGAAAAACTCATCATGCTTTTTATGAGCATCCAATATCTCATTAAGTGAATCAATTTTGTCATGATCTTTGGCGTAATTTTCTAATGTTTTAGACAGCATAGATTTTAAATTTCATTTACTAACTTGTTTATATACGGATTCCGTATTTTCCGATCAAAATATCATTATTAACACTATTTGTTCCAGGTTTGCTGGATTATTAATAAATTATTCACTGTAATAACAAGAAATTAAAGAAAAAAGTTAAGTTATTATACGGAATCCGTATAATACTGCCTGTCATATAGGTGCACTTTTGTTTGTTGTGGAATATCTGAGGGATCAAACATTCTTAACAAACAATTGAGTGTAGCATATAATTGTTAGAAAATCTAGTGGTAGAGTTCGCTGTGTAAAGGATAGTATCTCTTAACCTTCTTCCTGATAATCTCGTCGGCCTCGCCAAAATAATAAGGAGTTAAGAGGTTTTTCTCTTAACTCCTTATTGTTTGCTATGTTTCAGACTATTTAAGCTCAGCGGGAAGAGTGAGTACGATATCAGATTGATTACCGGAGCTATGATCAACTGTTATAGTGGTGCGCAGTTTTCCAGCAGCGGTCTGAAGGGATGGGGGAAACAGCGATTCGGGATCGGTCTCCAGATTGCAATCCATACGGAAAATGACTTGGACAGTTGCCTGATATCGGGCAGTGATGATGCTCAGTTCATTTCCGGCTTGAAGAGATTCCAGGCAGGTCATAAACAACCTGTAGATAATATGATGAAGCAGAGAAGGGTCATTGTAGAGCGATGGTATATCCTCTTGAGGTTCAAAGGATAACTTGACCTGCTTCAGCCGGGCAAAACGGCTAAGGAATGTCAATGCTTCTCGAAGGAGATCGTTGAGATCAAAAGTGGACCGCGGCGTGTCGGAGCGGTGGGCAAAATTGCTGAGGTTCTTAAACATTTCAGCGGATTCGACGACCTTTTTTTCGATGGTCGCAATTAGCTTTTGGAACCTCTCAGCCATTTGTGGATCATCACTGAGGGCGCCCATAGCAATCAGGTCCTCCATCAGGCCGTTTGATTCCCTGATGATTCCCAGATGATTCTTCATGTCGTGGGAGAAGCCGGCCAAGATCCTTCCCAGAGACTCCAACTGTTCATGGCGGATTGTCTTTTCAAGTTCGTCGTCCATAAGACACCTTAATCATTGTCATCGGGTTTTTCGGCAGCTTCCAATTTTTCAAGCAGTACGGCAAGCTTGAACGGTTTCATGATGTAGTCGAAAGCGCCTTTGCGCATGGCCTGTAAGCCTGCGGCAGCGGAACCATGTCCGGTAACCATAATGACTTTAATGTCGGAATTATATTCCTTTATTGCGACAAGAGCGTCCAGGCCGTTCATGTCGGGCATCTTAAGATCAAGGATAACAATGTCCGGGTTGATCTCCTTGAGCTTGGCCAGCCCATCGGTACCGCTGTAGGCATCAGTGATATCGATGCCTCGCAGTTGCAGCCTCTGACAGATAGTGGATGCGTACTCAACTTCATCATCAATAATAAGCAGTTTTGATTTGATCGGTGGTGTGTTCATTGGATTTTATATAATTGAAAGGGTGATTTCAAAAGTCGTTCCTTTACCGACTTCCGAGATAACGTCTATTTCACCTCCGAGCTTCTGGATAAGCCCGTAGGTAATGGACAGGCCGAGACCTGTTCCTTTTCCGGTTTCTTTTGTGGTAAAAAACGGATCGAAAATATGTTTTTTGACTTCCTCGCTTATCCCAGGACCATCATCGGTAATGCTCACCATGATATTATCATCGTCGATCTGGCTGGTGGCTAAAATGATCCGCCCATTGGAGCCGATGGCATCAATGGCGTTTGAGGTGATATTGAGAAATATCTGCTGCAGTTGCGTACGGTCACAGAGAATCGTCGGGACAGTCTCGTCAAGGTCAAAATCGATGCGGATTTGAGCGTAGGTAGCCTCTTTGGCAAGAAAATCGATGACTTCACGCAAAATAACATTGATGTCAAGCAGCTCCGTATGAACGTCTTCCTGCCTGGCGAAACCGAGGAGTCGATGGGTTATGGTTTTGCAGCGCAAAACACTATCCTGTATCCCATCCAGTGTATCCATGATGGTTTTTCTGTGGGTGAATTCCTCACTCATTTCAATAAAATCCTGAACGAGTCCGGCTTTCTGGTTGATGATCGACAGGGGATTGTTGATCTCATGGGCGACACCGGCAGCGAGTCTGCCGATGGAGGCCAGCTTGTTTGAGTGCTCCACCTCTGCCAGAAAAAGCTGCCGCTTTTTGTCCGACTCCTTAATGTGTCTCGTAATGCCCTTGCTTATCTCCAGGATGATAAGAATAGCTACGATTGTGCAGGTAACGAAAATGGCGATCAGTTTGATGCGGATGGAGAATTGAGCTTTTGAGAGTTTGTTCATCTCTTTGGCCATAATGAGCCGAAAAGGTGTATCGGGTAGACCAAAAGACGCTTCCACAATCTGCAGGCCGCTGTTTGGCTGTCTGACAGTGATCTGCCCATCATTATCAAAAGTTTCTGCCTGCTCTGAGAGCAGTTCGACCAGGATGGAATCGGATACTTCTTCCATGTTTGCAAGCGGATTCCCCTGGCCAATAACCCCATATTTGAATGGCGCAGTCAGCACTTTGCTTTTTTCATTGACAATGAAGATGTCATCAAACAAGGCCGTTCCGGTGGTTTCGATTATCCGCCGTACCCCGGTATCGCTGATCCTGGCTCGAATCATCCAGGATGTATTACTCTGTTTTTCAGCCCTGGAGATGGTAATACCAAAATAGGAAGGGTTGGAATTTCCCGCCAGAAAGAAAGCAATGGTTTCATCTTGTCTGATGGTGTTCCGATACCAGGGTTGCTCGGTATAGACCGCGCCCTGTTGGCTGTTCATTCCAGCCTGAGCGGCAACCATACCGTGACCGTCAATGATTTCCAAATCACTGATTTCCGGATAATCATCCTTCAATCTTTCAAGCAGTTCCTCAAGCCTGCCTGGAGCCGTCAATTGCTGATATCTATTACTGTTGGAAATAAACTTGACCAGCGATCTTCGCTCGGAAAAGAACTGATCGACCTGATCACGGGATTGATCAAGATGTTCGGTGAAAGTGGAGAGTTCGTCATAATGCAACAACTTCTGGTACTGATAATGAGAAAGTACCGAGATAATCAACGAAGGCAGAAGAACCAGAACCGTCAGCAGGACGAGCAGTCCCCGGGAGAAGGTCTTGTAGTTCTTGTCAAGAGCCGCGCCGCTTTCAATATCTTCGGGCGGAGCGGGGATAAATTTTGAAAATAACTGTCTGGCTCGTCTTCTCACGGCACTACCTCTCTGGAAACAACTCCCGGTAATATGGTTCCCGGCTGAAGACGGTTGTGAACAGCCAGTTTCAGAATATCACCATAGGGTCCGATAACTGAATCGATAACCCTGATTTTTTTCCAGTTTAAAAATTGATAATGTTGATCTTCTATTCCTCCGCATATAACGGTTGCCACTTTCTCGTGAAGAGCGATATCACAGATTGTCTCAGCGGATTCTCCTGAAATGAGGATGGAATGAGGGTCTTCAAGCAGCTGCTCATCATAGCAGATGCCGATCACTACCTCGGTGCTCTGGTCGAAGCGGGGAGAAACATAGTCTCCCCTGGTGGTAATGAGGATTTTCATTTTCTTTCAGTTGCCTGAATCCGTGAGCATTCGATAGTGCTGTAGCTTTGTTCGATTTAACCTGCTGATAATAGTGAACTATATCGGCAGGTTAAACCGAACCAAGATGCAGTGCTGGCGGATGCCCTAAAGGGCGAGTTATTTTACAGGGTTAATGTGTCAATATCGATTAATTTCCAGTATATCAAAAGCTTATTGATAGAAACGACAAATTTCGTCACGGATTCAGGGTTCAGTCCAGCTGATACTTACGAAGTTTTCTCCAGAGGGTTGTTCTGCCCCAACCCAGATGTTTTGCAGCCTTGGTTCGATTGCCGCTTGTCTCACGCAGGGCGTCAATGATCATCTGCTTTTCAACCTTTGCCCATCCTGTTTCCTTTGTCGGTTCCTCCACAGTGTCTGAACGAGTATTGGTACTTGACCGGGATGCCCGGGAAGGAAGCTCAACGGGATCAAAGACATATTTAGGCAGATCCCTTAGACTGACAGTTCCCTTCTGGCAGAGGTTGACGCAATATTCGGCAATATTTCTCAGTTCTCTCACATTACCGGGATATTGATAATCACATAGAACGCGTAATGCTTTTTGGGTGAATCCTTTAACGGTTTTTTCACTGGTTCCATTCAATTTTTTAACAAAGTGATCGAGCAGCAGATTAATATCTCCGTGTCGCTCTCGCAGGGGCGGCAGGTGCATCCGAAGAACGTTCAGGCGATAAAAAAGATCTTCCCTGAAGTTACCCGCTTGTACCTCATCTCTTAATGATCGGTGGGTTGCGGCGATAACGCGCACATCGACTTTGACTTTTTTATTGCCGCCCACCGGAAAAAACTCCTGGTCATCCAGAACGGAGAGCAGCTTGACCTGTAGTGGAAGTGACAGATCACCGATCTCAGTTAAAAAGATGGTGCCGCCATGCGCAAGGCGAAACATGCCGACATTATCCTTCACAGCCCCGGTAAAGGCACCCTTGACATGGCCGAACAGTTCAGATTCGAGCAGTGTTTCAGGCAGGGCGCCACAGTTCACCTTGATAAACGGTTTACGGCCGCGCTGTGACATCTTATGAAGATTTTCGGCTACCAGGTCCTTGCCGGTGCCGGTTTCACCTGTGATCAGAACAGAGGCATCGGTACGGGCGAAGATCGGCATCAGTTCAAACACTTTTTCGATCTGAGGGCTGTGACCGAGTATTTCGGAGCCGGAAAGTGATCCCTGGTCTTTGTTATTTCTATCTTTGAAAAGTGAGATGTCTTCAAGAACAAGCAACAGACCTAAAGGATTTGAGCTTTGGTCATGGATACGGGTAATGGTGAATTGGGCTGGGATCTTTTTTCGTTGGCGGTTAATGATATCCCCTTCAACGGAGATCGGTTCTCCCGTCTCAAATACTTGCGCAAACAGGTTGTCTTTTTGATTTATTCTGGAACGGAGGACGAATTCGCCATAGGTTCCTCCGGCAACTCCCTGTCCGTATCCGGTTACTGCTTCGAGGTAACTGTTCATGGCTACGAGGCAGAAATCTGAATCCAGAATGGCGATCCCGTGGGGGATACCGTTGAGCAGTTCCTCTGTGGCAATGAGGTGAAAAAAATCGGTTTCAGCCATAGCGTGAAGCAGTGGTATGTCGATTCGAAAACAAAAATTTTACGTTTCATTTTGATTCGATAGTATCCATATATCGTTTCATACACAAAGGCAATGAAATCTTTTTCACATTTCACTAAAGGGTTCCTTGAAAAATTAACTAGAAAAACACAGCCTTTTCAAGCGACAA
>CAZLGM010000160.1:0-7852 GCA_964558875.1 uncultured Desulfocapsaceae bacterium
CGGCTACGTAAAATGTTGATTCGTAGCTTTTTGCCATGACGGACTGGCTTCCCATGACGCCAAATGTGAGCGCGGCGGCACCAGCGACGGATAAGCAAAATTTCTTGTTCATTTTCATGTGTTCCTCCTAGTTCTTTTTACTCATTGGGTGATCAAGCAGCTTTAACTCTGCACGTTCCTGCTTGATGACCTGCTATTAAACACCTTTTGATGAAGGTGTTTATTTTTCCGGTTTTTCCGGTTTTTGGTAATCCTCAAAGATCTCTGCCATGACTTCACATTCCCGGCAGATCGCTATTTTTTCTTTCCAGTCAGATTTCGATGCACAACCGCAGATTGTCCCATTGATAAACCAGCAGAGAGACCCGGATTGGAATTCCCATGCAGGGCATTTTTTCTTCTTTTGTTCCGGGCACTTTTTTATATCCCAGCACTTTTTATTGATTTTCTTTTGATTGTATTTTCTCGAAACTAGAAAATAGATTTGCCTCTCAACATGAGCTGGAACCGATCGCCACCCCTGTTCGTAACTGGAAACAGCCTTAAGCGAAGTCCCCAGTAGTTCTGCCAGCTCTTTTTGGGTTTTTCCCAGCTTTTTCCTGAAAAAGGAGAATTCATCGCTTTCCATGAGTACACGGTTTGTTGGAGTGAGAGGAATTAATGATGCCACACAGTGGTATCCATGGAGCCACTATACCACGGTGTGGCAGCTGGTTGTCAACATTTTTTTTGTTTTTTTTTATTTTGTACAAAAACGAAAGGTTATGAAGGGTGTGCTTCCCTATTGTAGGAGTATTGTTAAGAAGGGAGAGAAGTATAAGACTGGCTTAGTGGTGCTTTACTCCTGTTTCATGGCTTCAAGCGGTTCAAGCTGCGCAAGGCGGATAATGGGGAAAAGAGCACCGCCAATGCAGATGAGGATACCGCCGATGATACCTAGAAAGCTGGTAACTATTCCCTTCAACGAAAGGGTAGAAATTGCATCGAGCCGGCTTATCAGGTGGAAGTCGTCGGCGAGATAATGGATCAGGTAATGTCCTAAAAATACTCCCAGAATTCCACCGATCAGGGAAATTAAAAATGCTTCACTCAAAAAGATCGTAAAAATATGCAGACGCCTGGCACCGATTGCCCGGAGAATACCGACTTCTCTCTGCCGTTCATTGGCCATGGCGGAAAAGGTGGACCAGGCAAGCAGAGTAGCCAGCCCTGTAGAGATGATAATGGTGACGGTGAAGACTCTCATGATATCGGCCAGCGTATGCCTGACATCGGCCCCGATTGAACCTCTTGTCATAATGCCGATGGTTGGATTAATGTTTCTGATCTTGGCAACCAGCTCGTTAATATCAACACCATCCCCGGCCTTGATAAAAATAATGGAAATGGTGCCTTTCTGATAGTCACCGAGTGCTTCTGCTGAAACCTGATCGATATCATCCTGGCGGATGAAAATGCCATGGTCCAACCCTGTACCGGTATATTCAAGGTGGCCGACAACCTTGACTCCCTTTCCAAAGAGAGAAGCGGTATCAATCAGACCAAGAAACTCATGGACATAGTTGCCCACATAAATACTGCCCTTTTCCAGTTGCTGGGGACTGCCTTCGGCAAGCCACGGTTTGACCACAAAATCGCTTTCGGAATCGATGACAATGACCTGACCTTCATCGATTGAACAGCAGCCGGCATCAAGCGTGGACAGGTAAGTGTGACTGTTGATCCGTTCGATTTCCGGTAGGGTCCCCAGCGCATCAATTAAGAATCGATCCATATAAAAGGTTTTCTTTTTACTCTCCAGGATGAACTCTTCGGCAACATCCTGGGCCTCTCCAGGCACTATCACAATATCAGCGCCCAAACGCCTGGAGGCGGATTCGATGTCTTCAGTGATAATGGTGTTAAACAGGATAGCAAAGACAAGCAGCCCGACAAGACCAGAGACGGCAAAAAGCAAAATAATGTTGCGAAAGAGCTTGCGGACAACATTTCTAAAAGCAATTTGTCCGATACTGAGGCGGGTTGTCTTCATCATGGGTGGCAAAAAAAACGACAGGGAGCGCAAAGTGGCTCCCTGTCGTTTAAAAGAAACGGTTTTTATTTCCAGTTGGCGTCCAGACCACAGAGAACGGCATGAACGGCATCATCTTCCGTTCCAAGCTCATCATCGTGACAACCGAGACAAACGGAAGCTTGGTTGCCAATAAATTTACCGGCTTTCATATCATAGATCATAAGCGTTCCATCCATAAGAAATTCATCGCTGGTCGGCTTCTTCGGATCGGCCGGAGTAACGCCTGCCTTAATCCGCTTGGTACGGGAAGTGACGATAACATATTTATCATCGGGAGTGAAAATGGAATCATGGATCTGCTCCAGAGGTCCAAGTGTTTCAGCATCAAGAACCTTTAAGGTCTTGGCATCGATGATAAAAAGAATATCGCCGGTGGCGTTGGCAATATATTTGCCATCGTTGGAGTAGTACTGCCGGAAAGAGATAGTCGATTTCTTATTGCCGTTGGCTGTTCCTTTCCTCAGTACTTTCACTTTCCCCTGTTCCAGCGCTTTGGCATCGAGAACGGCCATATGCATCTTTCCAGTAGTCGTGCCGTATGCTTTGCCCGGTGTGTCGGACTCGTTCATGGTGATGAACATTTCTTTCATGTCGGGGGAAGTCACGCCGTGCATGTATTTATACGGCTTTTTGAAATCGGCATCGGTGCCTTCCACAAAAACCTGATGCTTCACCGACATGTCCTTTTTATCGACAACCGTGATATAACCCGGATTAGACATGGAAATGGGAAAGAAGTAGCCGGGTGTCTGTCCTGAAGCACAGTACATTTTAGCACTGTTCAAAACAGGAGCTGGTGTATCGACCGGGGTATCCATGATAACTTCACCGGTGGTTAGATCGCTTTTTCCCACATGGGTTTTATCACCCTCCTCAGGATCGAGCTTGTAAGTTGACCAGTACATGATGTTCCGATCCTTGTAATCGATACGGGCATCGTGGGTCGGGTGGGTTTCACCGTCGCCGATATCGATCTTCTCCAATTCTGTAACGGTAATGGGATTCTGTTTTCCCGGTTCGATTGTGACTGTTGCATCGGCAAAGTGGCCGCCCATACCGGCAACAAGCATCCGGGCCTCATACTTGTCAGCCATCGCTGTACCGCCGATCGCAAATGAGAGAGCGAGTGCCGAGGCAAAGAGAGATGTCTTTAGTCCTTTCTGTGCTGGTTTCATGTTCTTCTCCTGTGTTGAAATAAAAATCCTTCGCAGCAACTGTAAAAACAGTCCTTTCTCCGGTTTGCACGTCCGGAAAATGAATGTGAAGGAATTATGGTGTGCTCAGTTAAATGAATGTGGCGTCTCAAGTCAGCAATATTGTGATAGTTATCCGGTACGGACAAAGGTGTTTTCCTGATAGTATACAATTATGGATACAATGTAGGCATATACACTATTATTGCATTTGAGACAATAGTTGACTTTTGGTGCCACTGTGTGGTAGTTGTTGGCTGGTTGAAATTCTCGGGTGATTTTAGTCGTGTAATTATAAGTCCGGTTGAATACAATGCGAAAGTTTGTATTTAATCAACAAGAAAAAAAGAGCTCTTCCCGATAATTCGACTTGAGTTGATCATGGGAATGAAAATGTTTTTGAGTATATAATTGAAAGGAGTCCCACGTGATAATAGAGTGCCAGGATTTATGTAAAACATACATGGCAGACGGTAAAGAGGTTCGTGCCGCAGATCTGGTCAATCTCAAGATCAACCAGGGTGATTTTGTTACAATTCTTGGTCATTCAGGTTCTGGAAAAACAACATTGCTCAGTCTTATCGGCGGACTGACCAATCCGGATTCGGGAAGAGTCTTGATCAACGGAAAAGAGTCCTGGAAAGGTGATGATAAGCAGGTTTCTGAGGTTCGTAACTCAACTATTGGTTTTGTTTTTCAGTTTGCCAGTCTCATCCCGACCTTGACCGCGCTTGAAAATCTGCTGTTACCGCTAAGTTTTGGCGTTTCAAAAGAAGAGGGCAGAAAAAGGGCGGAAGAACTGCTTTTAGCGGTCGGTCTTGGCGATAAGAAGAACAGCTTTCCCGCGCACCTCTCCGGCGGTCAGCAAAGACGGATTGCCATAGCTCGGGCGTTTATCAACGAGCCGGAGATTATTCTGGCCGATGAGCCGACGGGTGATCTGGATGAGGAAACCGAGGGCGAGATCCTTGAATTCTTCAAATCGTTTCATAAAAAGGGGATGACATTTGTTGTCGTCACCCATAATAGCGATCTGGCAAACAGCCAGGAGAATGCAAGAATACTGAAAATGAGAAACGGAGTTATTGAGGAGGAATAGAATGGGGTCAAAAGCGAAATGGAAACGGATCTATCTTCTATTACCGATTCTTGTTGTTATTTGCGGTTTATTATTGGGCTGTGGTGAGGAGAAAAAGCCGCGGTTGCAGATTGGCGATAAGGCCCCGGATTTTAGGGTTATGTCAATGGATGAACAATTGATCCATCTTGGTGGTTGGAAGGGAAATCCGGTCATTCTCAGGTTCTGGGATACTGAATGCAAGTATTGCCGGGCAGACACACCTGTCTTCAACCGCTATTTCGACAAATATAAGGATAAAGGACTTAAAGTCGTTTATATTAATACGGGAAAAGAATCAGCCGATGTGGTGAAAGATTTTATCAAAGATCTTGAGATTCCCTTTCCAGTCATTATGGAAAAAGGGGAACAGGTGGCCATGTTGTTTAATGTTCGCATTGTTCCTCAAACAGTAGTCATTGATCCCGAGCAGACAATTATTGCGGCTATTTTAGGCGGTGTGGGAGAGGCTGAACTGAAGGAACTGGTAGGTAAATTCCTCAATTAAGATTCTACAACCTGTTGGGAAAGCGTTTTTTTTTCGTTTTTATCAAAAGGAAATGGTATGAAGAAAAAACTGTTATTTGTCCTTATTTGTTCAGTCTTTGTCACCGGAATTGTCAGTGCTACTGCAGTTGCAGATCCGGTTGAAAAGATCGACAGAAAGGAGCGTTGCCCGGTCTGCGGGATGTTTGTTGCCAAATACCAGCCCTGGATTACCCAGATTATAAATAAGGACGGCGCAGTGTCCATGTTTGACGGCGCAAAAGACATGCTCGCCTTTTATTTCGAACCTGCCCGCTATGGCGGCAGTGGATCGACAATAGACAGTGAAATCTGGGTAAAAGACTACTATTCTATGGAATGGATAAACGGCCGAAAATCGTATTATGTTATCGGCAGCGATGTCTACGGTCCCATGGGGCATGAGTTCATCCCCTTTGACTCTCAAGCTGCGGCGGACAACTTTTTAAAGGATCATAAGGGAAAGAAGATTCTCCGTTTTGAAGAGATTACCCTTGAACTCGTTAATTCAAAACGACAGGGACAGACCATGAAATCCCATAAATAAGCTATTTCATGCGTCCATCCTATTTCTTATTTTTTCTGCTTGTTCTGCTGCTGAGTGTGGATGGGTATCTCTATCTAAGTGCTCAAAAAGAGTTCGCGGCCCATTCAAAGGATCAGGGGATTATGCGTCAGGTTGTGGCAACCTTTGGCTTATCCGATCTTGCCGTTTCCACCGAGGCCAGGTATACCCGCCACCCGGCTGTCAGTGATACCATGGCTCCCTTTATGGATCATCCCGGCAGTATCGAACATTTCCCCACCGGCTCATTCTGGTATCCCGTAAAGTAATAATGTCGCAATCCATTGTACAAAAGCAGCTCAATATCCTCGATTATGCGCTTTCCTCCCTGGTCCGGAGGAAACTGAAGAACGGCGGCATTTTTCTGGTATTTGCGGCTGTTATTTTTCTACTGGCCTCTTTTCAGTTGGTAACCGGAGCGTTGACACAGTCTGCCGATAATATCCTCACTAGCGTGCCGGATATAACCGTTCAGCAGATGGAAGCCGGTCGTCAGGTACCCATATCAAAACTCTCATTGAAAAAACTGGATAAGCTCTTTGGCATTAGAAAGAAAAGCGGACGGATCTGGGGATATTATTTTGATGAGAAAAACGGAGCCAATTATACGGTTCTTGGCCTTGACTTTAGCCGGATCAAAGCGGACAAACAGCTCAATCTTTCTCTGGCCCACGGCCGGTTTCCCACTGTCGGCTCAAATGGGGAAGTGGTGCTGGGTCCGTCTGTTCTAAGGAATCTGGATCTTGGCACCAGGCAGAGTTTTTCCCTGTTCCGGCCTGACCTGTCCATGGCTTCCTTTAAGAAAGTCGGTGTGTTCAGCTCTGAAACGGCTCTTGTCAGTGATGATCTGATTATCATGTCCATTGACGATGCCAGGAATCTGTTTGCGATGGCCGAGGGCGAGGTGACCGACTTGATGATTCAGGTAGGAAATGCATGCGAGATCGATACCATCGCCAGAAAGATTGGTGATCTACTCCCGGGTGTCAGGATTATCACCAAAGCCCAGATTGGCAAGACCTACCAGGTGGTGTTCAGTTGGCGCTCCGGTTTCGGTTCCATTTGTCTGATTGCTTCGCTGGCAGCCTTTGTCATTCTCGCCTGGGACAAGGCTTCCGGATTGTCTCAGGAAGAGAAAAAAGAAGTTGGCATTCTTAAAATTCTCGGTTGGCAGACCAGCGATATCATGACCATTCGGTTTTTTGAATCGTGTGTGGTTTCAGGGCTGTCTTTCATTGTTGGCTACACACTGGCCTGGATCCATGTATCCTGGTATGATGGTGTTCTGTTCAGCCCGGTTCTGCTTGGCTGGTCCGTACTGAAGCCTTCCTACAGCCTGGTGCCGGTGTTATCCCTGACCGATATCCTTCTTGTCTTTTCCTTCTCCGTAGTTCCCTATCTTGGAGCGACTGTTGTTCCGGCCTGGCGCTCGGCAATTGTTCGTCCCGATTCGGTGATTTAGATGCAGATTGAACTCGAAGCGGTCAATAAGATATATAATCAGCGTCAGCCCAACGAAGTACAGGCTTTGTATGATATCACTTTCAGTGTAGGGCAAGGATCGATGGTCTGTTTGAGGGGGCCGAGTGGTTCCGGCAAATCGACTCTGCTGGGTATTATCGGCTGCGTTTTTCCGCCGACCAGTGGCAGGGCCGCCATTGCCGGCAGAAAACTCTCCCGTCTCCCTGATCGTTTTTTGACCCTGCATCGACGGGAAACCATTGGCTTTATTTTCCAGCGGTTCAACATTCTGCCAGAGCTCAGTGTAATGGATAACGTTGTACTGCCGTTGTTGCCGATGGGTATTGCTCCCGGTGAATGCAGGCGCCGCGCTGAAGGGTTGTTGAAGAAGTTCGGGATAGATCACAGAAGCCGGTTTCCGGCAGATCAGATTTCAGGCGGGGAGCTGCAGCGGGTGGCCATCGTCCGGGCGCTCATCAATGATCCGCCCATCATCCTTGCCGATGAACCCACGGCCCATCTTGACACCAGACTGAGCCATGATTTCATGCGGATGATGAATGATCTGAAGCATGAAGGGAAAACCATTGTACTGACCTCCCATGATCCACTGGTGGCGGAACATGAAGGTGTTGATCGTATTGTTGAGATTCTGGACGGCAGAGTAGTCGACACTGTCGAGGAGTAACGAATGCTTCTCAACTCCTGGTCCATTGCCCTTTCTTTCTGTACATTTTTTGCTCTGATTCTTGGCCTGCTGGCCATGCGTACAGCTTTTCGGGTGCTGCGTTCATGGGATGTATCATCCGACTCAGAACAGCAGATCAAGCTCGAGAGCGAGATATGGCTGTCCGCCACCCTCATGGAGTATGGGCTGGGCTTTCAACTTCTCTCCCTTGTCCTGCTTGTGCTGGCAG
>CAZLGM010000161.1:0-7828 GCA_964558875.1 uncultured Desulfocapsaceae bacterium
GACAATCGCTTTGCCCGATGCCATATATTCAACCACTTTTAATGGACTTTTGCACTTTACCTGTGAGTTGTTCTCAAAGGTAGCCACCACAACATCGGCTGCAGCGATATATTGCGGCACCACATGATGGGGAACTTTATTGGTGAACAGGACCTTATCATTGATACCAAGCTCCGCACATTTCAGTTTTGCATTGTTCAGCTTGTCGCCGCCGCCAACCACAACAACCTGAACATCATCCCTGTTGCTGACGACTTTTTGGGCTGCCTGCAGAAACAGGTGAACATAATTGGAGCCGCTCAGCTGTCCCTGATAGAGGACGATTTTCTTATCGAGCTGGAAGCGGTGCCGGATCTCACTGGGGTCAACATCGGGAGAAAAAACCTCCATATCCGCTCCCACTGGAATAAAAAAGGTACGTTCCCGGGGAAATCGCCACTTGTCGGTCAGTTCCTGAAGGCCCTTGCTTGCCACCGACAGGGTATCGACGACTTTAAGCAGATGTTTCTCCATCTGGTTGAAATAGACCCAGGAACCGATGGGATTATGGTTGTCTTTTTCAAAGATAGCCTGCTCCCAGTCATCCCAGTCGTAATGAAGGGGTTTTCTCTGTATATAGGCCGCCAGGGCAGCCGGAACAGCTGCAAAGTTGGCGCATTTCTGAAAATGAACAACATCGGACCAGTGGGCTATCCTGTTCATCCGGTAGCAATTATGAAATAATCTTCTTGGATCTCTGTGAAGCGGGATGGTCTTAAAGGGGAAGTCCTGCTGTTTGACAGCATCCCGTAATTTTCGTCGTGGATTGAAGAGATGGTAAAAAAGCTGAACTTCGTGACCTGCCCTGACCAGTTCCTGGGCCAGATAAGTGATGCGGACAGTCCACGGCTCCAGGTCGTGGTAGATATCATGGGGATGGACCATCATTATTTTCATGATTTTTTCCCCTTTTTTTCTTTTCTGATAATCCACAGGTGAAAAAAATAGCCGAAAATAGTGAGGTTGAGCAGGTAATAGAGCACAGGAAAGCCTACGAAAAACCGGCGCAGCCGGCGACCAAGCAGACGCGAGGAAGCCAGGAGGGCAAGCCCCCGGGGCCGACGACTGATCTTTCGTATCATTTCCACTTCACGGCTCCACATTCGTATTCGGCTTCTGTCATGCTTCAACTGGTTTTGCAGTCGGCTGACCAGCTCTTTGCTGAAGAAATGCTTGGCTACAAAGGGAGAGATTGTTCTGTTGAACCGGGGATGGCGGCAAAATTGATCAAGATCCGTTATCGTCCTGTCACGTAAAAGACACTGTTCAAACAGTCGTCTGGCATTGTTTGAATAGGTTTTGATATCGATAGTTCCCTGCACTATCTCTTTTGTCAGTTCGGTGAGTCGATCGGGATCGTTACTGTCGATAAGCCAGCCGGCCTTGTATGTGTTGATCAATTCGGCGAGTTCTCCATCGGGGCTTGTAATAACCGGCAAGCCTGCTCGTAAATAGGCTACAGCGCGTGACGGAAAGGCCAGGTCCCGTTCAGGATTGTGTTGCCACAAATCCAGGGCGACGGTGGCTTTGGCCAACTCCTCTGTCAACTGTTCAAAATCGACCGGCTGATGCTTAATCAGTCTCTCCTGCTCCAGTTTGCCAAGCTTTCCTGAGGAGTCGGCCGAAGAATTTTCATTGATGGAGTCGGAGTAGGGGGCTTGTGAAGTAAAGAGGTGCAGAGTTCCATTATTACATCTTGCAAGTTCGTCACAGACGGTTTGTATTTGTTGATCACCAGCGAGCCATGGCCAGTCGTAACCGGCAACAATAAAACGGAGATCGTCGCTTTTTTCTGTTTTTTGGGTTGCAGGAGGTAGTGAATAGGGGACAATGCCAATAGAGAGATTGTCCGGTTTGATCCCTGCCATCAGCGACCAGGCCGTGAGATAACTCTTCTGCCGTTTTGATCCGGCGATGATATAGTCGGTCTTGGCAATGGCTTCGAGTTTGGCGATTGAGTCCTGAAATTGCTGGTCGCGGCTACGATAAAAGTTCTCCAGCACCAACGGACCGTTCATATCAATAACAGTCGGAACATCACAATTGCCGGCAGCGCAGGCCAGACCCCAGTTGCCGAATAGAACGATTTCAGCCCCGGTCTGTCTGACAATGTCAGCGATATTGGAGCCGTCATGAGCCATTTGGCGGTTTATACCCGGCTGCTCCCTGGTTAGACAATCCTGTGGTACGGAATAGGCGACCTGATGGCCACAACTCTTTAACGCGTCACCAAGATTCTGAGCCCGCAGGCTGCCGCCTGTTGTCGGTTTACCCGGCTCAGGCAGGGCCTGACAGGTCACCATCAGGATATTTTTACTGGTTGGATCGTCGGTCGTTTTCTCGGCGAAGCAATCTATTATTGGAAGTGTTCCCGATGACCCGGAAGCTGAATCGTCCGACGGCTTGCCGGGTATGTCCTTTGGCCCTTCGGAAAGCTTGTAGGGAACCGGTTTTGGCCATCCACCCTGTTGCCTGGCTGGCTGGGAAGACGTTTCGTCCAGAAAGGTGCGACCCACTTCAAAGCCTTCTCTTTGGGCCACTTCCAGCACTTCGGCCAGCCGTTTCTGCCGTATCTCAAAGGTGTTGCTGTCCGGGATAAACCATTTATCGTTGGCTTCTTTTTCAGGCAGAACAATACCGAAATCTTCCGTTCTTTTCTGCAGAGGTGTATCGGCCACAATCTGCAGGGAGGAAACGCCATCCAGCCTGTCGATATACTGACTGTTTTCCTCCAGAAAATCGATTGTCTTTTCAAAGTCCTGGTTGCTCTCTCCGGGAAAGCCGACCAGAATATTAATGGCCACTTTAATTCCGGCTTCATGGGTCCGTCTGATCACCTTGGCAGCGGTTTCGGTATCACAGAGCTTTCGCATGGAGGCCAGGATATTGTCCGATCCCGACTCGATGCCGTAAACCAGGGTGTGACAGCCGGCTTGAGACATTCGTTGTAACAGATCAGTGTCCATCGACTTTAAAGCGATGGCTTCGGCCGACCAGGTGATTTTCAGCCTTTTTTTGATAATGGTATCGCAGATTTGAAAGAGCCGTTTGGGATTGCCGTTGATTGCCGAATCGTAGAGAACTAAATTGTTGATTTTCAGGGTGCGGACAGCATGCTCTATTTCACTGAGAATGGAGTCTGTGGAACGCATTCGATAAGGCCCCCACAGAGCCCGTTCCTTACAGTAGAGACAGCGACCGATACAACCCCGGCTCCACATGACGGCAAGGCTCGATCTGCCGTACCAATTGATATCAAAATGCTTGAATGTGGGAAATGAAATTGAGTCGAGCTGAGGGCGGACAACAGGTTTATCCAGGTGAAGGGTCCGTCTTGCTATGACAAGGTTGTCGATAGTTTCCGGTTCTTTTCCCTGCTGCAGTGCTTTCACCAACTGCCAGAGGCTATGCTCGGCTTCACCGGTGAGGAAGTAATCAAAACCATTGTTCGAATGCTCCTGAAGCATCTTCCTCTGGCCAAGGTCGGCACAGCCGGGCCCACCCCCGATGATGATTTTACCAGATGATTTTTCCTTTATGATTCGAGCGATTGCCGCGGAAATGAATTCGTTGGGATCAACAATGGAAAAGCCGATGATCGCAGCCCCGGATCCTGCAATGGTATCACACAGTCCGTTTATATGGTGCTGCCATTTATTGAGAAGCTGATCGACATTTGCTTTCTTTCTCCAAAAGGAGTCGTTTTTTGTTTTCCATAGAGTCTGATCGCTTCTTTTCACCTGTTTGTAAAGTTGAACATTGAGATCTTGGATCTCAATATCAATATTCTGTTCATCAAGCGATTCGGCAAGATAGGCAAGCCCAAGCGGTGGATTGAGAACGCCCCAGGGCGGACAGATAGTCAACAGAATATCAGGAGCTTTTCCGGATTCGTTTGAGTTCACGTCACGCTTCCCTTTAGCCCGGATTTCTCACGAGTCGAGGCGGCTGCATATGTGCGAAACGATCCAACAAGTTATAGCTACCTATACTTGTTGGATCAGTGACAAAGCAGATGCTGCCGGATCGGCTCGCCTTCGGTGAGCATTTTGTTAAAAGTGAAATCTGGGAAAATGAATTGTTTGCTAGCAATATAAGCATGTTATGAGTTTTTATCAAAATGTTCATGAGGAATTCGGGCTAGTCGTTGGTGCATTTCCAGATTATGCATATGATTGTCGCATGTTTTTCCGCAACCAACCTGCCTGAAATACTCTCGATGTTCCCGGATATTCTTGGCCCGTTTCCTGAACCGATTATATTTTTCGGAAAACCAGATATCTGTGAACGATTTTTCATGCAGATCACCCATGGGGATGTTTACTCCCCTGCAGCATGGAGCGACCTGGCCATCGGCCATGACCCGGCAGAAGAGCCAGCCGATATAGCAGGGAATGGATTCCACTCGGTCCTCGTCATATTGACCGGTCCGGGCATGAAGATCATTGATTCTGTCCCGAAACCCTTGAAAATTATCAAGATGTATTTTGTCCCTGCCCAATAGTGTTTTGTTTTTTTTCTCAATGATATTACAAGCCAGCTCAACAGCCTGCCGGTCATCGACGGAGAGCAGAAGAGAATCGGTACTGCCCTCAATGATATCGACAACTGTATAATAAACGGAGTCGGCTCGAACAGAAAGGGCATAGTCGTACATCCCTTCTAAACCTGTATAGTTTACCTTTGAAATAACATTGAGCAGGTTGATTCGGGGTGCAGTTGTTTTTTTCCGGAAAGGAAACAGCGATGAGGCTGCTTTTATTTTTCGCTCAGCAATCCGATGGAGGGCCTGGGTGATTCGTTCAAAGGTTTTTTCCGATTTGTTGGGATGAGTTGCCACATATTCGGCGCCATTGGCTGCCCACAGGCTGACAGAAAGCTCATCAACACCCGAGTCGACGATATCATCGGCCTGATCGGGACCGACCATATTCAGGCTGGTGGTGACGGCGCAAAAGATGTCGTGTTGCTTTACTGCCCTAATCAGTTTGAGAATATCCTTATGGAGGAATGGTTCGCCGCCGCCGGTAAAACGGATGATGGAGGTGCCAAGGGCGGCCAGTTCATCAATGAGGGACAGGACAACATCGGTCTTGAGCCGCTGTTGGTGCCATCCCGGTTCAGGCTTGTTGTTTCCAAGCAGTGGAGAGCGGGTCCAGCAGGCAATACAGTCGTTGTTGCAGCGATTTGTCAGGTCGATAACCACATGCTCAGGTCCTGTAAATGAACGGGAGCCATCGACGACACCGTCGATGATGAGTTGTTCCTGAGTCGCGGATGTTTTGCTCATCGCAAATCCTGTTGGACTTTTAGTGTCCTGAGTTAGCGAATGGGGTTTGTCTCTGGCTGTGAAAATGGTCAACAGTCTTTTGTCACCCTGGCAAGATTATTTCCATATCCAGCAACAGAGGTTG
The DNA here is from genome assembly GCA_964558875.1 of uncultured Desulfocapsaceae bacterium. Classification (GTDB taxonomy): domain Bacteria; phylum Desulfobacterota; class Desulfobulbia; order Desulfobulbales; family Desulfocapsaceae; genus CAZLGM01. The sequence continues at coordinate 5,454 of CAZLGM010000161.1, forward strand.
TTATCCTTTTAAACAGAAAGTGGCCTCAGGTGTCTCAGGTTTTCGCAGGCGTGGCTGGTCGCTATAGCCCCAACCCTATGCGGGCAGCTATGACCGCGAAAAGATGGGGTGCCTGTGGTCACTTTAACAATCCCCTCATTCGATAATAGTACCCGGCACATTTGAGTAGAAGACGCTGCGAAGGCGTCAGCGATTCAACTCTTGCCGAGAGTCTCCTGTTTCTCTCGATATCGTCGCACCCACGGTGACAGCCTATTTTTTTGGAATTGATATCGTTTCCTATGAGGGTGAAGTAGGGGTCATCGGGGTTGCCGATACCGGTTTTTCGGCGAAACTCAAACTGTTTTTCTCCATTCCATATTTGTTTGAATGATGCCTCATGCAGGTTGCCGACGGGAATACGATGGGCTTTTAAGCAGGCATTGACATTGCCGTTTGGCAGGACTCTGGCAAAATTCCAGCCGATAACGCAGGGGATATCAACCAGCATCAAGGTATCATACTCTCCTTCAGCGGCACCTTCTTCCGTCAGTCTCCGTTTGAACTCGTTCATATAGATTTCCGGGCCGGTTTTCTCAGGCCGTTGCTTCTGCTCGGCAACCTCGCATGCATCAAGTATTTCCCGACGTTGGTCCTCACTCAGCAAAAGCTTGTCGGTACACCCGGGAATAACATCGGCAACGGTAAATTCCGCCGCGTTAACACCTAAATCGTAGGCCAGATCTACCATTTTCTCAATTTCATGATAATTGAGATTCATGATTACATTATACAGCTTGATATGGGGCGGTCCGTTTTGCTTGAGTTCAACCAGATATTTCAACACATCAATGAGACGATCAAAGTCCGCTTCCGTTTTATTCGGGTGGCTGGCCACATAGGTCTCGGGTGTTGCCGCCCAGAGACTGGCAATGATGTGATCAACTCCCATGTCGACAAGCTGTTCGGCCCGCTCTTTATCAACCAGGGTGAAGTTGGTGTTTATATGGCAGCACATCTCCCGTTTTTTAATATGGGCGATGATTTCGATGATGTTGGGATGCATGAACGGTTCACCGCCACCGGCAAGATACACATTGGTGGTTCCCATGGAAGCGCAGTCGTCAAGGAGCTGCTGGATAATTTCAAGGGAAAGTGACAGATCCCGCTCATCTTTGGCTATTTTTTTGTCTCTTAGAAGGGGAGAACGGCACCAGCAGGCGATGCAGTTGTTGTTACAGGCATTGGTGGGGTCTATCTGCAGGAGTTCAGGCCCTAAAAAAGCTCGTTGGCCATCGAGAATGCCGGCAAGGTCCTTGTTGTTATCGCAGAAAGCGATGATGTCTCTCAACATTGCTCCGTGAGTTGTGTGGCGGCATCAGAACTGAGGGCAACGGAAGAGAAGTCCGTCGTCAGTGTCTGTCTCTATGAAATAATTCTGATCGTGAAGATGCTGGAAAAATGTCATAGCGGCAATTTCCAGGTCCAGCTGCCTACAGCTTTTCATGAAGGTATCCATCCTCTCATTCCAGAAGTCAATCACTTCCCGGTTGGTAAAGAGCCCGAATATATTCATGCCGGGATCATCATCACAACGGTCAAGGTAGTCGTCGAAAACCTGAAAAAGAGTACCGAAAATTTTACCGCATTCCAATGCATCCGGAAGGCTCTTATGTCCGACAAAGGGCAAGCCGAACGAGAGACTGAAAAGGGATCCGGTCTTTAACTCGGCCATTTCCTGATATCGCGTTAACGTTCGATCTTTCGGCAGAAGTCGCTGTTCGATAATAATGCCGGTTACAAGTCTCTTTATCGCGTCAACCACAAGACCGATAACTTCACTGTTATGGGTGAAAGTCAGACAATAGTCGATTGCTTTACAGACGATAAAGTCACCGGTCAGAACGGCTTGGTTGTTGGGAAAATAATTGTTAAGCGTTTTCACTCCGCGACGATATTGGTCTTCATCAATAACATCGTCGTGAATAAGAGAGGTAAAGTGCAGAAGCTCAACAACAATGCCATAATCCATGCTGTTTTTGTCGGGCAAACGACAATGATCTGCTATCAGGACGGGTAAAATACCTCTCAACCGTTTGGCATCTTGACTCAGTAAGATGTGGTTTGCAGATTGAATGAACTCATTGAGTGCGGGATGTTGGTCGCTATGATCAGAGAACTCTCTCATTCTCTGTTGAATCTTTATCTTGATCTCTTCTATTTTTTCCCTAAGCCCTTTTGGGCTGGTTTCAACCAGTCGTCCCCTGTTCATGGATTCTTTTTCTATATTTCTACCTGATAAGGTCATTGATTTGCTCTGCTATCTTGAAATAATAAATGGTGAGAATTTAATCGCAAAGGTGGGGATTATATTGCCAGGTTGTATTCAACAGTAT
>CAZLGM010000162.1:0-7799 GCA_964558875.1 uncultured Desulfocapsaceae bacterium
TCTTCTCTGTTCAGGCCGCCTCGTAAATATTCACGGCGAAAATGACTGATTTCCACAATGCCCTCAAATTTATTTACATTGAGTCTTTGGTACTTTCGCGGACAAACTTAATCATTGAATATGGTCTTGTCATGGACTATTTCTATTTAGTTATCCGAACCGGCCTTCTCTACGATGATGCTGCAATTCGGAGAATTATTGTCCATTTTTTAAATAGATCGTGATAATCAACCATTTTTAGAGTAAACAACCACGCGTAAATATTGGCTTTGGTTGTAGAAAAAACCTAAAAACAAAAATACAGTGTTAGCTCGGATTCAGGTTTTGAAAGAGCCGGATATTTCCTCGTAACTATTTTTCGCCATACAGTTCCGAATGGACAATACTCTCATACACCTAATTGTAAACGAAGAGGCCGCGCGTCAGTTTCTATCCGACACTCCCTTTCTTCTGCTTTTCCTCTTCATTGCAATCTTCATCCTTATCCTGTCAAAGGGAGCGGACTGGATGATAGACGGTGCTGTCAATCTTGCCGTGAGGACCGGCCTGCCCAGGATTGTCATCGGAGCAACCATTATTTCCCTTGGAACGACACTGCCTGAAGCCTTTGTCTCGGTGATGGCCGCCTTTATGGGCAATTCAGGCCTGGCGCTGGGCAATGGTGTCGGCTCAATTATTGCCGATACCGGGATGATCTTCGGCCTGACATGCATCCTGGCAACTGTTCCGGTCAATCAGTATATCCTCAACCGAACCGGCTGGGTCCAGGTAGCCGCTGCCACCCTGCTTGTTGTTATCGCATTAGCTTCACTCATTCAGAACTCCGGAGATCCACAGTTGCACAGGTGGACCGGTTTTCTCTTTTTAGCTCTGCTCGTTCTCTATCTCTACACAACCTACCGCTGGGCCAAAGAGGGTGAGAGCCAGGAAGAAAATCAGGAGAAGAGTGAAGAGGCAACAGCAACACTTCCAAAGAGTTTCCTGCTTGTGATCGGTGGGCTGATCATGGTTATTTTTGGAGCCCGCGGCCTTGTTCCTTCCGCTGCTGAAATAGCCATACGGATAGGCGTTCCTGATGATGTTATTGCCGCTACTATAGTGGCCTTTGGTACTTCACTGCCGGAGTTGATGACGGCAATCGCCGCACTGAGAAAAGGGTATCCTGAAATAATTGTGGGCAACATTGTCGGGGCGGATGTACTCAATTGTCTGTTTGTCATCGGTTCCGCAGCTGCGGCGACGCCCCTGGCCATACCGGTGAACTTCTATTATTTCCATTTCCCTGTAATGCTGCTTATTCTATACTCATTCAGGTTTTTCATCTCCATAAACAAAGATGGAACGTTTCGGCGCTGGCAGGGTGTCTGGTTGATGGGAATCTATATAATTTATATAGTCATACAGTATAGCTTCCATATTGGTATTGAATAAACTGTACCTGAACCCGCGACAGAAATGGTGATGGTCTTTTCCTGTGTGGGTTTAAGATAATCAAGGAGCTGCGACATGAACATTCTGCTGGCAATAGACGGATCTGAAGACGCTACGGCTGCAGGGGCATTCCTCTGCCGTTTTCCTCTACCACCTGAAAGCAGGGTTACTTTAATCACTGTGTTCGACAAAAGCCTTTTTTCCACGGAAGATGACCAACCGGGCTCCGATCAGCAAAGCAGCTTGAGTTCCATTAAAACGTCTATTGACAGGGAAACAGAGAAACGTCTTGCCAGGGATGCCGATGGGCTGGAACAAGCCGGTCTACAAGTGACCACAGAGATAGCAACCGGACATCCTGCTGAAATAATTCTCAAACGTTCATACGAATTGCAGGTTGACCTTATTGTTCTCGGTTCTAAAGGACTGACCGGGATCAAGCATTTTTTACTCGGATCAGTTTCAGAAAAAGTCCTCCAGCATGCCCACTGTTCGGTTCTGATCGTTAAACAGAAAGAAGAAGAAAACGTCGGAACAGATAAACAAAACCTGCGGATATTGCTCGCTTACGACAATTCGGATTCCGCCCGAAACAGTGTTCATTTTTGCTCGCTTCTGCCGCTAACGGATAAGGATGAGGTCACTATCCTTACTGCCATTCCCCTTATAACGATTTATCGGCAGGATATCCGCCAACACATAAGTAAAATCTGGCATCAAAGAAAAGACACTGCCCAGGCATCTTTGGAGAAAGTTGTCTCAGATAGCGCGTTTACCACACCACTGGTGTCAACCCGACTCATAGAAGGATCGGATACCAGTGAAGTTATCCTCGAAACAATCAAAGAGCTGAACTGTAACCTTGTTGTTCTCGGCAACAAGGGCAAAAGCGGTATTAAAAAGTTTTTCCTCGGTTCTGTCACCGAAAAGGTATCGAAATACGCGGAGTGTGCTGTCCTGGTTGTTCGCAGTTAGTCCGCATTGTTGATGAACAGCCTGTCCATAATTTTCTATTTCTTGATTGTTCGCACCCTCCTTAACAATAAGTTACCTACAGACTGTTCATGAGGAATGTGGGCTGACCTCATTTCTACCCCGCCTACTCCTCATTGTTGTTTCACTTGTTCCCAGGAGCGCATCACATGCCACTACAAAACAACAAGAAAATGAATTATAGTAAGATGTGTTTACCTATTATTTTGGCGGAAAAATTACTTTTTCAAAGGAGTCGGTCATGTTGAAAACTCTACAATTCAAACGGTCTTTATTCGTCGTTTTCTTTTGCTTTTTCCTGATACTGAACACTGATACCGCCTCTTCCGGTAATTTCGACACCTTTGAAACCCGTGGCGGAGCTGTGTTGTATACTGCCTATAATATCTGGAGATGGCCAGCCCAAAGCATGAACTGTTTGAATTACAAAGGCGGCCGTACATTTATTCCTGCCGGTAGTGAAGTACGAGGAGTACGGGTCGTTGATCCGGCTTCAGGTGATGATTCTGTTGACGAAACGGACGGAGAAGGTATTCGTTTCTTCCTTGTCAAGGCCAGAAGGACCTATTTCATCCAATATCAGCCAAAATATCATACATTTAACAGTGTGCATGACTTTAAAGACTATATGTTCACCTCAACTCCAATCAGTGAACGGCTCCTGCCTTTCAATGAACTTGAGCGCCAGGCCATACATCAGGGGGTCATCGTTCGGGGAATGCGCAAAGAAGCTGTTCTGGTCTGTTATGGCCGACCTGATGAGAGGTTCACCGAGAAGCTGGATGAAAATGAGTGGGTCTATCACGTCAACCGTGGAACGAAATTAAAAATCGTCTTTCAACATGACCTGGTGAATAATCGGACTCAGGTCAGCCATATCGATGAGTTGTGGCGAGGCGGGCGAGCCCATTTGGCCAGTTACCCGGAGTCGGACCTGGTTAACATGACACTGCAGGCACCGGTAGCATCGCCACCACCACCGGCTGCTGACCAGTCTTCCGGCAGTGTCGAGCAAAAATTACGGACACTGAAGAATCTGTACAACCAGGGGTTGATCAACACAGAAGAATATGAGCGGAAACGGCAGCAGGTACTGAACGAGTTGTAGTGCGACCATAAAGACTTCTTTCCGGAAAAAGAAAAAGACCCGACGGTCTCGCAAGGCTCATAAATAATGATCCTGTTCATCCACCCACCTGTTGCTAAAAATTGTGAGCCGCCAGGTGGAATCCCTAAACTGGTCGGAGCCCTTCGCGGACACGGCTTTGACTGTTGTGTACTCGACTGCTCCCATGAAGGACTTCTCTTTCTTTTAAATCGCCGTTTGGAGACAAACGACACCTGGTCGAAACGGGCTGTAAAAAATTGCGGGCGTAACAAGGAATTACTGACAACGTGGGAAGCCTACTCCAACAGGGACCGTTATCATCGGTGCGTATCAGACCTCAACCGACTGCTTGAACTGCATGACAAGCCGGAACGATATTCGCTGACTCTCTCAAATTTCAGTGACAAACACCTTTCACCACTCAAAAGCGGCCACCTGATCAGGGCTGCTGAGAATTACCGGGACAATATTTTCTTCCCCTATTTCTCCAAGCGACTCAGAGAAGTCATCAACGATACCCAGCCGTCACTGATCGGCCTGTCCTTGAATTACTTGAACCAAGCCGTTACCACCTTTAGTATGATCGGCTTTATCCGTGAACACTTCCCACATATACCTATTATCGCTGGAGGTGGTCTGGTAACCTCATGGCTGTGCTGCTCAGATCACCCTAATCCCTTTTTGACGCTGATCGATCATGTGATAACAGGACCGGGAGAAGAACCGCTTCTGCGTCTTCTGGGCTGGAAAAAAGATATTAACTATTACCCACCCGATTATAGCGACTTCACACCCCAAACCTACTTCTCTCCAGGCTTGATTCTTCCCTATGCGGCATCCAGCGGTTGTTACTGGAACCGCTGTTCATTCTGTCCGGAAAAAGCTGAAAACACACCCTATACCCAGCTTCCGGTCAACCAAATCATGGACGACCTCAATCATCTTGTCGAAACAACCAAGCCAATCCTGATCCATTTTCTTGATAATGCCATCCCGCCACATATTCTTGACCGTCTGTCCAACACTCCCAAGCTGGCCAACTGGTATGGTTTTGTCCGGTTTAGTAAACGTTTCGAAGACCTGGACTATTGCAGAGAGCTTAAACGCTCAGGCTGCGTGATGCTTAAACTAGGATTGGAGTCGGGAGATCAGTCTGTCCTGGACAGGCTGAACAAGGGGATTAGCCTGGAGGTGGTTTCTAAAACTCTACTGAATCTGAAGCAGGCAGGTATTGCGACCTATGTCTATCTCCTTTTTGGTACACCGGCCGAATCAATCAAAGAGGCGAGAAAAACCCTGGATTTTATCATCAACCACCACGACTGCATCACCTATTTGAATCTCGCTATATTTAATATGCCCGTTAACAGTTCAACTGGCACTGGTCTACAGGTCGATCCGTTTTATGAGGGCGACCTGTCACTCTATTGCAATTTCACTCACCCAAAAGGCTTTAACCGCAAACAGGTCCGCCAATTCCTCGACAAGGAATTCAAACGCACGTCGCAAATCGCTGCCATACTTCGTCGCGATCCTCCTTTTTACACATCGAATCATGCGCCGCTTTTTCAAACTACCGTTTACAAAAGCATACAACCATCATAATAAATATCCTGAAAGCTTGAATATGAGCGTATCATGTTAATATTGAGTGCAAGATACAACAAGTTAAAAATTTAAGAGATTAACGAGTGTAAGTGGACAACAAAGAGCAGAAAACCACCCTTTTGGTGGCCGCCACAACGGCTTTTATGGCCCCGTTCATGATCTCTTCAACCAATGTGGCTTTACCGGCCATTGGTGAGGATTTTCAGATCAGCGCTGTGTTGCTGAGCTGGGTTGCCACATCCTACCTGCTGGCTACCGCTGTTTTTCTGCTGCCGGTTGGCAGATTCGCCGATATGCATGGGCGACGCAGGATATTTATGGCCGGGGTTGCCCTGTTCACTCTTGGCGCCCTGGCAGGCGCGTTCTCTCCCAACATCTGGACTTTTCTAGCCAGCCGTGCTCTTCAGGGGCTGGGCGCTGCCATGTTTCTGACAACCGGTATGGCAATTCTCACCTCGGCCTATCCGTCTCAACAACGGGGAAAGGCCCTTGGCATCCTGGTAACCGCCGTTTATATCGGTCTTGCAACCGGACCGTTTTTTGGCGGACTGCTCACCAACTACTGGGGCTGGAAATCAATCTTTGTTGTTATTGCTTTGCTTGGCCTGGCCTCCCTGGTTGTCACCTTCCGTTTCCTGCCAAGCCGGTGGCGACCTTCAAAAGAGAGTTTTGACCATTTCGGCAGCCTTATCTACGGGGTGGCTATCTCTCTCTGGGTTTATGGCGGAACTCGAGTACCTGCCCTCAGCGGCTGGCTGCTCCTTGGTGTGGGATCGGCAGGTTTGATCGTTTATTTCTTTCTTCAACGAAAACTTAAAACACCTGTTTTTGATGTCAGGCTGTTTGAGAATAATCGCCCTTTTCTGTTTTCCTCGCTGGCAGCTCTTATCCACTATGGCGCCACCTTTGCGGTGACTTTTCAGCTCAGCCTCTATCTTCAATATGGCAAGGCCATGTCTCCCCAACAGGCCGGTACAGTACTGATGGTGCAGCCGGTGATGATGGCTCTTTTTTCAGCCAAGGCCGGCAGCCTCTCAGACAGGGTAGAACCACGTATCATAGCTTCACTTGGCATGGCAATTACTATTTGCGGGTTGCTTGCCTTTCTGTTTTTAGACCGTCATACCCCGATCTGGTTCATTATCGGTTTTCTTGCTCTGGGCGGTTTCGGCTTTGCCCTGTTCTCCTCACCCAATATGAGCGCCATCATGGGCTCAGTTGAGTCCCATCAATATGGCCTGGCTTCCGGCAGTGTGGCAACCATGCGCCTCCTCGGCCAGGTATTCAGTATGACAATCGCCACAACCTTTCTTGCCTTCTTCGTCGGCAAAGAAGAGATCTCGACAAACAACGTGCCCCAATTTCTCACCAGCATGCATAGCTGCTTCGGATTTTTTGCAGGTTTTAGCCTGATTGGTCTGTTTTTTTCTCTTATGCGAAACAAGAAACTGAGTTGAGATACAGAATATTTTCAAATCCTTGAAGTTGTAATCCACGCTCACAAGTAGATATCCTTACACAAACACCTAACCCAGAATGGCACTTCCTTTTTCGGGAGACGACTGTTGGTCTTCGCAAAATAATCACTAATTTAGCAGCGTCTTCTATATTCATCGGTTTTCTTCACCATGCGTTGCTTAGTGACAACAATTGCGGTTTTTCAAGCAATTGCCCAAGCTGTCCAGAAAACCAAATTATACTGATATCTAATTATACGGATTCCGTATAATTACAGAGAAAAATATACATTCAGAAAAAAACGGCAGAGACAACCGTGTCATATCTGTCTGCATACTCCCAAAAAGCCTTGTAGATTAACACTATATAGGGGTAAAGGAACTACAGGTGGAGACTCCTATCAATCTCATCGCCTAGTCGTGCTTGACTGGTGGAGCCCCACTTCTCGCCCCAAAAAAACATAAAGTAACCGGAAAATGCGGAATCCGTATATAATGAAGTTATGCCTGAAAAAATAATGAAATATATTGAGCAACTACCAAGCATTGAAGATTATTATCCTTTGTATATAGAAACAGGGTGGAATGAAATTCTTAATTTGAATAAAGATCAAACAGAAACAGCTTTACAAAAAAGTTTCTCAGTCGTTTCTGTTTATGATCAGTCCGCATTAGTTGGCTTTGGCCGTATAATTTCTGACGGTATCATATATGCCTGTATTTATGATGTCATGGTAAGGTCTGGTTTCAACAACAAAGGGATCGGATCGGAAATTATTAAAAAGCTCATGGCTCAATGTAGCTTATGTAATATTCGTCGCATTCATTTATTTGCAGCAAAGGGCACTGAAAATTTTTATAAAAAATTTGGCTTTGTGAATCGGCCTGCTGACTCGCCAGGTATGATATATGTGCCGACAAAGGCATGAAATCGATGTACTGTGCTAGTAGAAGAGGCTCATCTGATCACGCAATTGCTCAAGACTGGCCGTTCAGCCAATAGGGATGGAAAATGCTAAACAACAATCAAGACAAGTATGACCATACATGTGATCATTGCGGTGAATCCCTGGCAGAAGAAGGACGCATTTTAGCGAATCAAATTTTATGTGACGATTGCTATATCGAAAAAATAACTACTCGCAAACCGCACAGAACGTTTTACACGCATGACCCGTTTGGATACATTCGCAGACTAAAGG
>CAZLGM010000163.1:0-1233 GCA_964558875.1 uncultured Desulfocapsaceae bacterium
GATCTGCTTCTTGATGTCACCTGCATGGTGATCTTTCCCATTGCCATGGTGTTCATTTTAAAAAGCCTCTCCTTTCTGCTGATCCCCTTTCTCTTCGCGCTGCTGTTCTGCTATGCTATCGGCCTGCCAATGGATTATCTGCAGGAACACCATGTGCCGGCCACAATCCGCATCCTGCTGACTGTTGGTTTGATTGCAGGCGTCTTCTATGGACTTGAAAGGGTTATCCAGCAGAACCTGCTCAGCCTGGTGCAGACCTGGCCACAGTATGAAGAAAAATTCTGGGTTTATGCCAACCTGCTCCTCTCCCACTTTGACATATCCGAGGAAAAGGCAAAGGAAACATTGACAGCCTTCTTCTCCAACATCGGCAAGGAAGAGCTCAAGCCCGTCGGCTCCATGGTGCAGTACCTGAGCGGCTCTTTTTTCTCCTTTTTGGGCAATGCTTTCTGGGTAGTGCTCTTTGTGATTTTCATCCTTTCCGAGCGGGGTGGGATTGCACGCAAAATCGTCAGGGGAGTCGGCCCGGAAAAAGCGATCGACATCCTTGACACCATGAGGAGAATCAATAAATCGGTTCAACAGTATCTTGGGCTGAAAACCCTTATCAGCCTGCTAACCGGCGTGCTTGTTTCCACAGCTCTGCTTCTGTTGGATGTACCCTTTCCCTTTCTCTGGGGGCTGCTGGCCTTCCTTCTTAATTTCATTCCCAATATAGGTTCCATTCTGGCTGGAGTCCCGCCTATTCTGGTTGCTCTGTTCGACAGCGGGTCCATCACAAGGACCCTTATCGTGGCTGTTGCCTTTATAGTCATTCAGACCATTGTCGGTAATTTTATCGAGCCAAAGGTTCTTGGAAAAGGTCTTGACCTCAGCCCGCTAGTAGTTCTTTTTTCACTGCTGTTCTGGGGCTGGGTCTGGGGAATTCCCGGCATGCTGCTCTCGGTTCCTCTGACTGCAGCGCTGAAGATCAGCCTGGAGCAGTTCGACCGAACCAAGCCAATTGCGATCCTGTTGGGTGATAATCCCGGTGATTAATGTGTCTGTTCAGAAACGAAAATTATTGCGGAGTCTTCGCTTACCTCCGAGGATAAATTTCTCTCCATAACGAAGAATTAGGAGAAGGTAAGCGTAGACTCCCAAAGGCCCTTTCTGGATGGGCACTGACCAACTCCCTCACATTCTGCATTGTACGATTCCCGCAAGTAATCTATAGTAGTGGGTTACATAAAA
>CAZLGM010000163.1:1333-5680 GCA_964558875.1 uncultured Desulfocapsaceae bacterium
ATATTTAGCAAAAGCCATTGGTAATAATCATTCACACAGGTTGAGGGCCTGCTTCAATTTTGTTAAGCATTCGTCCCTGGTGGTAACAGCAGTCCGAATTTCCCATAAATCTCTAGAAGCGCTCCGGGAGTCGAAGCTGAACAAGGTATAAACAATGAAGAATCGGGAAAAGAAACGAATAAAGGCTCGCAAGCGGTTTGACATCACAACCAGTCAACTCGGTGTTCTGCTCGGTGGGAGCGGTTTGATCGGTGGAGCCATTCTTCACTACATGAAGAAAAAATCTTCAGAAGAAATGGTGATTCTTTCACCTAACAGTAAAAAGCTGAGCCTTAGTGAGCCCAAAGATATTCGCAGGTACATCAAAAGATACCAACCCGATTTTATTATCAACTGTGCATTGGCTTCTATTGATTGCGATGCCGAACTTGCCTATGAGATCAACTGTGTCGGCGCCATCAGGCTGGCCAAGATGGCCCTGAAACTGCAGATACCCTATATCCATATCAGCTCCGCAGCCGTATTGCCCATGGCAGAGAATCTCTCAGAGGACAACCGGCTCCCCCTGGAAGCTAAAATGTCCAACTATACCAAATCAAAGGTTATGGCTGAGCTCCTGCTGCAGCATATGCATGAGACACAGGGCCTTGATTATACGGTTATCAGACTCGGGGTAGTCTATGGAAAACATGATCATAAGATCAAGGGATTCCAACGTCTGATGTTTTCCATCGCCGGTGGATCCATGCCGTTCCTGTTCAGTAAACCAGGTGTCCTTCATTCATATACCTATACAAAAAAAATTCCACCGTTTATCGATCACGTGCTTAACCATCGACAGGAATTCGGTGGTCAGGTTTATAATTTTGTCGATAAAAAGCCCGTGGAAATGATTGCTCTGATTAAGGACATCAAATCGAAGCTCGGATGTAAAAAACCAAAAAATCTCTGCATTCCCTATCCGGTTGCCACCTTCTGCCAGCGAACAATCATATGGTTAATAAAAAAAATGAGGGTAGTTGGAATCGAAACAAAGGTACCGGCTGAACTGATGTTTTTAAAGAGCTGTTACGAATCTCAGACCCTGTCGAGCAAAAAACTGCAGGAATCAAGTTTTGTCGATCCCTTCCCCGAAGTCACCATCTTCACTCAACTGCAGGAAATGATTGATTATTATATCATTCGCTGGCATCATCTGAATCTACTTAGTGACCATGAACAGAGCGTCGGGGACCTCAACAAGCGAAGCGGTGAATTTTTACAAACGCCAACAAAGCTTTTAGAAGAAATGAAGACAGGCACCACTTTGCCAATGAGGGAATTTGACAAACAATTTTAGTCCGTAACTCCCATTGACAACAGGTTTACTCCTGGTAAGTTGATCAAAGACCACCTGAAAATCTAAATCCGCGACGGAAACCGCCCTTTCATGTTTCAATAGATATTCTCAATAACAAAAAAATCTCTATGCGTAAAAAAACACTGTCCATTATTTCACTTCTTCTTTTCCTCTTCATATCCTTTTCACTGGTCGACAGGGTAGCCACAGCCAATGAAAAAACTGATAAATGCGTCTGGCTCAAAAGTGAAGTCGACAGAAGGGAGGCTGAACTCACTCAATCAAAACCGAAGGTTGATGAGGTCAAAATAAAACTTGAGGAACTGGCAGTAACCCTTGAAAACTCCAAGAACACACTCGACCTCAATAATATACAGGCTGTTACCGCGTATAATGAGAATGCCCAACTTTACTCAACAAAAGTCTTACGCTATAAATTGCTTCAAGAGATGTTCAATAAAAAGCTGGATCGTTATAAACAACTGATTTCAAGGTTTAATCAAGAGTGTACTCAATAGTCACTCAGCAAGTCAGCAGAAGGTTATTCAGTCACTATTGATGGTCTTGTAAAATCAGCAACTTGGAGATCAGTGTCTACGCTTACCGGTTAAGAGTAAGAACGTGAACAATCTGTACAAACAGTGCGAAACCGCTTTTAAAGGTTTCACTGCCTTTGTTTTTGATCATAAATACCTTGGACTGTTCTTTATACTGCTCATTACTGTCAGCCTCTCCAGTCAGCTCGGCAAAATCCGTATCGATACCAGAGATGAAGGGTTCTTCCACGAAGATGACCCGGCACTGGTAGCCTACAATGATTTCAAAGATCAATTCGGTCAGGATGAGATCTTTATTGTCGCCGTGCAGCCGTCAAAAGGGCTGGATATCGCTTTCCTGCAATCCCTGCAACAGCTCCACCGTGAATTGCGGGAATCGGTTCCCTACCTCGATGATATAACCAGTCTTGTAAACGGGCGTGTGGTCAAGGCGGTTGGCGATACACTCCATGTGGGTGAACTGCTGGAACAGTTGCCCAAAGATGAAGCCGAGCTTGAACGGACGCGCAAGCTGATCGATCATTTCCCTCTGTTTGAAAATTTCCTGATTTCCCGGGACAGATCCACCTTTTCCATCATTCTTAAGGCCCTGGCAGTCAAAGAGCTGCCGGAAGACGATCTGCTGTCAGGTTTTGATGATGGGTCGCCCCAGGATCAGAACAGCCCGGAAACGTACCTGAGCAACGATGAAAGCCTGGAAATCACAAAAGCTATCCAGGGCATCGTCAACAAGCACAACTCTCCGGAGATGAAGGTCTTTTTCACCGGTACTCCTGCTGTTGTTGCCGAAATGCAAATGAGTATCGAACGGGACCTCTCCCTGATCATACCGCTGTCTAGTATACTGATAATCCTGTTCCTGACACTCCATTACAGAAGAATTTCAGGGGTTGTCTATCCACTGCTCATTGTCGGCCTCTCTCTTCTGGCCACATTTGGCACTATGGCCCTGGCAGGCTTTCCCATCACCCTGGTCAGCCAAATCTTACCGTCGTTTTTACTGATTGTCGGTATTGGTGATACGGTCCACATTCTGACTATTTTCTACAGAAAATTTGATCACAGCGGTGATAAACGACAGGCAATCATAGACGCTGCCGGCTTTGCCGGGCTGCCGGTGCTCATGACCAGCGTGACCACGGCATGCGGGTTGTTCTCCTTTGTATGGGCTGATGTTGCCGCTATTGCCGAACTGGGTTATATCGCGCCCATTGGAGTTCTCTTTGCCTTTCTTTACACCATCGTTCTGGTGCCGGTACTCATCGCGATCTTCCCTGTGAAACATAAAAAGATCAAAAGAGAAGCTTCAAAAAAGCCACTGATAGACGGGTTGTTTACCTGGATTGCCCGAATAACCGTCAGGAGGCCAACCATGGTGGCCGGAACCTTTGGTCTCATCCTGGTACTCAGCTTCTACAGTGCGCTCTCGCTTCGGTTTTCGCACAACATCACGACCTGGTTCCCGGATGACTCACAGATCAGAGTAGCAACCGATGTGCTTGACTCCGTCAATGGCGGATCTGTCATGCTTGAAGCATTGATCGACACAGGCCGGGAAAACGGGGTGAAGGACCCGCTCTTTCTTACAAGCCTCGACCAAACAGTATCAGATGTTTCAAATATGGTTGTTTCAGGGATTAAAGCCGGCAAAGTCTGGGCGATGCCGGATGTAATCAAGGAAATCCACAGGGCTCTGCATGAGGATCAACAAAACGAATATAGGGTGCCCCAGTCAGAAAAGCTGATTGCCCAGGAGCTTCTGCTCTTTGAGGCAAGCGGGAGTGATGACCTTCAAGACTTTACCGACAGCAGCTACCAGACCGGGCGGTTGTCCATTCTGGCTCCCTTTGAGGATGCGGTTTTGTATGCCGACTATGTTGAAAAGCTTGAAGGCTATCTGGCGGAACAGTTTCCCAATGCAACAGTAACCTTGACGGGAAAAATAAAACTGTTTGTGCAGATTATTGCCAACGCACTGACAACCATGGCGAAAAGTTATTCTTTTGCCTTGATTATTATCACCCTGTTGATGATCATCCTTATCGGCCGTATCCGCATCGGCCTGATGAGCATGGTTGCCAACATCACCCCGATTGTCTGTATCTTAGGCATAATGGGGGCTCTCAACATTCCCCTTGATCTCAGCACAATGCTTATCGGCAGCCTGGTGCTTGGCATAGTCGTGGATGACACCATTCATTTCCTGCACCACTTTCGCCGGGCTTTTGCCGAATTGCACGATGTCGAACAGGCTGTGCGGGAAACGCTGCTGACCACCGGCAGAGCTCTTTTTATCACCACCGTGGTACTATGCGGAGGATTTTCCATCTATACCATTGCCTACCTTGCCAACAATGTCCGCTATGGAATAATCTGCGGTTGTGCTGTTATACTTGCTCTTGTTGCTGACTTCTTCCTTGTCCCTTCTTTGCTGGCGATTGTGTATAGACG
>CAZLGM010000163.1:5780-7790 GCA_964558875.1 uncultured Desulfocapsaceae bacterium
TTCTCTGACTCCAGGATCATGCGACAAAAACTTCTGACCCAGTGCGGGACCACTTCGCGAAACATATAGGGAACATAGTATCGCTCGATTTCCTTGTCACTGACAGTTTTCCCGTACCAACTCCGGTAAGCCAGATGGAAAACATTGAATTCGCTTGTCTCCAGTAATGCCGCCGTGCTCAACACTTCACGACAGCCAGGATTCAGATCGGTATTTTCAAATGAAAGCCACATATTTCGAGCACAGGACAAACGGGACGCTGTTATTTTATTGACTTAAGAGTCTGGATCCCAATTTCTCCCTCAACTCACTGCTCCTTTGCAGAATCTTTTCTCTTCTGGCCACTGTCCGGCTCACTCCGGATGGCCTTATTCTCAAAAATCGCTCTACTTCCGAAGCTTTTATAGCATTATATCTTACTACAACAGCGAGGTAAATTAACTCTAGTTATCCTGAATCCGTGGGCATTCGATAGTGCTGTAGCTTTGTTTGATTTGACCGACCAATAATAGTGAGCTATATCGGTCGGTCAAGTCAAACAAAGATGCAGTGTTAGCGGATGCCCACGGATTCAGGGTTATTTCAGCAGGCAGTCCATTCGCCTATCCCGGACATTACAGATACGACCGTCACTCTTGGGTGAAATCCCTTTTTCTCCCGCCATCCTCAGCTGCTCAACAACATACTCGACCAGATTGGGACGCTTTGCATCCGGCTCGATAATCATGGAACTGTTTATCATCCGATAACCATCCTGATCACCTTTCTCGTTAATCAAATATTCATTGACCACTGCCGTCAATTCATCTTCCGGTAAAATTGGTTTCAACCCCGATTCGGTGATCAAATGAAGATCACTCGCCGTCTGGTTCTGAGGATCGTGTTTATAAGTAAAGCCACTGATCTGCAACCAGTGACCACTACCGGCCCAATCAGTGATGGCATGGTTGAGTACCTTTTGCAGTGTAGCCCCTGTCATCTTGATCTGTACAAGCTTTGTCGGATAAGCGAACAGAGTATAAAGATCCCTGCGGGTGATTGTACTGCCGGCAGAAATATTCCTGTTCAGGCGCATTCCTCCGGAATTGAGAAAAGCAATCTGCGCGCCTTTATTTTTAAACTTCTTTCGGGCAAGATCAACAAGCCAGTTCCCCAGGTTGGTTTCAAACCGCCGGATGGTCAGCTCTTCACCGATCAACTCCACCTCTGTTTTTCCCAAAGGCTGATCCAGACAGCCATTTGGCTCGCTCAGGTCTTTACAGAATTCGGCATCAAAACGTTTATTCCATGCAGCAGCGCGCTCAACGATCTTCTGATACGGTTTATAATTACCCGGCAGTTCAACATACTCCAATTGAACATCGGGCATCTCGTGCTCTCCCATTAGTGTGACCTGAATAATGGCCGCCGTCTTGGCATCCGAATCCGCTTTTACAATACGTCGGCCATTCACCAGCTCCGTCTGCCGGTCATGTTCATGGCCGCCAATAATCAGGTCAGGCGCGTCATTACCGAGAGCCTCAAGTATTGCTTTGTCCTGACTCATATTCAGATGTGTTATAGCCACTACCACTTCGGCCCCTTGCTTGCGCAACCTGGCAACCCCTTCTCGAATCACACTCTCATTGGGAAGAAAACGTTGTATATACTCAGCTTTTTTGACATCAGTCACCAGACCAAGTAATCCCACCCGAACCCCGTTTATAGTAACGATATGATCCGGCACCATCTGTTTCGCCTGTACCAAAGGTTTACCATCAGCGGTTTTACCAAACTCCACATTGGAGTTAATCCAGGTAAACTGGGATTTTTGTATCCGGTCCTGCAGCATCCCTGCATATTTCAGTTTGGATTTATCAAACTCATGGTTGCCGAAAATAATGAACATTCTCGGATCAAAGTCTTTCTCATCTCCATCCAACAGGTTGAGCACATCCACCATCTGCTCACCCTTGTATCTTCTGCTCAGCAGTGACGGAAACAGAAAATCCCCGGCATGCAGCAACAGCA
>CAZLGM010000164.1:0-7788 GCA_964558875.1 uncultured Desulfocapsaceae bacterium
TTGTGCTGGTTGTATTGGCCGAGTATCTGGCCAATCTCCTGGCAGACAGAACTGGCGGAGCCAGAGCTGTCAAGCTGCAGCAGTCCCTGAATGGCCTTTTCGGACCTGGCAACCAGAGTTTCATCTCTTGGCAGGGTGATGTTACGAAGCAGAGTCTGAAACATGCCATTACGGATGGACATCTGTTTTTCCTGAGGCTGCTCCTGCAACACGGTGCCCAGTTGATCTAATTGTCCATCCAGGAAATCGGCTGCCAGCTTCATTCCTTCTTTTTCCTGGTTATCATCTTTCGCCGGGCCACTTGAGCGTTCGCTCATTCTGGCAGCCCGTTCCAGAACCATTTCCATGGTGCTTTTGATTTCAGCCATTTCGTTGCCTTTTTGTTTGTTGGAATTAAAGAGGTACACTCCTGCAGGAAGTGTAAAAAATTTTATCTCTGAACGCTAATGTTTTTCCCGAGTTAATCTGAACCTGGCAGCAAAGAAACCGTCCATTGACCCGTCGGGTATGGTCTGCAGGCAGCCTGCCCGGATAAACCGCTGACACGATGCCGGCAGACAGTTTTGGCAGTCCCGCAGCTGAAATCGTCTGTTTCGTTCCAGAAACCGGTCAACGACATCCATATTTTCTTCCGGCTCAAGGGAGCAGGTAGCATAAACCAGAACACCGCCCGGGCGCACCATACGCGCGCCGCTTCGAAGGATTTCCATCTGGGTCCGGCTGTATCTGGCAAGATCGCTTTGCTGCCGATTCCAGCGGATATCGGGGCGTCTACCGATAACACCGGTTCCGGAGCAGGGAACATCAAGTAGTACACCGTCAAAGGAC
Organism: uncultured Desulfocapsaceae bacterium; assembly: GCA_964558875.1. Lineage (GTDB taxonomy): Bacteria > Desulfobacterota > Desulfobulbia > Desulfobulbales > Desulfocapsaceae > CAZLGM01. The sequence continues at coordinate 829 of CAZLGM010000164.1, forward strand.
GACGGTGGGCAGGCGGCAAAGTCAGCAATGTTCTGAAGAGAGCTTGTGACCAAACTTGTGTGACCTAAACGTTCAAGATTGTCGAGCAACTGTCGATACCGTCTGTTTTGCGGCTCGACAGCAAATAGTTCGATTTGTTTTTCCCTGCCCGCCTGAACCAGGTGGGCGGTTTTACCGCCGAGCCCGGCACAGCCGTCAAGATAACGACCGTTTTTAACAAAAGGCGAAAGCAGCCGGGAAATTAATTGGGCACCTTCATCCTGAACCAGAAAAGCTCCCTGGTCAAAACCAGGGAGTTGATTGATGTTCTCCTTGAAATCGGACAGCAGAACGGCATCATCGGAAAAGCGTCCTTTCTGTGCTTCAATACCATTTTCGCTAAATCTCTCGAGCAAAGCTGTTCGGTTAGTAACCAGGCGGTTTACCAGAAGGCCGAGTTTGGGCCGTCTGTTGTTCGACCGGCAAATTCGTATCATTTCGTCCCGGCCAAACTGTTTTTGCCAGCGATCGGTGAGCCATTGGGGATGGTTCAGGATATTGTCGAGACTTTCTTCTTCAGGGATGTCATTCTTTTTACGGAGAACACTCCTCAGGACTCCATTGACCAGGCCTGTCAGTTGGGTGTGCAGTTTCAACCGTTTGAGCGCTTTGACAGTTTCATCGACAGCGGCAAAGGAAGGAATAGCGTCAAGAAAAAGGATCTGAACCAGGCCCACACGCAATCCCTGGTGAACAAGAGGGTGCAGTTTGTTAATCGGTTTTTTTAAGAAACCGGCCAGGATGTGGTCAAGGTATTGATAGTGACGGAGGACGCGGAACATGATTTCGTGGGCCAGCCGCAGTTCCTGGTCCGGGGCTTTCTGCCTGGCCGTCAGTTCATCGACGATATCGGATAGAGGTCGCCTGGTCTGTTTCAGTCTGGCAAGCGAATCAATTGCGAGTAACCGGGCGGATATGGTGTGATGTGCTTTCATTATTTCTGTTCAAGGTTGAAAATCAGCAGCGATCGCTTGCTTCCGTATTTGTAGGACAGGAACATGCCGGGAAAGGAGTAGAGAGCTGAGAGCATATTGTCCATGGCCGGCAGCTACAACTTGAAAGCCGGTGGCCAATGATCGTTGTCCAGTCGGTATCTGTTGGTAGAAATTGAACAGTGTACGTTGTAAAAAATAATCCTTTTTTGTCAGCTATTCGACAGTGAATGTCAACTAAAATGTAGTTTACAGAGCAAAAGAAGGTGGTTGTCGAAGGGGTTTAGCTAGACAAGTGCGGCGGCTGTTGGTAATATATCAAATTTTCAGCCGCGAACAATACAATAACTAAGAGAAATAGCGAACTATTTATGCGAGATATAAGGTGGCTGGGCCTTGGTATGCTGTTGGTTGGTTTTTTCTTCAGCACTGCTGCCCAGGCGTTGACCAAAGATGAAGTCCAGAAACGGGGCTACCTGCAATGCGGAGTGTCAGCGGGAACCCCCGGGTTTTCGGTTGCGGATGAAAAGGGAAGCTGGACCGGCATGGATGTCGACATCTGCCGGGGAATTGCCGCGGCCGTACTCGGTGACAGTACCAAGATCAAGTTTATCCCCCTGTCCGATGAGGAGCAGTTTGGAGCTCTGCAGACAGGAGATGTGGATATCCTTGTAAAAAACAGTTCCTGGACATTTGTATTCGACTCGTCTCTTGCCCTTAATTTCGCGGGCATTTATCTCTACGACACTCAGGGCTTGCTGGTCCCGGAAAAAATGGGCGCAAAAGAGGGTACAGACCTGGATGGTGTTCAACTCTGCGTTCTTCCGGGAAGTGTCCATGAGGAAATGCTTACCGATTATTTCTCCAGCAGGAAATTGGAGTACAAACCGGTTTTTTTCAACAGTTTCTCCGATGCGTTAAAAGGATATAAGGAGGGCAAGTGTGAAGTCCTCACCCATAAAAAGTCGATTCTCGCGGGCCTTCTACCCCAACTGAAATCGATCAACGAGTCGATTATCCTTCCTGATAGTATTTGCAGGGAGCCCCTGTCACCGGTTGTTCGCCAAGGTGATGATTCCTGGTATAATATTGTGAAATGGACCCTGTTTCTGATGATCAACAGTGAGGAAGAGGGTATTTCATCGATCAATATCGATCAACTTAAAGTCAAACTCGAACCGGAGGGTAAAGAGCGAACCGGCGTTTTCGGGGCGCTTGGCACCGGTCTTGGTCTTTCAGACGACTGGGCATATAAGGTGATCAAGCAGGTCGGCAATTACGGTGAGATCTTTAAGAGGAATCTCGGCAGTGGATCAGAGCTGAAGATGGAGCGCGGCCCCAACAGGCTCTGGTCTGACGGCGGTCTTCTTTACGCACCGCCTCTAAGATAATCCTGAATCTGTTCGACTATCCGGTCAGCAATTCTATAAGGTCCAAAGGCCCAACACTGATCCAAAACCCAGAACAATACACCGTATCACTTTGTGTCTCCGGTTTCCACGGTTCTTTTTGAGTGTCTGATGAATATCCACTGGCTGCAGCATGTTGAATTTGAGGGGCTTGGGTCCATCCAGGACTGGGGTGTATCCCGAGGTCATCGTTTCTCATGCAGTCGTCTGTTTTCAGGGGAACCGCTGCCAAAACAGGATAGCTTCGAGATGCTGATTGTCATGGGTGGGCCTATGGGAATCTATGATCACCGGGACTATCCGTGGCTGGTTGAGGAAAAGGACTTTATCGGCCAAACGATTCACCAAAACAAACCGGTTCTGGGCATTTGTCTCGGCGCCCAGTTAATTGGTGATGTGCTCGGTGCCAGGGTTTTTGCCAACAGTGACAAAGAGATCGGCTGGTTTCCAGTGGTTCGAGAGCAGAACTGCCCGGAACCCTTGGACTCATTGCTACCGGAAAACCCAACTGTTTTTCACTGGCATGGTGACACTTTCGATCTTCCTGCTGAAAGTACTCACCTCTACTCGAGTACAGCCTGTGCAAACCAGGCGTTTCTTTATCGGGACAGGGTCGTTGGCCTTCAGTTTCACCTGGAAACCACACCTGAAAGCAGAAACCAGCTTATTGCCAATTGTAAAAGCGAATTGGTGAAGGCACCCTGGGTCCAGCTGGAAGAGGCTATCCTGGCAATGGAAGACCATTTCAAAGCAATCAACAGGGTGATGAATGATATTCTCGACTATCTGGTTGACTGTACAGAGGAGAGCTGATAGCCTCAGGTTACCTGGAAACAAGTAGAAATAACCATTCCTAATCCCTAGGCTCTGTTGTCTGAATCATGTTCCACAAGCAAAGACACAATGTGCTGCTGATGGTGATTACATCGATTCTCTGTGTATCGCTAGGCCTTCTGGTAACAGAGTACCTGCTTCGCTATCAGCGTTCCTACATTCAGAACTCTGACCATATGGATGACGGTTTTCTTCGGCATCATCCCCAGTTGGGCTGGAAAACATCTCCCAAGTGGCAGGGAAGTCACCGCCACTATGACTTCGAGGTATCCTACTCCACCGACCCCAACGGTTACCGAACAACACCGGCTCTTGACAAATCACGTCATCAACGGGTTGGCTGGGTTGGTGACAGCTTCACTTTCGGTTTGGGAGTCGATGATGAATTTACCTTTATCAATCACCTGAATCAATTTGATACCAAGCGAGCCCATCTCAATTTCGGCATACCGGGATTCAGCACCGACCAGGAGTTGCTGCTGGTTCAACGGGAAGTTCTCCGGTTTCGCCTGGCGACGGTTGTTCTAGTAGTCTATCTGGGCAATGATCTGCTCGATAACCTGCTCGACTATCCTTTACAGGCTGAGCAATCAAAACCCCGATTTATTATAAAAGATGAAAAACTGGAACCGGTTGCCTATGGTGGAACTTTCCAACCGAGAAAGCCGAAGGATAATCGTATCAGCGCCCGCTCCCTGCTGGTGGGTTCGGACTCAGGGAAGCATGGATGGTTTCAGAGGCTTTCTTTTCGATCTGAGCTAGGCCGACGGCTCAGGCTGATATTACCCGTTGATGGAGATGTGGAAGATAGCTTTGAGCAACGGCTGGAGCCGGCTCTTGATCTGTTCGATAAACTTCTGAAGGTGATCCGTTTTGAAGTGGAACAGGCAGGGATAGGTTTTCGGATTGTCCTGCTACCTGGTTCCTCACTGCTACAACGCCCACAAAGCCTTTCCGGTCGCTATCAGGATTATCTCCGCCGCCAGATCCTGCAAAGCAGTAAAAGGAAGAACTTGAAGGTTTTTGACATTAAGAAACTACTGCTCGACCATGGGTCGAAAAAACTCTACCACTCCCATGAGGGACACCTGACAAAAGAAGGAAACCGTATTGTCGCCAAGGCACTGCTCAAATGGTTAAATGAGCCTAATCATTTCAAGTAATTTTTAATCGCTTCACCCAACTCATCGGGTTTAAAACCAAGTGGTCCGGCACCACCGCCATAGGCGATTTCACCATCAAGGCCGACGAGATAGAGCCTGGTCGGCTTAGCAGCATAGAGACTATTAACCCGGTCATCCAGGTCATCCACATAGGTGGGAAAACCGTAACCAAGAGTCTTTTCAAGTTCCGCTGCCAGAAGGCGACGGTCTTCAATGGTCTTGGGTGTTTGGATGTTGGTTGTGGTTGCCGGGGCGTACATGTGCACCATTTTGGCCATCAGTCCGTCTCCAAAGGTCCAGCCGTCAACCGGATGAGCCTCGCTGATATAGATCATCGCAAATTGAATCCGATCCCCATACTCTCTGAAAAGTTGTTCGAGACGCCCGGTCCCTTTAATAAACGGCGGTCAGGAGCAGGAGCCAAAAACAAGGGCCACCGGCTTTTTTCGCTGAAAATCGCTTAAACGAAATGAAGATGTTCCACTGACATCGAACAGCTCAAAATCCGGCGCAACATCCCCTTTCTTCGGAGCTTTGGCATCATGTTCCTGCTGCCAGGCCCACTCCTCGCGCATATGTTTGATTGTGGTGGTAAAAAGAGACATTTTGCGTATATGTATAATGTAAAATTTGTAGCAGTCTTACAAATACAAATAATAGAAGAGTAGCCCAAAGTGGACAGAAGTGCCGCAGGTTCGTGCAAGCGTAACTGACCGCTATAGTATAGGGCTATGCGGTCAGTTACGATCGTGCGAAGATGCGGTGCTTCTGTTCACTTCACGTTAGGAGGCTTGTTCGAGGGCCACCGCCACCGCCACCGAAGCCCCAACCATCGGATTATTGCCCATACCGATCAGACCCATCATTTCCACATGGGCGGGGACCGAGGATGATCCGGCAAACTGGGCATCGGAGTGCATACGGCCCATGGTGTCGGTCATGCCATATGAAGCGGGACCGGCACCCATATTATCAGGATGGAGTGTCCGGCCGGTACCGCCTCCAGAGGCAACTGAAAAATAGTTTTTCCCCTGCTGCAGACACTCTTTTTTATAGGTACCGGCAACGGGATGCTGGAAGCGGGTAGGGTTGGTTGAATTACCGGTGATGGAGACATCCACTCCTTCATTGTGATTGATGGCCACACCCTCCCGAACATCATCGGCGCCGTAGCAGCGGACCCTGGCCCGATCGCCGGCAGAGTATGCCTTTTCTTTGACAATCTCTAATGTTCCGGCAGCATAATCGAATTTTGTTGCCACATGGGTAAAACCATTGATTCTGGAGATGATATGGGCGGCATCTTTCCCAAGACCATTAAGGATAACCCGGAGCGGCTCTTTTCTTACCTTGTTGGCGGACTGGACGATGCCGATGGCGCCTTCGGCTGCGGCAAAGGATTCATGACCGGCCAAAAAAGCAAAACATTTGGTCTCTTCCTTTAAGAGCATGGCAGCCAGATTGCCATGGCCCAGGCCAACTTTTCTCTGGTCGGCAACAGAGCCCGGAATGCAGAAGGCCTGCAATCCTTCACCGAGGGTAGCGGCAATTTTCGAGGCCTTGGTCTGAGCTTTTTTGATGGCAATGGCTGCACCTAAAGTGTAGGCCCAGCAGGCGTTTTCAAAACAGATCGGCTGGATGGTCTTGACAATTTTTTGTACATCCACACCATAGTCGAGACAGACCTGGTTGGCCTCTCCAAGATCTTTGATACCATATTTTTCAAGGACCGGTGTTATCTGATCGATCCTTCTATCGTAGCTTTCAAACAGTGCCATCTCTATTCCTCCCGTGGATCGATTGTTTTCACCGCATCAGCAAACCGGCCGTAGGTTCCGGAAGCAGCTTCCAAAGCCTTTGCAGGCTCTTCACCTTTTCGGATTGCATCCATCATTCGGCCCAGGCTGACGAATTTGTAACCAATCACCTCATCGTCTTCATCAAGGCCCAGTTCAAGAACGTAACCTTCCGCCATTTCAAGGTATCTGGGGCCCTTGGTATTGGTGCCGTACGAAGTTCCAGAGACGGAGCGAAGCCCTTTTCCCAGATCTTCAAGGCCGGCGCCAATGGGCAGGCCGCCTTCGGAAAAAGCAGACTGACTGCGTCCGTATACGATCTGCAGGAAAAGCTCACGCATAGCCACGTTGATGGCATCGCAGACAAGGTCTGTATTCATCGCTTCCAAAATGGTCTTGCCTGACATTATTTCCGAAGCCATGGCGGCGGAATGAGTCATGCCGGTACAGCCGATGGTCTCGATCAGGGCTTCTTCGATAATACCTTCCTTGATATTTAAGGTCAGCTTGCATGCACCCTGCTGAGGAGCACACCAGCCGACGCCATGGGTGAGACCGCTGATGTCGGTAATTTCTTTAGCCTTGGTCCACTGTCCCTCCTGGGGAATGGGGGATGGACCATGGTTGGTGCCTTGAGCAATCGGGCACATTTCCATCACTTCCGACGTATAATACATAGAATTCTCCTTAGGTGTTGGATGATCGGAAAGTTAAGTTATCAGTATATAATGATGGGTCATGACTAGAACAGAGGCTTTTTTCTTACAATTCCTAACAACAATTTATA
>CAZLGM010000165.1:0-7724 GCA_964558875.1 uncultured Desulfocapsaceae bacterium
CAACATGTTGACCTGAAGACTGACCGGAACGGAAACGACTTGAGTGAAATAAGACGTTCAGAGATATGGAAGCAGCTTTTCAATGCTATTCGGGTTCCGGTTCTGGTTGTAAGACCCAATGGTATAATTATAGAGGTTAATGATGCTACTCTGCAGGCTGCCAGAAAAGACAGGGGTGATATTATCGGTCAAGGTATTTGTGAAATAGTACATGGCGGCGCATGGCCACACATCAAGTGTCCTTTGGAGGAATTCTTAAAGACATGCGCTCCAAAAATTGAAGAGACACGACTCCCTGGTCTCTATGGTGAATATTCTCTTACGATCTCCCCTGTAAAAGAGGTTGATGGTAAAGTTGACAGGATCATGCTTATTGCCAGAGAACTTACTCGGGATGAAATAAGGAAGGTAGATGCCATACGCACCTCCAAACTAGCTGCCATAGGTGAACTTGCGGCCGGTGTTGCCCATGAGATCAACAACCCTATTACAGGGATAATCAACTTTGCCCAAATTCTCCTTGATAATTACAAGCTTGATTCAACCGGCAAAGCAATCGTTCAAAATATCATAAAAGAAGGAGACCGAATTGCCTCCATCAGTCATAATCTGCTTTCCTTCTCACGGGAAGGCACAGGTGATCGGGCTCCCATCAATCCTGAGAATGTCATCCTGGAAAGTCTGGCATTGGTAAATCATCAGTTGAAGAAGGACGGCATAGAGGTCGTAACTGAATTTCCTGAAACAAGTCCAAATATTGTTGCTGATTTTAGCAAGTTACAGCAAGTACTGTTAAATCTCATCAGCAACAGCAGATACGCTTTAAACCAGAGATATGACGGTTTTGACCCTCAAAAGATAATTGAGATAACCTGTGAATATAAACCGCACAGTGAAAAAAATGTATACAGGATCATTGTGAAGGATTATGGCACCGGTCTCCCCCAGTCTATCCTGGAACGACTGTTTGAACCTTTTTTTACAACAAAACCTCCGGGTGAGGGAACCGGATTGGGACTCAGTATCAGCTATGGAATTATTAAAGACCATGGCGGCAACATGTATGTCAATGCAATCCTGAAAAAATTTACTGAAATGGTCATTGAACTTCCGGCTGGAATTTAGGATTTATGGCTATCAACTACTATTCCACCAAGATCCTCATAGTGGATGATGAGGAGTCAATCAGACAGACTTTTAAGATATTCCTGTCCTCTGAAGGGTATCAATTTGTTGATACTGCCGCTACGTTTGATGAGGCTATGAAAGCGATGTCTCATACATCCTATGATCTTATTATCAGTGACATTGTATTAATAGGATCACGGGGGACAGACCTTCTAAAAGAAATTAGAGAATCCGGAGTCAAGTGTCCGGTTGTGATGATCACAGGTTTTCCAAACCTGGAATCAGCTGCCGAGTCTCTTAGATATGGTGCCTTTGACTATATCTCTAAACCTATCAACAAAGATACCCTTTTGCGTTTTACCAGGCTCGCCCTCAAGCATTGGTACCTTGAAAACAAGACCAGGAGCCTGCAACTGGAAAATGAAAAATGTCGCCGCCATCTAGAGACAATTTTCCACTCAGTCAGTGATTCAATCATCACAGTTGATATGAATATGCAGATTATTCAGCTCAATGATACAGCGAAGCAAAAGCTGATGACAAAAGGAGAAGAAGGTTTATTCAGTCTGAAACAATTGCCGGAGGAACTCTATTCCACCTGTCTTGATGATGCCAAGGAAGTACTCAAGAAGAGAGTTAAAGTTAATAACCACCTCATTGAGTGCAGCTTTCCTGACGACAAATCGAAGGTCTTCAGTCTGACCACCTCACCTCTGCTCGGTGAGAATGAAGAGATTCAGGGAGTTGTTTTTGTCATTGGAGATATGACAGTTTATAAACCCAGTAAACCGAACAAACCCCGAAATCATTTTCATGGTTTTGTAGGTTCGAGCCCAGCCTTACAAAGGGTTTACAGCCTTATTGAAAACGTTGGCAAGGTTGATACGGCTGTACTGATTACTGGAGAAACGGGAACAGGAAAAGAGTTGGCTGCAGAGGCACTTCATAGTGAAAGTTCAAGGTGGCATAAACCCCTGATTAAGGTTGATTGTGTCTCTTTCACTGAAGATTTGCTGGAAAGTGAGCTCTTTGGTCATAAAAAAGGCTCTTTTACAGGAGCGGACCAGGACAGAGACGGCAGGTTGCTTCTGGCAAATAAAGGTACTCTATTCCTTGATGAAATTGGTGATATTTCTCCTCGAAACCAATTGCTATTTCTTCGTTTTTTACAGGAAAAGACCTTTACTCCAATCGGACAAAATGAACCAATCCATGTGGATGTGCGTATCATTGCCGCCACCAATGTCGATTTCCAGGAAAAAGTACAAAAGGGTACATTCCGTGAAGATCTCTATTATCGCCTGAAGGTCATTGAAATAGAGCTCCCCTCATTACGTGAATTAGGTGAAGACATCACACTCATTGCCAACTATTTCTTAGGATTTTTCTGCAAGAAACTCGGAAAAAAAATAGTCTCAATCTCCGACCAGGCCGCAGAGTGCATGATGGATTATTTTTGGCCGGGAAATGTCCGAGAACTTCAACATGTTATAGAAAGAGCTTGTGTCCTCTGCGATGGACCAGTCCTTCTCATCAGTCATCTCCCGACGGAAATACTTCACCATAAAACAACCGGCAATAAAGCCATTTCCTCACAACAATTGTCGAGTCATCAATTTAAACATTCTTATGTCCCCCATCAAACTGCTCCCGGCTATCATCCGGAAAAACAAAAGATTCTTGAAGCGTTAAGAATGACTAACGGCAACAAGCTTAAAGCTGCCAAACTCCTTGGTATTGCCCGGTCAACACTGTATAGACAGTTACATCGCTATAAAATTGACCAGAAGGAGCAACTATTTGAATAATCTCTACTTTCCAATAATAATTTCTTTAAAATCAATCTGGTAGTATCAATACGCTTTTCAGCTTCCACTCAGTCTCTATCTCCATCCAACTGGTTTACCAACTCTGCCAAATTCAATCTCTAAGAGTGTGCTACATTGTGGGACACTATCGGGACACTACCGGGACAACAGGGCGGGACACTGGCGGGACACCTTCTTGCTCCAATCAAGACTCTTCCTTAATTGGTTTCTTTGGAGAAGATAAATTTTTTGGAATAATTACAGCCAACTAAACATACTAAGAAGGCTATTACCTCAAACAACTGTGTTCTTTGGCACACAAGGTGCATTTCAGTGGAAACAAACGTTCACTAATACCACATTTCCTCAATAGCAAAGGAGATATCATGAAAGACACAGTCCTAGTCAAAGAGCAAAGCGGTTCCACAGTAAATGTTGACAGCAAAACCTCCGTTTCAACCGAAATAGATAAAGTAATTATTGGTTGCTACATTGTTCTGGCCGGCGTTGTTGGATTATGGGTTGCAGCCTGTCTTGTAAGTGCAATGATCCAGGCAGGAGGGCCAATTCAATTACTGATCGGGTATTTCCAGGCCTTAGCCGGATAAGTGCTGTACAACAACAAGTTTAACCACTTGTCAGCACAAGGACCACCGCCGAAAGAGTCAGAAAGAAGGTTCATAAGAGAAGCTTCCTTGGAAAACGTCACACATTTTTCCATGTCTGAGTTGACCTTTAAACTTCATTCAGATTGCTGGAAGAAATAGACAACAGGTGGCTGTATATGATGAATTACACAGGATATTCTTGTTGAATAACTGTTGAACTGCCGATTTTTTATATGCGAATAATTACTCTTTAACGAATTGCTCTTATGGCTATTCTATTTCGTAACCTACTGATCTGTTTTCTCGTTGCGGTTGTGTCTCTATTCCTCGCTATGGTCTGGTTCATTGAGCACAGACTCCCGGAACAGGATTACAGTGAAGTTATTGAACGATTGAACAATGACCAGATTGTCAAGCTTGTCTTCACAGGCAACAGGGTTGTTTTTACTGATCGTGATGGTCACTCTTTTGTATCAACTGTTCCGAATGCCGGCAAATTCATAGATAAAGTTCAAAGTAAAAAAATACGCCTGGTAGTCAAGGAAGATCGATTTAACCTGATCTTGGTTACCGTTGTATCCCTTATCATTATTGTACTGATCATTGTTGTCTGGTGGTCGCTACATCGCAAAAAGGAAGAGGAAAGTAAATTCGCAAGCGACAAGCTTGTCTGTTCAAGCACCCAGAATCTCAATCTTACCTTTGATAATATAGCCGGTATACCTGAAGCCAAAGAAGAGCTCGAAGAAATAATCTTGTACCTGAAGCATCCTGAGAATTTCAAGAAGGTCGGTGCAAAGATACCTAGAGGAATTCTGCTTCAAGGCCCTCCCGGAACTGGTAAAACAATGCTGGCAAAGGCTGCTGCAGGAGAAGCGCAGGTTCCGTTTTATAGTTTTTCCGGTTCCGATTTTGTTGAAATGTTTGTCGGTGTTGGAGCTTCACGAGTCAGGGACCTGTTTAAAGAGGCCAAAGAAAATGCCCCATGTATCGTCTTTATAGATGAAATTGATGCTGTTGGAACCAGCAGAATAAAAGGATCCTCAACAGGTGGTATGGAAGAAAGGGGCCAGACACTCAATGCATTACTGGTGGAGATGGATGGCTTTGATACTGACGATGCCGTTATCGTGCTGGCCGCCACCAACAGACCTGATATTTTGGATCCGGCCTTAAAAAGACCCGGTCGGTTTGATCGACAGGTAAATATCTTGATACCCGATGTAAAGGGTAGAAAGAAAATACTGGATGTTCATGGACAAAATGTTGTCCTTCATCCTGAAGTTGATTTTATGGAACTTGCCAGGGGAACACCTGGCTTCACAGGCGCTGAACTGGCAAACCTTGTCAATGAGGCAGCGTTGATGGCGGCAAGAAAAGGAAATGACCATATAGTCAAGGACGATTTCGAAAAAGCTCGGGATCGTATCCTTATGGGAATTGAACGTAAGGGCCTTGTGATGAGTGAGAAAGATAGAGAAATCCTTGCCTACCATGAATCAGGCCATGCAATCATAGCAAAGAAACTGCCGCACACCGACCCTATTCATAAAATAACAATTATTCCAAGGGGGGCTGCTCTCGGTCAAACTCAGCAAGTTCCAAAAAGTGACAAGCAAATCTATTCCAAACAGTATCTCAACAACAAGATTATCACATTAATGGGCGGAAGAGCCGCCGAAGAAATTGTATTTGGTCTTCAAACGACCGGGTCTCAAGAGGACCTGTTTCTAGCAACACAAATTGCAACCGATATGATCTGTAAATGGGGGATGAGTAAAACGCTTGGACCTCAAACATATTCCATGGAAAACAGTTCTTTTCTTGAAAGAACCGACTCATCATTAACCATGGGACCGGAAACACAAAAACGTATCGATAAAGAAGTCAACAAGCTGCTCACAGACAGTTCCAATGAGGCCGTTTCTCTCTTGAAAAATGAAATGCGCCTTCTAAAAAGCCTGGCAGAAATTCTGCTTGAGTTTGAAACTCTCGATAGAGAGGAAGTGGATATTATTATTGAGTGTAACGCCAATAAAGAAGTGGCGACACAAAATCCTCCGGAACAGAATTGTGATACCTGTCTGGCTAAAGAGCACTGCAGTTACGCTATTTCCATAAGAGAGGCACATGAAGCCTCCATATAAACTCAGTACTGCCACTTTGCTTCTTACTGTGGTGTTGTTAGCTGTACTCATCGTCACGGGATTTAAACAGTATAACCTTGCACATAGACATAATTCTCTGGTCAAGGAAAGTGAAAAAACAATTTTTCTCTATGCGACAATACGAGAACAAGTTACTGAAGGAATCATATCAAAAAATCCACTAAGTCTTACAACTGCGGCCGATGGATTTGAACAATTATACAGTAGATTTACTGCAATACTTGAAAACCAACTGATCCCGAACCAATACAAACTATCTTTTATTCAAGAGATGGATCTGGAACAGATAGTAATAAATCTAAAGAAACTATCCTCTCATCCCGAAAACAATACCTTATCCCTGACAGTTGCCAACCAGCTTCGTCAAATGAATAATCAGTTTCTTCAATTCGACAGAATTGTAGTGAGTGAAATGAGAAATAAAATCATTCGTTATCAGAAAAACGGTCTGATATTGATGGGTCTTGTCATTTTATTTACCTGTTTCACACTCCTTCTAACATACTCCGAGTCGATCAGACCACTCATCCAGCTTGAAGCACAGCTGAAGCAGGCCATATCAGACAACAGACCTATTCAGCTGGAAAACAAAAAAATTCATAATCCCGTCATTAAGAAGTTGATTGTTTCATTCAATACATTCCTCCAAAAATCTCGTGAAAACCATCCGATAAACCCGGAACACCTGCATCAGTTTCCTGAATTCTCTTTGATATGTAATGAAATCAGCAACAGGTTAAACGCGATCATTAATTACGCCCAACTTCTTATTGATCACTCCCAAAAACACCATACAAATGATGAAGAACTCAACAATAGGCTTCATGAAATAATTGATAACGGAGAAAAAAGTGCTGTTGTCCTCCAAAAATTAATAGAAGGAAAAAGACATGACGGACTTGGAAAAGAGTAACGGAGATTTAAGCCCCATTAATCAACAAAAGACTCCCAACCATGATGAGGAGAATTCTGGGGCATGGAAGACACTGCTTGGTAAGGCATGGCAAACCCCGTTAGGGGTTTTTGGTATAGGTTTAACTACCATTTCCATAACGTTGATCATACTTGGCCTCATCGGCCATCTTTCAGGTCTGATTCAAAACCACTACTTTGCCATTTTTACTTTTTTATTTTTACCGGCAATGATGCTGTGCGGCCTTTGCCTCATTCCGCTTGCTTTCTATTTTCAGCGGAAGAGTTGGTTTAAAAAAAGCCTGATCAATAAGGAGAACTTAAAAATTGATCTTTCCGACAAGCGTCATAGAAAGGGCGTAATCCTGTTTACAGTTCTCTCGGTTATTAATGCCACACTTCTCGTTCTTGTGGCCTACGAAGGGTACCATTTTACTGATTCTTCCTATTTTTGCGGTGTGGTCTGCCACCAGGTTATGGACCCGGAATATACTGCCTATCAGCGTTCACCCCATGCAAAAGTAGAGTGTGTTGAATGTCATATTGGTTCCGGGGCGGACTGGTTTGTGAGGGCAAAACTGTCCGGTTTGCGACAGGTAAAGGCTGTATTTGACGGAGATTTCAATCGACCCATCCCCGCACCTGTGGAACACTTGAGGCCTGCGCGGGACACCTGTGAAAGCTGTCACTGGCCGGAAAAATTTCATGGGAAAAGAATTAAAGAATTCATAAGTTTCACCAACGATAATCAGAAAGATGTCGTCGTTCAGGAAATTGCCCTCCATATCGGTGGCCGAAACCCGGTAACTGAAGTGTTTGAAGGTATTCATTGGCATGTCAGCCGTGATATCCAGGTAAAATATCAGGCCCTTAATAAGAAACGAACAAAAATCGGCAAAGTTAAAGTAATCCGACAAAAAGGAGCCACTGAAGAATATTTAATAGACAATGGGGAGCCTGAGGAAGGAATGGAGCCACAATGGAGGCTCATGGACTGCATTGACTGCCACAACAGACCAACCCATGTCTACGAGGAGCTCGAACAGGTTGTCGACTTTGGCCTCTACTCAAAAAAGATCAACCCTGAAATTGAGGGAATA
>CAZLGM010000166.1:0-7717 GCA_964558875.1 uncultured Desulfocapsaceae bacterium
TAACTTCCCAGTTGGCTTCCCGGAGGTCCTGGGCCAGAAATTGAATCAGTTCCGGGTGATCATAGTCGGGTTCGGGGCTGTCCGGTTTGGCAAGGGCTATGGCCCGCATAATCCGCTGCATGTCAGATAGATTATCCTCCAGCGTGGGAGGGGTCAGTTTCAGAAACAGTTTTTCAACCGGCGGCTCGACCTGCCAATCACCAACCAGATCGTCAAGAGCTCGTGCTGATATGGAGTGAGTGGTTTTCGGCTTTCGTTTCAGAGCCTTGCCGTCGGACTTGACTATTTCCGGAATGCGGACAGTGATATCCGAGGTGACTTGCGCTTTGCAGGCTAGTCTGACCCCTTTTCCATATTCGTCAGCCTTCAGGCTGGCGGCAGAATCGGACTGTACATCGCCATTTTCCATCTGGATCTTGCATTTGCCGCAGACACCGTCCCCACCGCAGAACGCGTGAATATAGACGCCGGCTGTTGCAGCAGCGGTTAACAGGTTTTCGCCCGATTCAACTTGAATCGTAATATCATCCGGTAAAAAATGAACAGTATGTTTTTCCATAAATAGCTCTTATTGGTTGGTTAATGAAAATTGATGACAGCGAAAAATAACAGGATGGAAGCCCTTGTCAAGAATTATTGTCAGGTAGTAGCTGGTGTCGAATTATGGCTGCAGCCCACTTCCAAGTGATAGCCGTGTTCCCAAGAAAGTTACGGGGACGATACAATAGTTACGTTCTTTTTACTTCTGCCCCATGCAACCGCAGTTTTTTCAACCAGAGGAAGGTGCCGAGATCAATGGATATCTGCTGCTGCTCCGGATGAATAGTGTGATGAATCCAGATCGTCAGCCGGTCTTTTTGAATCCTGGTATAATCGGCTTTATCATCTGTCTGAGGCTGTCCCAGGCCAACTGCCGGGAGATCGGTATCACTGCATCAGCCTGAAACAGACATTGGATAAATGAGTACATGGCCCCCTTTATTGTTGATATAGGCGGCAGCCTCAGATGTTACAGAAAGATTGTTCATTAAGGTTTCCTTTGCAATTGGCTTAATGTACCATAGATGATTCTCTCGTAACAGGGAAAGAAGGATGAACGTAAGCGATCACAGGGCACACCTGCTGTGGACGATCGTCAAGCCTTATGTGGCACTAGTACACGGCGTCTTGCCGCTTGCCCACATCAGGCACACCCTGTGATCGCTTACAATTTTTCCTTGAGATTAGGTATGTTGCCTACCCCGTAATTGGTTACTGGTGTACTATCGGGCACATGATATCATGGTGAAAAATAATAAGAGATGGCTGAAAATATCAGTCGAGTGCGACCCGGTTCTGGTTGCAGCCATTACAGACTTTATGGTCGGTGTTCTTGAGGCGGGGGTTGAGGTGAGTGTTGAAGATACCTTTGACAGCCGTATTGTCAACGGGTATGTCGACAACCACCAGGAAGAAGACTCATCCGATCAGCTGGGCCAGCTGGAAGTCCATCTGAAATTGCTTACAGAGATATTCGGGGTGGCTGAACCTGTCATATCAACAGAAGTGGTTGGCGAAAGTGACTGGGCAGAGAGCTGGAAACAACATTTTCACCCGTTTGCTATCATTCCGGGCCTGATCATCGGTCCGAGCTGGGAACCATATAATGTCAATCAAGATGAACAGCTGATTGTCATGGATCCCGGCATGGCTTTCGGCACCGGTCACCATCCGACGACAATGATGGCTGCGAGGCTGATACGCCGGGTTCTTGAAGAAGACAGTGATATGTCCGTGTGTGATGTAGGGACCGGAACCGGTATCCTGGCCATGGCCGCCGCACTCATTGGGGCCACCAAAGTTGTGGGGATAGATAATGACCCTGAAGCGGTTCGGGCGGCGATACACAATGTTAAAATGAACGATCTTTCGGAACGGATCAGCATTAGCGGCCAACAACTATCGGATGTAAAGGGCTCATTTTCCGTGGTTGTAGCCAATATTATCCATGATGTTCTGCTGGAACTGGCAGATGATTTTGCAAGGCTGACCAGGGATTCCGGCTACCTCATTGTATCGGGAATCCTCAGCGGGGAGCAGTCAACCAGCATGATCGACTGTTTTAGTGAGAGGGGTTTCAGCTGTACCGCCAAAGAGCAGGAAAAGGAGTGGGCGGCGCTGCTCTTTGTCCATAACAGTGGGCAAATCCGGGATTCTGACGGCAAAGACTCTGCAATAACAAATTGATATGCGACGTTTTTTCTTTTCAGGCTCATTGAATACCACTGATACTGTTTTTCTGCCGACACAGGAATCCCATCATATCAAAACGGTTCTGCGTTTGGGAAAGGGGGAGCAGGTTGTCCTTTTTGACGGCAAAGGAAATGCGGCACGGGCACATATTGTTTCCACAGGGCGCCATGTAGGTGTAACAATAACTGAGTTGTCCGAAGAAGAGTGCAAAGATACCAGTTGCCAACAGCTCCAGGTTTTTCAAGGGATGCTGCAATCCAAAAATATGGACCTGGTTATCCAGAAATGTACCGAATTGGGTGTGAGTGGTGTTTTTCCAGTAAACACCGAGAGGAGCCAGCCAAGCGGTTCACCTGAGCAGTGGCGGAAAAAACAAAAGCGGTGGCAGCGGATCGTAGAGAGCAGCTGTAAACAGTGCGGTCGCAATCGGCTGATGGCTGTCAACCCTGTTACTGACCTGAACAGCGTACTTGCAAAACCACGTGATGACACCATTCGAGAGCTTAAGCTGGTTTTCTGGGAAGAGGAACAGAGCAGCTTTCTTCGTGATCTTTCCCTGCAGGCAGAAGCAGACAGGGTGTCGATTCTTCTTGGGCCTGAAGGTGGGTTTAGTCACTCGGAGATCGAAGCGGCCCAGAAAAATGGATTCCGGGTTCTCAGTCTAGGCAAACGCATTCTACGGGCTGAAACGGCAACGATTTCAGCGGTAGCCGTTCTTCAGTATTTATTGGGAAATCTGGGCTAATCGTTTTTATCCGCACACATTTTCCCACCTGTTACAAACCAGCAGAACCTGAGTCCCCGCCCAAATCCAATCGATTTCCTTTACTGATTGAATTTGGGCTTTTGTTTCGATATTTTCTGGTTTTCATTGAAACATCGTGGTAGTGTGGGCAACCTGCCGGATGGAGCCGGTTACCTCAGGGCAAGATAAAAGAAAAGACAGATTTTATATCTCTGATTTATTTATGAATGGTGTATCAATAATAATTCCGACGCTCAATGAGTCTGAAAATATTGCCAGACTCATCCCCCGTATTTTTACGGTGATGGCAGAGGCGTCGATTGACACTGAAGTTGTCGTCGTCGATGATGGCTCCACAGACGGAACCCGGGAAAAAGTCCGTGAGCTTGCTGTGGATAGTCCAGTGACTCTGGTCTGCCGAGACCATAAAAGCGGTCTTGCCAGCGCAGTCATCGACGGAGCACAGGCCGTTTCAAATGATGTAGTTATCGTAATGGATGGAGATCTCAGCCATCCGACAGAAGTCCTTCCCCAGTTGGCCCAACCGCTGCTTGATGATCAGTTCGATGTGGCCATCGGCAGCAGGTATACAAAGGGAGGTGAGACTCCGGGTTGGCCCCTGATTCGCAGACTGGGTTCCAGGGTTGCCTCTTTCCCTGCCCAACTGTTAACCGGTGTCGATGATCCCCTTGCCGGTTTTTTTGGTATCAAAAAAGAAAGACTGCTGGCCGTCAAGCACGATATACCCGGATATAAGATCTGTCTGGAGATGTTGATCACCCAGTTTGAGCACCCCAAGGTGATTGAGGTTCCCATCTCTTTCCATGACAGACAGGCAGGTGTTTCCAAAATGACCGGCTCCGTGCTGAAGGCTTATCTGCTTCAACTGTTGAGTCTGGTTGGATTAAGCATACCTGTGCGGTTTGGGGCTCGCTTTGCAGTTCTTGCACTGACCGGGCTGCTGGCCGATATCACCGTGTTTACCGTATCTCTGTGGTGCGGAGCCACCCTGCTTCTTTCACAGGTGGCGGGCCTTTTAGTATCCTTTGGAGTTATGCTTTACCTGCACCGCCAGGGGAAGGTAAACAAAGACGATAAACAAGTGGGGCTGTTGCTTCATAATGGGCTATTTTTTCTTGTTCTACTGGTTTTAAGATCCGGTTTTCTGGTACTTTTCGAAAGCCACAACTGGTTCCAGTCCGCACTGTTCTTTATCCCTATAGCACTACTGTCGTCATGTGCCACGTCTTGTTATTCCATGTTTATTGGGCCTTCCCTGGAGCGCGGACAACCCAACAGCGTGGCCGGCTATCGATTGATGCTGTTTGGTGGGATCGTTTTTTCATTTGCGCTGAGAATTCTGTTTGGAGGGTCATTCGAACTGCTCAAGGAAGAGGCCTATTACTGGAATTACGCTCAGCACCTTGATATCGGTTATCTTGATCATCCTCCCATGGTTGCCGTTCTCATTAAATTCGGCACCTTTTTTTTCGGTAACACCGAGTTTGGTATACGGGTCAGCGCCATTCTTTGTTGGCTGCTGGCAACGTTTTTTGTGGTACGGTATACCCGGGAGATCAGCAACCGGGATACAGCCTTGGCGGCGGCGGCCATAATGGCAGTAGTACCCGCCTTTGTCGCCTTCGGATTTCTTATGACCCCCGATCCCCCTCTGATTGCCTGTTGGGCCGGAGCGCTTTATTACGGAAGACGGGCAATGGTGGATATGGATGCAAAAAGCTGGTTAGGGACCGGAATATTTATAGGTCTTGGGCTTTTTTCGAAATATACAATGGTCCTTATCGGCCCGGCCTTTGTTGCCTATATGCTGGTCGATCCACGAGCCAGAAGATGGCTTATCAGACCCCAACCATATGGGGCGGCAATTTTAGCTTTTATTCTGTTTTTACCGGTTATCTGGTGGAATATGGAAAACGGCTGGGCCTCTTTTCTGTTTCAGACCCAGGGGCGCCTTGAATCGTCTTCGGAATTCTCAACCCATGAACTGCTCGGTTCAATTTTCATCCTATTGGGGCCGGTTGGCTTCATCAGTGCACTGTTTGTCCTTCTTTTCCCTGCTAAATTTGCCAAGATGAACAACGAGAGGGGTAAAAGGAATTACCGTTTTGGTTTTACAATGGTGGTTGTTCCATTAACGGTTTTTCTGTTTTTCAGCCTGACAAAAGAAGTGAAATTCAATTGGACCAGTCCGCTGTGGTTGGCTATTCTGCCATATATGGCACAGACATTGCCAATTGGTGTATCCGGGTTAAGCGAAAACGCAAAAACCCGTTTTTTTTCCGGTTGGAAAATCACCATAGTTGTCTTTCTTCTCTGTTATGGTGTTGTGTTAAACTATTTTTCCCTGGGATTCCCGGGAGTTCCATATCCGGCGGATGGGCCGATGTTTGGCTGGAAAAAACTTGCTGTCGAGGTTAATTCCGTGATTGAAGAGACCGAGGAACAACATGGAAGAAGACCTCTGGTTGTAGGGATGGATCTATATAAGTCGGCAAGTGGTCTGGCATTTTATCGGACGCGTATTTATGAACAGGAAGGAAAGCCGGATCGCCCACATCCGATTGATGAAACGTTAGGCCGAGTGATGAGCGGAATGGGAGCGTTGATGTATGAGTACTGGTTTCCACCAGAGCGATATAGGGGCAGAATGTTGCTTCTAGTGTCACAAGATCAGAGAGATATCAAGAGATTTCCTATGAAAAGGGGGGGGCGGCGCCCTATCCTTCAGATGGTGGGCAGCAAAAACAATCAGCCAACCGGACTCCTCTACTACAGGCTGTTAGATTGGCAGCCGATAGACCCACGTTATCAAAAACTCAGCTACTGAACCTTTTTAAATACCAAAGTGCAGCTTCCTGTAGACCATCCCGGATAGAAAACTCAGGTTCATAGCCAAGCAGTTCTTTGGCCTTGGAGATGTCTGCCAGGGAATGCATGACATCGCCGGCCCGAAAATCCCGATGGATGGCCTTACGCCCGGCAGCTTCCGGTTTAACCCGGGCTACCTGTTCACGGATCAACTCGAAAAGCTGCAGGAGATTGGTACGGTCACCATAGGCAACATTGTAGACTTGATTGACAGCATCCGGATTGGTACTGCAGGCGGCTAGAAGGTTGGCCTGGACGCAGTTGTCGATATAGCAGAAATCTCGGCTGGTTTCACCGGTGCCGTTGATGAAGATATCACTTCCTTCGAGTAATCCGGCAAACCATTTGGGCATAACTGCGGCGTAGGCCCCTTCGGGGTCCTGCCGTTTGCCGAAAATGTTAAAGTAACGCAGGCCGATAATCTCCATATTATATGTTTCGGCAAACACCTCTCCATAGAGTTCATTGACATATTTGGTCACCGCGTAAGGTGACAGCGGCTTGCCGATGCGGTCTTCGACTTTAGGAAGGCCAGGGTGATCACCATAGGTTGAACTGGAGGCGGCATAGACAAACCGTTTAACGCGGTTGTTCCTGGCAGCCACAAGCATATTGAGAAAACCATTGATATTATTGTCATTTGTCAATTGTGGATCGTCTATGGAGCGAGGCACCGAGCCCAGGGCGGCCTGGTGGAGGACATAGTCGCACCCGGTACAGGCGGTTTCACAATCTTCGGGTGTCCTGATATCTCCCTTTATGAATGTGAATTTCTGCCATTGCTCGGGACTTACAAGTGAACGGACCTCATCCAGGTTGTGTTGATGGCCGATGGAAAAATTGTCAAGCCCGACCACAGTTTGCTCAAGTTTGAGCAGGGTCTCAAGCAGGTTTGAGCCGATAAAGCCGGCCACACCGGTAATCAGCCATGTATAACGGGTTGAGGCCAGGTTGTTTTTTAGCGTTGTGTAAGCGTTCATTAAAATGTTTTGAATAGTTGGGTGGTATTATTTTTAGATGTAAAGCGAACACTAAACCATGATTGTGGGGCAATTGCCATGGTTTGGTGAGGTGTACAAGGCTGGAGGGGTGAAAATTTCTACAAAAGGAATTAATAAAGTACTGGACATCCAAATAGGCTGTCAATAACATACAGGATGAATGTAATCGGTCATTATAAAGCTGGATTAAATAACTTTGAGAGGAGCCAACTTGTGATGAGATCCATACTCGCGATATGTATTGTATTTCTCTGCATGCCATTTTCAACAGTATACGGAATGGAGCTGGCCGGACTTCAGGGCCAGGCTGTCAAGAATAGAGGGCTGGTTCAGCGATATGTAAACAATCTTGAAAAATCAAGAAAAGACGAGACCATTGCCAAAAGCGGCTATTACCCATCGGTGAACCTGTCCTATGTCGTCAATTCACTGGATGAGGCCTCAACCACGGAAGCCAAGGAAAACTCAATCTTTTCAGGGAATATCTCATACAACCTGTTTGCCGGTTTTCAAGATAAATACGGCGTCAGGTCGGCGGCGCTGCTGCGCCAGGTCGAGGAGTACAAACTTCAAGGGATTAAACAGGACATACTGGGAAAAGTGGCGCTCTATTATCTCAGTGTTTACGGGTACAAGGCAAACCTGAAGGCAGCCAGGGATACCCATGCCACCCTGGAACGGGTCTATGAGGACGGCAAGAAACGCAACGAAGTGGGGTTGATCGATAATAATTCACTGTTGAAATTCAAAGTTGATCTCGATTATGCCGCTATCCAGGTAAAAACCGCCGAGGCTGAACTCAAGAAAAGTTTGTTGATGCTTCAACGGGAGTCGGGAACACAGCTGAGTC
>CAZLGM010000167.1:0-5056 GCA_964558875.1 uncultured Desulfocapsaceae bacterium
CCAACCATCAGATAATGTGAAGATTCTCAAGGCTCCATATATGAAATATATCAATAGAACGTCAATAATAACTCTTGTGTGTTTATGTCTGGTCTCATGGTCAGGTTCGGCACTTGCAGCGTTTGATATTGAAAAGATCAGAAAAAGTCTCGTTCGGATCAACACTACGACCCAGACCCCGGATTACGCTGCGCCCTGGAAGCCGGGTAAAATATCCCGCGGGGTCGGTACCGGTTTTGTTATCGAGGGCAACCGTATCATGACCAATGCTCACGTGGTTTCCAATGCCAGACTGATTCTGCTCGAACGTGAAAACGACCCCAGACAGTATCCGGCAACCATTGCCCATATCGGCCATGACTGCGATCTGGCGATTATCGTTCCTGAGGATGTTTCCTTTTTTAACGACAGCCACCCCCTCCAGTTCGATGAGATTCCCAAGCTTCACTCGACGGTCTCAGCAGTCGGTTACCCTATCGGTGGAGAGCGGCTGTCAATTACCAGGGGGGTAGTGTCCCGGATCGAATTTGTTCTGTACAGTCACTCGGGTATCGATTCGCATCTGGCCATTCAGATCGATGCGGCCATTAATCCGGGCAACAGCGGGGGACCGGTTATTCAAAACGGCAAAGTAATCGGGGTTGCCTTCCAGAGTTACAACAACGTCCGGGCGCAAAATGTCGGCTATATCATCCCCACTCCGGTTATCCATAGATTCTTAAAGGATATAGAAGATGGGCAATACAACGGATATGTGGAATTGCTGATCAGCACAATGAATCTGCTCAATCCCGATTATCGCAGCTATCTGAAACTGGAAAACAATAATATGGGTTATCTGGTTTCCCGGGTAATCAGTTCCGGTTCTGCTCAAGGCATCTTGGAGAAAGGGGACGTATTGATGACCATCGACGGTTATCCGGTTTCCAGCAAGGGATCAATCCTGATCGGCGGAGAGCAGGTAAAAATGGAAGAGGCTGTAGAGAGAAAGTTCCGTGGAGATACGGTTGAGCTTGGCATAATCAGAAACGGTAAAGCCAAAACCGTGACTCTCACTTTGACCGGTGCGGACCATCTGAAAATTTACGGTTGGAAGTATGACCAACAGCCCGGTTATCTGATCTTTGCAGGCTTGGTTTTCCAGCCGTTGAACCGGAATCTGCTCACTGCCCACAATATACGAACACCGGAAATCGTTCATTTCTATAAGGATTTTATCAATGAAGATCTCTTTCTGGAACGTCCTGAAATTGTAGTTTTTACCCGGGTATTGGCGGATTCGATCAATTCCGGTCTCAAAGAGATGCGATTTAAGATCGTCGACACTGTAAATGGCAGAAAGATCAGGACACTGGCTGATATGGCTGATGCATTGAAGCAGGATACCAAGTTCCATGTCATTGAACTGTTTAATGGGGAGCGGCCGATTATCATGAAAAAAGAGAGGTTGAAAGCTGCAGAGGATCGAATAAAAAAGAAATATCAGATCAGCAGGATGTTCTATCTTGGCGAGGAGCAAAAATGAAAACTCTTCAGGTCCTATACCTGTTTATGCTGGTTTTTCTGACCGGGTGTTCAGTTACCGTCCAGGCTCCCGACTCTTCGACTCCAGTCGCTTCCGTTGACCAGAATATTGATGACTCACTTATACGGGTGAAGGTGAGTTCGCAAACCTATTCCTATGTCAGACCCTGGGACACCAAGACAGGTGAAAACAGGGAAGGTCTGGGGGTAATTGTAAAACAAGGTCTTGTCATGGTAACCGCCCAGTTGGTTGCGGATTCGACTTATATCGAACTTGAAAAGGGAGACAGCGGTCTTAGAAGTCCCGCCCATATAGTGGAGGTTGATTACAGGTCGAACATGGCTCTTCTTGGTGTTAACAACAGCTCCTTTCTACAGGGGAAAAAACCTGTTCCCATACGAGACAATCTTGCTGCCGGTGACAAGGTAGAGGTGTTGTTGAGCGGTAAGGACGGTAAATATGAACGGTTGCAGGGTAGTGTTTCCGGGATCGATATGGGAGGGTATCCGTACAAATCAGAACTGATGCTTTCAAAGATCAAAGTGAGCCTGCCGGCGGGAACGGATGCATCATCAATAGTGATTGTAAAAGATGGAGCAATATGCGGATTTGGGATGGGGTATCGCCAGAACTCGGAAACGGTAAGAGCGATTTCAGTACCTGTACTCCACCATTTTTTAAACGATTACAACGATGGCAAATATGAAGGGTTGCCATTTATGGGCATCGACTTTTCGCCACTTGATGATGTGCAGCTCAGGGAATACCTGAAAATGGGAAAGGAAAACGGCGGCATCTATATTTACCGAGTGCGTCCGGCAAGTCCCGTTGCAAAGGCCGGGTTAAAACCGGGTGACGTTCTGGTTGCAATGGATGGCCAGGCTGTAAACAAGTTTGGTAAGTATAAGGATGATGTTTTCGGGTTGACCAACCTCAGTCATTATATTTCCACCAGGAAATACAGTGGGGAATTCGTGTTCCTGAGTTATTTAAGAGATGGGGTAAGGAAAAGCGCAAAAGTCAGGCTCAAGGCTGTAAGCCTGGTGGATACGCCGGTTCCGACCTACCTGGAAGGCGCACCTCCCAAATACATGATTCTTGGGGGACTGGTCATTACAGAATTAAGCAGACAGTATCTCCAGGAATGGGGTCCGCAATGGGTTGTCAAGTCTCCGGAAAACCTTGTCCATTATTATCTTAATCAATGGAAACTGCTCAAACCCGGACAGCGTCTGGTCATTCTCAGTCATGTATTACCGACCAGAGCGATGATCGGTTATACCGAGTTCTCAAATATGATTGTTAACATGGTCAACGGCCAGACTATCACAAAAATAGAGGATGTGAGTACGGCATTGCAGCATCCCATCGGCCAGTTTCATCATCTGACTTTCAAAGGCAACAGCAAGGAGGTCTTTCTTAACCGCTATACCCTGGAAAAGGAAAACGTCTTTATCCAGCGACGGTATGGTATTTCCTCTCTGCAGCGTTTGTAAAAGCGTAAACCCGGAATTCTTCGAGAGCGCTGAAGGGCAACAACTAAGGCTCTGAAAACCCAAACAAACAGAGATAACTATTCTTGTTGACTATTTTATTTGAGTGAATTAGACTCACAGAGTTTTAGAGATTGAACTTCGTCATTGAAAAACAATTCTAAAAAAATGGTGTAAATAACAGCATTTAATGAGTGAATGCCCCATATACAAGTAGAGAAGGAGGAAGTATCTCGTGGCCAATCATAAATCCGCCGAGAAAAGAAATCGTCAGTCAAAAGTTCGCCGTTTGCGAAACCGGATGAATAAGACTCGTATGAAGAACGCCATTAAAAAGGTTCACCAGGCAATTGAGGCCGGTTCTCAGGAACAGGCTCAGGAACAGCTTCAGCAGGCAATATCAGTTATTGCCAAAACCGCTTCTAAAGGAACAATTCATAAAAAGACAGCATCAAGGAATATCTCACGTTTGACCAAACGTGTGAACAGTATTCAGGCTGCTTAGATTGGTTTTCCTGTTTGTCTATCAATCAGGATTAATCGATTCATCGAGTTGAAGAGGCCATGGAGCGTAATCGTTCCATGGCCTTTTTTAATATGAGACTCAGGTCATGCCCTATCAGAGCTTTTCAGAACTGAACGACTTTATCAAGCAAGCCGAACAATCACGGCTTGTGCCGGTTTATCTTAAGATCATTGCCGATCTTGATACGCCGCTGACGTTGTTTGCCAAAGTGGCGGCCGACGACCATGTTTTTCTATTTGAAAGTATGGAGGGAGGCGAGAAATGGGGCCGCTACTCATTTATCGGTATTGACCCGATTGTCACTTTCAGTTCAAAAGACAGCGCTATTGAAATCATCAAAAAAAAGAAAGATACCACAGCAAAAAAGCAGTTCACCGGTGATCCGCTAGCCGAGCTCAAAGGATTGATTGCAGAGCTCAATGCCTTTGATAACGAAGAGCTGCCCAGATTCTGCGGTGGAGCTGTCGGTTTTTTAGGTTATGACATGGTGCGTTTCATGGAAGAGCTGCCCGACTCGCAGGAACCAACTGACATGGTTGATTCTTTTTTTATGGTTCCCCGCCTGGTACTCATCCATGACAGCTTCAGGCAGTTGGTAACCGTTGTCTGCTGGGTTGATACCGCCGGTGATGATAATCAGGAAGAGCTTTATCAACAGGCAACACAACACATAGATCAAATAGTCGATAAGCTGTCCAAGCCGGTTCCCCGATCCTGTTTTCTTGATAAGAAACAGTCCGGTATCAAACATCAGTTTACTTCAAACGTGGAGCAAGAGCAGTTTCATCAAATGGTTGAACGGGCGCGGGAGTATATCAAGTCCGGTGATATTATCCAGGTTGTCCTGTCCCAGAGATTCCATACAAAAACCGGTCTCGACCCTCTTACGCTTTACAGGGCGCTCAGACATATCAACCCCAGCCCATACCTTTTTTTTCTTAAACTTGGCAATCTTGTACAGATCGGCTCATCTCCTGAAATTCTGGTACGCAAGGAGGGAGATGTCATCGAGCTTCGTCCCATTGCCGGGACAAGGAAACGGGGAGCAACCCAGCAAGAGGATCTGGCACTTGAAAAAGAACTGCTGGCAGACCCGAAAGAACGAGCCGAGCATCTCATGCTTGTTGACCTGGGACGTAACGATGTGGGCCGGGTCGCCAGACATGGAACGGTTGAGGTTAGAGATCTGCTGGTAGTCGAGCGGTACAGCCATGTGATGCATATTGTCTCGGGAGTTCATGGCGAAATTGAAGAGGGAAAAGATCAGTTTGATGTGATTTCCGCCTGTTTCCCGGCCGGTACGGTCTCAGGAGCACCGAAGATCAGGGCAATGGAGATTATCGATGAGCTTGAGCCGCAGCGCAGAGGCGCCTATGCCGGTGCGGTCGGCTATTTCGGTTTTTCAGGCAACATGGATTTCTGTATCACCATCCGTACCTTTGTTATGCGTGAGGATGATCTCTGGGTCCAGGCCGGTGCAGGAATTGTTGCCGACTCGGTCCCCGAGAAAGA
>CAZLGM010000167.1:5156-7625 GCA_964558875.1 uncultured Desulfocapsaceae bacterium
GAATAGCTAAAGTTACGTTAATGCGGATAAACAATAAAACCTCTATCCAGGTATTGTTGACCAATGTTAGTTCTAATCGATAACTACGACTCATTTACCTACAACATTGTCCAGACAATCGGGGACAACAGCATCAAAGATGGTGTTGCTGCCGATATCAGGGTGTTTCGCAACGACAAGGTCACCATTGAGGAGATTGAAGCGCTTGGTCCCGACCGTCTGCTGATATCTCCCGGTCCGTGTGATCCCCCGCAGGCCGGTATTTCGATTGAAGCGATCAAGTATTTCAGTGGCAAGATCCCGGTTCTTGGGGTTTGTCTTGGCCACCAGTCAATCGGAGAAGCGTTCGGCGGTCGAACGGTTCGGGCCGGTCGTATTATGCATGGTAAAACCAGCCCTATCAGTCATGATAATAAGGGAGTATTCAGTGGTCTCGACAACCCGTTTGACGGTATGCGTTACCATTCCCTTATTGTTGAAGAGGCCACCCTGCCGGACTGCCTGCATATAACCGCGCGCACTGATGAGGGCGAGTTGATGGGGCTGCGGCACAAAACGCTGCCGGTTGAAGGGGTCCAGTTTCACCCTGAATCGATTATGACACCCCAGGGTATTACTCTTCTCAGAACATTCATGAGTCCTGAGTATCCCGAGTTGCTCAAAAAAGCACAGCAAGACATCTAAGACGGAGATGATATGAGCATAAAAGAAGCGATTGCAAAAGTTGTTGATGGAAAAGATCTTGTCGAAGACGAGATGATAAATGTGATGGATGAGATCATGTCGGGAGAGGCGACTGACGCCCAGATCGGCTCATTCATTACAGCTCTTCGAATGAAAGGGGAAACGGTTGATGAAATAACCGGCGCGGTCCGGGTCATGCGGCAAAAAGCTACTACCATTGACTCCGGTATTGACACCGAAGCCGGAGGCACTGTCGCTGATACCTGTGGGACAGGAGGGGACGGTTCCGGAACCTTTAACGTGTCGACCACATCAGCTTTTGTGGTTGCCGCGGCAGGCGTAACAGTAGCCAAGCACGGTAACAGGTCGGTCTCAAGCCATTGCGGCAGCGCCGATGTCCTGGAAGCTGCCGGTGTTGTTCTTGATCTGACAGCCGGGCAGGTGAGCCGATGTGTGCAGGATGTCGGCATCGGTTTTCTTTTTGCTCCCATGCTGCATGGAGCGATGAAATATGCCATCGGTCCCCGTCAGCAGATCGGTATTCGGACAATCTTTAATATTCTCGGCCCTTTGACCAATCCGGCAGGCGCCAATGTTCAGCTCTTAGGCGTCTTCTCAGAGGAGTTGACCGAGCCACTTGCCAATGTGCTTGGAAAACTCGGTTCAAGACGGGCTTTAGTTGTTCACGGTGAAGGAAACCTTGATGAATTGACGGTGACCGGTGTCTCCAGAGTTTCAGAGTTAAATCAAGGCAAAGTGACGACCTACACCGTCTCTCCCGAAGATGTCGGTCTGTCCCGGGCAACCCTGGAGGAGTTACGGGGAGGAGAAACCGCCGAGGAATCCGCTTCCCAGATGCGGGCAGTGCTGGCAGGAGAGGCCGGTGCTAAACGGGATATGGTCCTGTTCAACAGCGGTGCCGCTTTGCTGGCTGCAGGAATTGTCGACACAATCGGTGAAGGAGTCACCAAAGCTACTGAAATTATCGATTCCGGCAAAGCAGTGGAGAAGCTGGATCAGCTCATTTCCTTTTCCCAGGAGTTAAAACAGTAACCTGGCCCAACCAGGCAATCACTGGCTGTTAGGCGGACAGGTCTTTATTTTTTGCAGAATCGTTTCTGAAGAGACAAGATGATTCTTGATACCATTGTTCAGAGAAAAAAAGAGGAAGTGGCTGTCCTTAAAAAAGACGGGCTCCATTTGCCGGCAGAGTTCAGGGAAAAAGAGATCGATCCTCCCCGGGGTTTTAAACAAGCCCTTGTCGATTGGCCGGGAGTGGCGATCATAGCTGAGGCAAAAAAGGCGTCTCCTTCCAAGGGTGTGATATGTCCGGATTTTGATCCGGTTGCCATAGCCCGAAATTACCAGACCCATGGAGCCCGGGCAATCTCGGTATTGACCGATGTCGATTTTTTCCAGGGCAGCCTGCTCTATCTCCTTCAGGTAAGAGAGGCTGTAGGTCTGCCGGTTCTGCGCAAAGATTTTATCATCGATGAGATTCAGATACAGGAGGCCAAGCTGCATGGTGCCGATTGCATCCTGCTGATTGCTGCCATTCTCGATCTGGCCCAACTCCGGGATTTCTCCCAGGAGGCTAAGGAACTGGGGATGGATGTGCTGACAGAGGTACACGATGAGAAAGAGCTGGAACAAACATTACAGGCAGGAAGCGACTTGATTGGCATCAATAATCGGAACCTGAATGATTTTTCTATGGATATTAACACCACTTTTCGTCTGAAAAAGCTTATTCCGGATGAAATTCCGGTGGTCAGTGAATCCGGT
>CAZLGM010000168.1:0-7603 GCA_964558875.1 uncultured Desulfocapsaceae bacterium
TCACCGACCTTTAACGTACCGGAGTAAATCCGCATAAAAACAAGGTTTTCAACAAACGTATCGCTCATCAGCTTGAACACCAGGCCGCAAAACTTCTCGTTAACCTTGGCTTCTCTTACGATTGTCTTTTGGCTTTTGTCAAGCCCCTCAACCGGTGGAACATCCAACGGCGAAGGAAGAAAGTCAATCACAGCATCGAGCAGTGGCTGAATACCCTTATTCTTAAAGGCACTTCCACACAACACTGGCACAACTTCCAGGGCCAATGCCGCTTTCCTTAATCCACTTTTGATTTCAGTCGCAGATACCGGGGTATCTTCTAAGTATTTTTCCATGACCCCCTCATCGAAGTCGGCCAACTTCTCGAGGAGCGCCAAACGTGCGGCCGTGAATTCGTCTGTGTATTCTTCTGGAACTGCTTTTTCTATCATTTCCTGCCCGAGGGATTCTTCGTCAAAGACGAGCATCTTGCCCTCGATCAGGTCAATAACTCCTTCAAAGTCGGCTTCCTTGCCGACAGGGATCTGAATGGCCACCGGGTTTGCTCCCAGCCTCTCGGCCATCATCTCCAGACATCTGTCATAATCGGCCCCAACACGGTCCATCTTATTGACAAATGCGATACGTGGAATTTCATATCGGTCAGCCTGCCGCCAAACCGTTTCCGATTGCGGCTCCACGCCACCGACCGCGCAGAAGACGGCGACTACGCCGTCTAAAACCCTCAAGCATCTTTCCACCTCAACGGTGAAATCGACATGCCCGGGAGTGTCGATAATATTTATTCTTTTTTCATTCCAGAAACAGGTGGTCGCCGCAGATGTAATGGTAATGCCGCGTTCCTGCTCCTGCTCCATCCAGTCCATGACAGCATTGCCGTCATGAACTTCGCCGATCTTGTGTGACCGGCCGGTATAATAGAGTATTCGTTCAGTTGTTGTCGTCTTTCCCGCATCAATATGGGCCATAATGCCGATATTGCGGGTTTCGGACAGATTCTTTGCCGGCGCCATCGCTCAAACCTCATTTTCCGTTTTTCCAGCCGAGGGCGCGAGAAGAATCAGCCGGCAGATAGTAGCCTTCTACCAGCGATAATGGGCAAAAGCCTTGTTCGCTTCGGCCATCCGATGCGTATCGTCACGTTTTTTCACAGAGGCACCGCGGTTATTATACGCATCCATTAATTCCGCTGCCAACTTCTGGGCCATCGAGTTGCCTGATCTTGCCTGGGCGTACTGCTTGATCCAGCGAATGGCCAAGGCGTTTCTTCTGGTCTGACGAACTTCCATTGGCACCTGATAAGTAGCGCCACCGACACGCCTGGATTTAACCTCAACCTTGGGCCTGACCTTGTCCATCGCCTCTTCAAAAATCACCAGAGGTTCTTCTTCAGTAATCTTCTCTCCAATAATATCCAGGGCGTCATAAAAGATGGTCTGGGCAACGCTCTTTTTTCCATTTGTCATTAAACCATTGACGAACTTGGATACCAATACCGAATTATAGCGAGGATCAGGCTCAACGGGCCGTCGATTTGTAATTTTCCTGCGAGACATTATTTATATTCTCCTATCGATCCCTACTTTATTATGAGGGACGCTTCGCTCCGTATTTTGACCGGCCCTGACGTCTGTCGGCCACACCCAGCGTATCCAATGTTCCACGAATAATATGGTAACGAACACCGGGAAGGTCTTTTACCCTTCCGCCTCGAATCAGCACCACCGAATGTTCCTGGAGGTTATGACCGATTCCAGGAATATAGGAGGTCACCTCAATGCCGTTTGTCAGGCGCACCCTGGCGACTTTACGTAACGCCGAGTTGGGTTTTTTCGGTGTAGACGTGTACACCCTCACACAGACCCCCCTCTTTTGAGGTGAGCCTTTCAAAGCAGGTGTATTCGTTTTTTTGATCTGCTTCTTTCTACCGCGCCTTACAAGCTGATTGATTGTTGGCATCTTAACTAACGCTCCTGTTCTCTATAACTTGTCGATCTATACGTATTTTCGTTTGTGCCGGAGCCGGCGTAATACCTCGCTCATTCGGCACGAAACAGTGATATTTACCCGAACAAAATTCAAGTGTCAAGAAGAAAACCATATAATTACATGGTTTTTACTCTTCCCTGAACTCGTGACAGAAATCATTGTTTTAGCAGTTAACATATTGATATAATACAAAATAAACGCATTGTCAGTTTCAACATTAAATTCTGTTCTGCCCTTTGGGGCATCAACTAGTGCTGCATCTTCGCTTCACTTAAACGTTTGATATAGTTCACTATTATTAAATGGTTAAGTGAAGCGAAGATGCAGCACTATCGAATGCTCACGAATTCAGGTCTTCTTATGACCCTTCGGTAATACCGGTTCCGGCTGAAATCAGCCGTCCCATAATTACATTTTCCTTAAGTCCCACCAGCTCATCCACCTTTCCGGCAATGGCCGCATTGGTGAGAACCTTTGTTGTTTCCTGGAAGGATGCTGCGGAAATAAACGACTCCGTTGACAGCGATGCTTTGGTAATTCCAAGCAGCAGCGGTTCCGCCACCAGCGGCACACCGCCCTCCTCAAGCAACCGATCCCGCTCATCCTCAAACTTCCACCATTCGATCTGCTCTCCTATCATGAACTGAGAATCACCTGGGGATACGATCTGGACGCGGCGGAGCATCTGGCGGACAATGACCTCGATATGCTTATCGTTGATCTTCACACCCTGGATTCGATAAACTTCCTGAATCTCATTGACCAGGAACTTGGCCAGTTCTTTGATTCCCAGAACTTTCAGGATGTCGTTGGGAACGACTGTTCCTTCCATCAGCGGCTCACCCGCCTGCACATAGTCGCCTTCATGGACGATGGTATGCTTGGCTTTTGGTGTCAGATATTCCTGCGGGTCTCCATATTCCGGCGTAACAATGACCCGTCTCTTACCTTTGAGCTCAGGACCGAAACTGACACGACCGTCGATCTCGGTGATAATGGCCGGATCTTTAGGTTTGCGTACCTCAAACAGGTCGGCAACCCGCGGCAGACCACCGGTAATATCTTTGGTCTTGGACGATTCCCTTGGAATCTTACCGACAACGGTTCCGGGCAGAATGGTATCACCTTCTTCCACCGAGATAATCGAACCAACAGGCAGATTGTACCGGGCATATGATTCCGAATTGGGCAGCTTTAATGTTCTTCCCCGCTTATCTTTCACGGTTACCCGTGGATTGAATTGGGCAGATCCGGCAGTCACCACGATGACCTTACTGGATTTTCCAGTCACCACGTCGACTTTTTCCTGCATGGTCACACCCTCGTTGATGTCACCATATTTGATAGTACCGCCAACTTCAGCAACGATGGGAATGGTGTAGGCATCCCAGTCTGCAAGCACTGTTCCGGCTTCAACCGCCTGGTCTTCATCAACCAGGATCTGGGCACCGTAGTTAACCGGATGCCTCTCTCTGTCCCGTTCAAGATCATCCTTGATGACGATCTCGGCATTACGGTTCATAACAACCTTAACGCCTTCCGAGTTAGTGACAAAATGCAGGTTGTTGAATCCGATTACACCGGGACGCTGGTTGAGAATTTCCGCCTGCTCGACAGAACGGCTCGCCGTTCCACCGATATGGAATGTTCTCATGGTCAGCTGGGTTCCAGGCTCGCCGATAGACTGAGCGGCAATGATGCCGATGGCTTCCCCGATATTCACCAGATGGCCTCTGCCAAGATCCCGGCCATAACATTTTGCGCAGACTCCCCGCCTTGACTTACAGGTCAAAACGGAACGAATCAGAACATGATCAATACCAGCCTCTTCGATGAGTTTAACCTTTTCCTCGGTAATCTCTTCTCCGGCCGGAACAAGCACCAGGTCGGTCTGATACGGGTCAACAACGTCTTCCAGGGCAACGCGGCCAAGGATCCTGTCGCCGATGGGAACAATGACCTCTCCACCATCGAGAAGCGGCTCCGCTACGATTCCGTCGAGGGTGTTGCAGTTTATCTCAATGATGGTCGACTCCTGGGCCACATCAACCAGCCTTCTGGTGAGATAACCGGAGTTGGCCGTTTTCAGGGCCGTATCGGCCAGACCCTTTCGGGCGCCATGGGTGGAAATGAAGTACTCAAGAACACCAAGGCCTTCCCTGAAGTTGGCCTTGATCGGCGTTTCAATAATGGCCCCTGACGGCTTGGCCATCAAACCACGCATTCCGGCCAGCTGCCTGATCTGGTCCCTTGATCCCCTTGCTCCAGAGTCAGCCATGATATAAATGGAGTTAAAGCTGGGGGACTCAACCACCTTGCCGTCGCTGTCTTTGACGTAATCGACCTTGATCTCTTCCATCATCTCATTGGCCACATCCTCGGTAACCTGTGACCAGATATCGACAATCTTGTTGTATTTTTCACCGGAAGTGATCAGACCATCGGAGTACTGCTGCTCAACCTCGACCACCTCGGTCTCCGCCTCAGACACAAGGTCTTCCTTGTTCAGTGGAATGGTCATATCGTTGATACAGATGGAGATACCGGCCCTGGTAGCATATTCGTAGCCGATATCCTTAAGGCGATCAGCCAGAATGACAGTGTCTTTGGTACCTGCATGACGATATGAAAAATCAATCAGGCCTGCCAGCTGCTTCTTGCCAAGCACCTTGTTCATTTGCGCAAAAGGAACAGAAGCCGGCAGCAGCTCACCCAAAATGATCCGTCCCATGGTTGTTTCAACCACTTCATCCTTGGTGCGGACATTTATCTTGGCCTGCAGATGAACGGCGCCGGCATCATAGGCGATTCTTGCCTCGGCCGGATCGGCAAAGGTTTTACCGTAGCCGATGACACCAAGGCGTTCTCTGGTCATATAGTAGAGACCAAGGACAATATCCTGAGATGGAATGATGATCGGCTCACCGTTGGCAGGAGAGAGGATATTGTTGGTAGACATCATCAACACTCGGGCCTCAACCTGCGCTTCTACGGACAGAGGCACATGAACGGCCATCTGATCACCGTCGAAGTCGGCATTAAAGGCCATACAGACCAGGGGATGAAGCTGGATGGCTTTCCCCTCGATCAGCACCGCTTCAAATGCCTGCATACCAAGACGATGCAGGGTTGGAGCTCGGTTAAGAATAACAGGGTATTCGGTGACGATCTCATCAAGGACGTCCCATACCTCTTTTGCCCCTTTCTCAACCATCTTTCTGGCGCTCTTGATAGTGGTGACCAGTCCCTTTCTCTCCAATTTGTTGTAAACAAAGGGTTTGAACAGCTCAAGGGCCATTTTCTTCGGGATTCCACATTGGTGCAGACGAAGATGAGGACCAACCACAATCACCGAACGACCGGAGTAGTCGACTCGCTTACCAAGCAGATTCTGTCTGAATCGTCCCTGCTTGCCTTTCAGCATATCTGAGAGAGACTTGAGCGGTCGCTTATTGGCACCTGTAATGACCCGTCCCCTTCTGCCGTTGTCGAACAGGACATCGACCGCTTCCTGCAGCATTCGCTTTTCATTGCGGATGATGATATCCGGTGCGTCCAACTCAAGGAGTCGCTTGAGACGGTTATTGCGGTTAATGACCCGACGGTACAGATCGTTGAGGTCCGAGGTGGCAAATCGTCCGCCTTCAAGCGGTACAAGGGGCCGCAGATCCGGAGGCAGAACAGGAATCACTTCCAGAATCATCCATTCCGGCCTGTTTCCCGAATCCCTGAACGCTTTGATAACCTGCAGTCGTTTACCCAGCTTCTGTCGCTTGGTTTGGGACCTTGTGGCCACCATCTCAGCCCTCAGCTCCGTACTCAGTTCTTCAAGATCGTGCTTTTCCAGGAGTTCACGAATGACTTCAGCTCCAATGCCTACCTTGAATTGTCCAGGGTATTCTTTGAGAGCCTGTCGATACTGCTCTTCTGTCAGCAGTGTACCAAGAGGCAGGGAATCGACCTCGGTATCGGAGACGGCATACTGCTCAAAATAGAGGATCTTCTCCAGCTGTTTCAAGGTGATATCGAGCACCGCCCCGATTTTTGAAGGCAGACTTTTAAGGAACCAGATATGGGCAACCGGAGCAGCCAGTCTGATATGTCCCAGCCGTTCACGTCGAACCTTTGACTGGATGACTTCAACACCGCATTTCTCACAGACCACACCCCGGTGTTTCATTCGTTTGTATTTACCGCAGTTACATTCGAAATCTTTTACGGGACCGAAAATCTTCGCACAAAATAAGCCATCACGTTCTGGTTTGAATGTCCGATAGTTAATGGTCTCCGGCTTCTTTACTTCCCCATGAGACCAGTCCATGATCTTCTCGGGAGAGGCAAGAGATATTTTAACTCTATTAAATCTTACAGGAGCTTTCGGTTTCTGAAAAAAATTGAATAACTCTTCCACGAAATCACCTCTGAATGAAATTTGAGACTCAGCTGATATGCTCTCAGACAACAACCGTCAAAGAACACATTCAATCTTCAAGAGTACTTTTCTATATCTTATAATCTACTCAGAGCTGCATTTTGTTTTACTAAAAACATATAATTAGCTCGGCAGTTTCTTCATTACCCGTTTAAAAGTTCAGCAGTGCTTCAGGTTCGACCGTTTCATGGCTGGTGTTATAGTAAGTCCTATACGCCAGCCATGAAACGGTCGAAGATGGAGTGCTGCTGGACTTTTAAACTATTCTTCTAGTAGCTCCATGCTTAAACACAGTCCCTGCAGTTCCTTCACAAGAACATGGAACGACTCCGGCAACCCAGTAGTCAGGAAGTTGTTGCCTTTGACGATTCGCTCGTACATGGTTGTTCTTCCTTCAACATCATCCGACTTGATGGTCAGGAATTCCTTCAATGTGTAGGCGGCGCCATAGGCTTCCATGGCCCACACCTCCATCTCTCCCAGACGCTGACCACCGAACTGGGCCTTACCGCCCAATGGCTGCTGGGTGACCAGGGAGTACGGCCCGGTTGACCTTGCGTGGATCTTATTGTCGACCAGATGATGCAGCTTCAGCATATACATGACACCGACGGTGACATTATTATCAAACTTTTCACCGGTCAATCCGTCATAAAGCACCGATTGACCGACTTCATCGAGTCCGGCTTCAACCAGCAGTCTGCGGATTGCCATTTCTTCGGCACCGTCAAAAACGGGAGTGGCCATATGCAGACCTTCCCGGTGTTTTCTTGTCCAGTCAAGCAAATCCTCATCACTTACACCTTCCGTGATCCTGGCAACCTCTTCTTCGGAGTACACCTTCTGCAGCTTGTCCTTGATGGCTTTGATCTCAAATTCTTTAGCCAGTTCATGGATCTGTTCACCCAGTTTCTTGGCGGCAAATCCAAGATGAACTTCAAGCACCTGTCCCACATTCATACGGGAAGGGACACCAAGCGGGTTGAGTACGATATCCACGGTACTGCCATCTGCAAAAAACGGCATATCTTCTTCCGGCAGCAACCGGGAAACAACACCCTTGTTACCGTGACGTCCGGCCATCTTGTCACCAACGGAGAGTTTGCGTTTGGTGGCCACGTAGATCTTGACCATTTTAATAACGCCGGGAGGCAGATCATCTCCCTTTCTCATCCGTTCGAT
>CAZLGM010000169.1:0-7541 GCA_964558875.1 uncultured Desulfocapsaceae bacterium
CAACCACAGCTTCATAGAGTGTCGCATCAAGAGGAACAGAGGTATATGATTCGACAGGAATCATCAGATCTTTCACCAGTATCTTTTTCATTTCTTTCCTCCAGGTGAAGTGTTCAGACTCTATTGATAAGAACCTACAACCATGGGCAAAACGGGCGAATCATTCATATCAGGCTCGTAATGCGCCAGATTTTGACACAAAAAAAAATCGCGACACTTCATCTTGCAGCGAAACTGGTAAAAATGCAATATAATCTCTATAAATTGAGCAATTGAGCGTAAAAAATAAACGTTGGAGCCGATATGACAAACCCATTGTTGCAGGCCATCCGAAAAGCGGATCAGGGATATTGGGATGAGGCGCACCGGATAGTCCAGCAGATCAACGACCCGATTTCACACTGGCTGCACGCAAATCTTCACCGGGAAGAAGGAGATCCGGACAATGCCAGATACTGGTATCATATCGCCGTAAGAGAGTATACGGAGATGGATATCCAAGAGGAGCGACGGCAGATTCGTCTGTTTCTTGAAAGCAGCGACTGATCCGTCAATATTCAGACAAAAAGGAAGAAATGAAAACAGTTACCATCCAACCCGCAATATACTCCTTTGACATCGATTCATCCCGCCATGTCAGCAACATCACCTATATCAGGTGGATGGAGATGGGCCGTAACAGACTGATGGAAGAGGTGGGAATGGCAGTCCATAAAATCGAAGAAGAGGGTTTCGCGCCGGTATTGACCCGTACAGAAATATCCTATAAAAAGCCGCTTTATATGGGCGATACCGTACGAATTGAACTTTTTCTAGCCAAATTTAAAAAGATCTCCGGGACTATTCAATTCAATTTTTACAACCAGGATGATGATTTGGTGGCAGAAGCAAACCAGGATGCCCTGTTCTTTCACCTGGATACAAAACGCCCCTATAGACTGACAGATGAACAGCGCCAAAAGTTTACAGGATATCTAATGCAGGAGTAAACAACCCTGAGTGGAACACATGGCTTACCTTCCCGTTGTTACCTGGGAACAACTGTATTCAGCTCGACATATTAATGAGCAACGTCATCCACTGGCATAGCCGGCAATTTCTACCGATTATAGTTATAGCTCTTCTTTAGACTACCTAGTGACTACCTAATGATAGAGCTGAAAGATAATCGTCCGGCTCCTCTGTTTCTCTACTTTAGCTTCCATTTCCGTCACAATATCCTGTATACTTTATTGTCGGCAACATCCCTGCCATGTTGCTTTAAAGGTACCTGCCTGGAGAAAATGCCCATGAAACGAAATCGGATGATAACCAGCATCAGGAACAGCGGCACAACTCCTTGGGATGTCATTATTATCGGCGGAGGTGCAACAGGGATTGGGACAGCCCTTGATGCTGCCTCCCGCGGCTATCGAACCCTGCTTCTTGAACAATCTGATTTTACCAAAGGCACCTCCAGCCGCTCAACGAAACTCGTCCACGGTGGTGTCCGCTATCTTGCCCAAGGCGACATATCCCTCGTACTCGAAGCACTCTACGAAAGGGGGCTGCTCTATCACAATGCACCTCACATTGTAAAAAACCAATCCTTTATCATCCCAAATTACGACTGGTGGGATGGACCGTTCTACACAGTTGGAATGAAAGTGTACGATATGATGGCAGGCAAACTGGGCCTTGGCCCTTCCCAATCACTTTCTCCAGAAGAGGTACTCAGCGCAATACCCAACCTGATGACAGATGGACTTCGGGGAGGAGTTATCTATTATGACGGCCAGTTTGACGACTCCCGACTGGCGATCAATCTGGCACAGACCTGTGTAGAGCATGGTGGCTATGTCATCAATTACATGCGTGTTACCGGGCTGGTTAAAAACAGTGATGGTACAGTATCCGGCGTCGAAGCCATCGACCGGGAAACCGGTGACACCTATTCCCTACATGCACATTGCGTCATCAATGCAACCGGTGTTTTTGTTGACGAAGTCATGCAGATGGACGACCCTGACTCCCCTCCTCTTGTGAGGCCCAGTCAAGGTGTGCATATCGTTCTGGAAAAAGAATTTTTAAAAGGCGACTCGGCTATTATGATCCCAAAAACCTCAGATGGCCGGGTTCTCTTTGCTGTGCCATGGCATAACCGGGTAATTGTCGGAACAACAGACACACCCCTTGAAACTTGTTCTTTGGAACCCCGTCCACTTGAAGAAGAGATTGATTTTATCCTCACAACGGCCAAGAGATATCTCACCCGTAAGCCGCTTCGAAATGATATCCTGTCAATTTTTGCCGGTCTCAGGCCCCTGGCTGCCCCTGACAAGAGCGGTGACACCGACGACACCAAAGAGATCTCCCGCAATCATCACCTTCGGGTTTCTCTCTCCGGTCTTGTTACTATAACCGGCGGTAAATGGACAACCTATCGAAAGATGGCTCAAGATACCGTGGATAAAGCTGCACTTGTTGGCGGACTGCAGGTTAAACAGTGTAAAACAGAAGATATGCCGATCCACGGGTGGTTGTCAAATGTGGATTATAAAGACCCTCTCTATTATTACGGATCAGATGCCACCTACATGCGGGACTTGCTCTCTGATCAGCCGGAGCTTGGCAAAAGGCTCCACCCACGTCTTCCCTATACTGCAGTTGAGGTCGTCTGGTCTGCACGACATGAGATGGCTCGCTGCGTTGAAGATATCCTGGCAAGAAGACAAAGAGCCCTGTTCCTTGATGCACGGGCAGCAATAGAGATGGCACCTTTAGTTGCCCGGGTCCTCTCTCAAGAACTTGGCAAAGATCAAACATGGCAAAAAGAGCAGATCGAACAATTTACTGAATTGGCCCAAAACTATTACCTGGACGGCTAATGGATTATATTGTGATAAAACAACACCTCCATACCCTGCAGCTCTTTAATAACTATTCACTGTTTATGGCAATTAGCCCTTGACAGTTCAAGGTCCAAACCGATAGAACATGTTCTACAGGAGCGATTCGGTCTTCTAAACAAACCGCTGTTCTTGAGGAGTTTACACGGTGAATACCGGTCTGTTTTAAATTGTCTGCCTGGTAGTTAAGTCTTCAATATTTATTGTCTTTGCGGTATGGTTGTTCTCGGTGTAGCTCGATTATTCGATGAATCACAAATGGTCTGTACACTACTTCATGTTATTTAACCCTAACTAAGAGAGGTCAAAGATGATGAAAAAAATCCTGGCATTCATGGTGGCATTTACTTTTATGGCTGGTCTCGCTTATGGTGCTGATGACTGCAAGAATCGCGGAACATTAGACACAATGTACTGTGACGAAAACATGGACCTTGTAGCTGACACTCCTAAGGATAAAAGCAAGTGGAAAGATCCGAAAACCCTTGTTTTCACCTACACCCCGGTAGAAGATCCTGCTGTTTACAAAGACGCTTTTGCCGATTTCCAGAAATACCTGGAAAAAGCAACAGGCAAGAAAGTAATCTACTACACTGTCCAATCAAACGCGGCTGAAGTTGAGGCGATGCGCTCCGGTCGTCTGCACATTGCCGGCTTTTCAACAGGGCCGACCGGTTTTGCCGTCAACCTGGCCGGCTACGTCCCAATCGCCGTTAAAGGATATGCTGACAGCTTCCAAGGATACAACCTGGTGGTCGTGACAAAGAAAGAAAGTGGTATCAAGAGTTTAAAGGATCTCAAAGGAAAGCGGGTTGCCCACACTTCTGCTTCATCCAACTCTGGGAACCTTGCACCACGTGCCATTTTCCCACAACATGGTATTGTGCCGGACAAGGATTATAAGGTTGTGTACTCCGGCAAGCATGACCAGTCAATTTTAGGTGTTGTTCATGGCGACTATGACGCTGCTCCGGTTGCTTCAGATGTCCTGAAACGGATGGATCGGGCCGGCAGAGTGAAAGGTGACGATCTTCGCATCGTATTCACCAGCCCGAAATTCCCCACATCTTCATTTGGCTTAGCCCACAACCTGCATCCCGATCTTGCAAAAAAGATTGTCGATGCATTTTATTCCTATCGCTTCACTCCTGACATGCAGAAGACCTTCGGCGGGGCCGACCGCTTCTTTCCGGTAACCTTCCAGAAGGACTGGAAAGTTATCCGAGATATCGCGGCCTCCACAGGCACATCTTACAATCAAGCCGGTCTGAAGAAGATGGCAGCCAAAGATGCGGCAAAAGCAGCAAAGAAGAAAGCCAAGAAAAAAGCAAAGAAATAATTTACACACCCTTATCAATACCACCTTTTGATCCTTCGATGAAAAGGTGGTATTTTTGCGGAAATTCCACAAAGAAGCATCTACTATTATCAGCTAGAACAATATGATCAGCGACCACGTGAGCGCCACAAAAAACAAATCTGACAGATCAATCCGGATCGAAAATCTGGTTAAGGAATATGAAAAGGGAAAACCGGTTCTTAAAGACATCAGTTTCAGTGTCGAGGGGACAAACAGTGTGGCCATTATCGGACCATCCGGCACCGGCAAAAGCACTCTGATCAGATGCGTTAATAAGCTAATCCCACCCACCAGCGGTAATATCTATGTAAGTGGTGAGAATATTACCGTGCTTAAGGGTGCCAGGTTACGGGCGGCGAGACGCAAGGTGGGTATGGTCTTCCAGGAGTTCAACCTGGTTGAACGTCTCTCAGTGATGGAAAACGTTCTCAGTGGTCGCCTCGGTTATGTTTCTCCCTGGCGCGCCTGGCTGCGAAAATATCCCCAGGAAGATATCAACCGGGCCTTCGACTTGCTCGAATCAATTGGGCTCCTGGAGTTTTCTCAACAGAGAGCGGACAGCCTCTCTGGAGGCCAACGGCAAAGGGTAGGTATCGCTCGGGCCATCATGCAGGAACCTCACGTGCTCCTGGCCGATGAGCCCACCTCTTCACTTGATCCTAAAACCAGTGTTGAGATCATGGAACTTCTGCTGGAGTTATCAGGAGCCAACGGAATCCCGCTGATCATTAATATTCATGATGTTGAGCTGGCAAAACGCTTTACTACGCGTATCATCGGTCTGGCTAAAGGAGGTATTGTTTTTGACGGTCCTCCAACTGAATTGACCAATGATAACCTTAAAGAAATTTACGGTGGACAAAGTTGGCTGGAATAACAACTCATACCAACAGGGATAATCGTGTTCCCTTTAAGGTGAACTGGTGGGTCCGGCTTGGCTGGCTGCTGGCAATCGTTTATGCCATCTATGCTGCCAACTATCTTGATGTTTCCCTGTCACGGTTTATAGATGGACTAGGCAACGGAGCTAAATTCTTGGATGAAATGGTACCGGTAAATTTTTCACGCTGGCGCCTGCTTGTCGAGAACCTGATTGAGACCGTCGAAATTGCCGTAATCGCTTCAGCCTTTGGTGTCTTTTTTTCTTTACCGGTCGGTCTGCTTGCTGCAAGAAACATGATGCCGTCCTGGATCACCTGGCCAACACGAACATTTATCGCCTTATGTCGGTCATTTCATCCAGTCATATTTGCTATTCTGTTTGTAAAGGCAGTCGGCTTCGGTCCTCTGGCCGGAATCCTGACATTGATCTTCGCTTCAATCGGATTTATCGGAAAACTCTTTGCAGAAGCAATTGAAGAGATATCGTTAAAACCTGTAGAGGCGTTACGCGCTGCCGGAACACCATTTATATCCATTATCATTTACGGTGTTTTGCCGCAGGTACAAAATCGATTCATTGGTTTTTCCACCTATCAATTCGATGCCAATCTGCGTAACTCGACTATGGTCGGCATTGTTGGTGCCGGCGGTATCGGGGGAACACTCTTTGCCGCTTTTCAGCGTTTTGATTATGATTTTCTCTCTGCAATTCTCATATCGATCATAGCTCTTGTGATGACAAGTGAATTCATCTCCATTCAAATCAAGAAAATATTTCAATGAACCAGGACAAAGCACAAAAGTGGGAAAGATTTACGCCGGCAGAACGGCTTGCCCGGTTTGGTGCTTTTCTTGCTTTTGGCATCGCCTTATCAATATCAATCCGAACTGTCGAAGTTATTCCTGAATTTCTTTATGATGCCCCAACACAGGTAATCGATCTGCTCACCCGCATGTGGCCCTTGGATTTACCTTACTATAAGGAAGGTATCCACGCGGCAATGGTTGAAACGATGCATATCGCCAGCCTTGGTACCTTGTTGGCAATTGTCATGGCTATCCCTGTTGGTATCATGGGTGCCAATAATATTGTCAGGTTTCCGCTGCTGAACTGGCTGGCAAAACTGATCCTGGTCTCTTCACGTTCGGTCAACTCCCTTGTCTGGGCCTTGCTCTTTGTTGCTATTTTCGGCCCAGGAGCCCTTGCCGGTACTGTCTGTATCGGCTTTCGTTCCGTCGGTTTTGTAGGTAAACTTTTTGCCGAAGCGCTTGAAGAGACAGACCCTGGTCCCATAGAAGCCCTGACTGCCGCCGGCGCCTCCTGGCCTTCGATCTTTTTAAAGGGGTACTGGCCTCAAGTGGCACCAGCTTTCTGGGGGATATTTCTATTCAGATGGGATATTAATGTGCGCGAATCCGCCGTTATCGGTCTTGTTGGAGCCGGTGGAATCGGTATGGTGCTCGATACGGCACTCAACCTGTTTTACTGGGATCGGGTCTCTGTCATCCTGCTTTCAATCTTTACGGTGGTAATCGCTGCCGAGCTGCTTGTGACCAATATTAGAAAACGAATTATTTAGTGTCCATCCAGAAACGAGATCTTTTTTTCTAAATCAAGGCGTAGAGAAAAATTTACCACAGGCATATAAGTAATATCGGAGTCTTCGCTTACCTCCGAGGATAAATTTTTCTCTGCAACGAAGAGTTAGGAGAAAATGGCCGTTTCTGGATGGGCACTATTTAACCACTGGTAGCCAATAGAATATCAACCATTTCCGCAAACCCGCAGCCGCCTCTTTCGTCTGTTATCCACTGTGGTCTGTGTTCAAGTTCATCACCAAACTCCAGTACATTTGCCACCCCTACACCATGGTGAAAAAACTCAAACATTGGCGAATCGTTTGGTGAATCCCCAGAGAAGATCATCGTTTTCTGCCGGCTGTCCAGGTCAAGATCATAGACCTCTTTGAAAAACAGTTTGGTCATTGCCAGTTTATTATAGTTCCCGAACCAGCCGTTCACATGAATTGAACTGATCTTGGCAACAGCTCCTGCCGCTTCAAATATCGAGACAATCTTTTTCACCTCAGACATCGGCACCGGATCAACATCCTCAAAAAAATCGATGGCAAGATCAGCTTCCCGGTATGGTTGATCGACAGACACCCGGCATCCTGGTATCTGTCGTAAAATCTCCACCTCCAGACCGGCCAATTTTTCTTTATCCAAAGATCGCTGTTCTTCACTCCGCCAGTACCGGC
This sequence comes from uncultured Desulfocapsaceae bacterium, assembly GCA_964558875.1. GTDB lineage: Bacteria > Desulfobacterota > Desulfobulbia > Desulfobulbales > Desulfocapsaceae > CAZLGM01. The sequence goes on from CAZLGM010000169.1 coordinate 7,392, forward strand.
GGATCATCTTTCTGGCCTGGTTGTCGTAATAAAAATAGAATGCGCCATTTTCACCAACCAACCCGTCAACAGGCCACATCCTGGCAATATGATCGCACCAGCCTGCAGGTCTTCCGGTAATCGGAATGACTTTAATACCTGCATGCTGCA
>CAZLGM010000170.1:0-7508 GCA_964558875.1 uncultured Desulfocapsaceae bacterium
CGGCCAACGGCAAAGCGTTCTGCCCCTTTGGTCATTTCTTCCAGAGGATTGGTTATTCGGTGGGAAACATAGATTGTTAGTGCAGCGGCAATGCAGATAACCAGAAGGATACCCATGGCCACTTCCTTTTTCACTTTTGAAAGAGTTGCTTCCATTCTGGCAACAGAGATGGATAGTCTTAGAACACCGATAATCTTTTTTTTACTCGCTGTGTTTATGTCATAGAGTGGAATAGCCACATAAAGCATTCTCTCGCCAATGGTCCGGCTGAAGCGGACCGAAGAGCCGACCTCCTGTTGTGTCAGGGCCTTTCTGATTTCAGGTCTATTGGTGTGATTGTCCATCTGGGTGGCATTTTTCGCCGAGTCGGCTACCACTTTTCCGGAAGGTAGAATACAGGTGATTCGAGTGGAAGATTTCCGGCCGATTTTGCGGGTCAATTCCTCCAGTTTATTGATGTCGCCTTGAACAAGAAAGGTCGTGAATAAATCTTCAATGGCATAGGCACGGTCTGAGAGAGACTTTTCCGTTTCATCGATATAAAATGCTTTCAGTGTCGATGACCCGTACCAGATAACGGCCAGCAGGGCGCCAACTGTAACCAGAATGTTGGCGGGGAAGATTTGGTAGATGAGTTTTCTTGATTTCACTATGGATCAATCTTTTATGCGGTAACCTATCCCTCTCACCGTTTCAATGTGATTCCCGGCCTTTCCCAGTTTCTTTCGCAGGCCGAATACCTGAACGTCGATGGCCCGTGGAGTGACCGAGTAGTCGTAGCCACGAACCTCGTCGATGATCTGCTGGCGGCTGAATACCCAGCCGGGGCGGCCGGCAAGCAGGGTCAGGATTGAAAACTCGGTCATAGTTAGCTTCACTATATCGTCTTCAACCATCACTTCATGACGCCCCTTATCAATGGTCAACTCATGGATGATCAGGATTTTCTCATCATCCTGGTTGTCAGTATCTTTGGACCCTCGCCGCAGGACCGTCTTAATTCTGGCAATCAGAACTTTCGGGCTGAACGGTTTGGTAATATAATCGTCCGCCCCACTGTCAAGACCGGTGATAATATCACTTTCTTCCCCTTTGGCGGTCAGCATAATGATGGGGATGTCTCTGACCTTTTTATCATCCCTGATTTTTCGACAGACATCGTATCCTGACATGCCGGGCAGCATGAGATCAAGCAGCAGACAGTCGAATTTGTTCATTTTCAACTGAGCAAGTCCTTCTTCACCATCATCGGCACAGGTCACATGGAAACCGCCTTTGATCAGGTTGAATGAGACCAGTTGTTGAATGTCTTCATCGTCTTCGATGATAAGAATATGGTTTTTTTTCATATTGTTTCCCTCGGGCCACCTGGCTGTTTTTCATGACTTTTCAGATGGTTAAACGGCCAATTTGCCTCAATGCAGCCTGGGCAGCTTTTTCTTTGGTGTAACAATATGGAAACTGACAAAGCCTCGTCAAGACCTCAATTGCATCTTAACACAATTTTAACAATACACTAACTGTCACCAAACATTTCGACTCTATTTTTCAGTCAAATTTAACAAATCAAGGAGAGGAAATGCATAGAAATTTTCATCGTGAAATAGAGGGTGTGCGGCAAAAGCTGTTGACCTTGGGGTCACTGGTTGAAGACCGTGTGAGAAAGGCTTGTTCTGTGATTCAAACAGGCGATATCGTACTTGCAAAAAAGATCATTAAAACGGATTGGGAAATTGATGAAATGGAGATCGAGATCGAGGAGGAGTGTCTCAAAATTCTTGCTCTCTATCAGCCGGTTGCAAGAGATCTGCGTTTTCTCATTACCGTTATCAAGGTCAACAACGAGATGGAGCGTATTGGAGATTATGCCGCTCAGATTGCCAAACGGATCAAGGTGATCTCCAAGGACCAGGATCTGAATTTCCCCTATGATTTTTCTGAGATGACAGACAAAGTCATGGCTGAGTTGAAAATGAGTCTTGACGCTCTTGTGGAAAGAGATGTTGAGTCTGCCCACCGCATTTTTATACTCGATCAGGAAATCGATAAGCTTAGAAATAAGGCGTATAAAAAGGTGAAGAAAGAAATGAGCAATAATCCCGAGTTTGCGCCGTCTCTTCTCAATTTTTACCTTCTGGCAAGACATCTGGAACGCATTGCAGATCGAGCGACCAATATAGCCGAGGAGGTTATTTATATGGTCGAAGGTGAAATCATTCGGAAGAATTACGATCTTGATAACAAGTAACCGCCACCTCTATCACTATCAACAAATTATCCGGGACAGGAGATAAATAAAAAGAGATACCATGTCTAATATATTGTTAACCGTTGTATTGCTTGGCTTAGTCGGCCTCGGTTTTTCCCTGGGCCGCAAACGGGCCTTTTCCATTGGTATCAAAAGTGGTGGTGTCAGCAACCTTCACTCCCGGCCATCTTACCATGGCTTTCTTGTCGCCATGTTATGCGGATTGCCTGCCCTGTTCATTATCATTCTCTACCAGTTTGTCGAGTCGTCTGTCATCACTGGCATGGTTGTTTCATCATTGCCGGAACAAATGCAGTCACTTTCAGAGGACAGGCTTGGCCTTATACTCAATGATATAAAGAACCTGGCCCTTGGCCATGCTTTTGGGGAAAAAGTCGATCCCGTATTACTCAACGCTTCCGAATATTACCTTCACCTGCAACAGGTCGGCAGCCAGATTAAAGGCGCATGCGTACTGGTTATCTCAATTGCCGCCCTTGCCATCGGACTGAAGTTGATCGGCCGTAAGCTCCGTGCCAGAAATCATGTTGAAATGGTGGCCAAGTGGGTATTAATAGCCTGTTCCTTAATAGCCATCTTTACGACTATTGGTATCGTCCTTTCCGTTCTTTTTGAGGCAATCAGGTTTTTTCAGAAAATATCCATCTGGGAGTTTCTTTTTGGCTTAACCTGGTCGCCTCAGACCTCAATCAGGGCCGATCAGGTTGGAGCTTCGGGAGAGTTTGGCGCTATTCCGGTATTTGGCGGTACCCTGCTTATCTCATTTATTGCCATGGTGGTGGCTGCACCGCTTGGTCTGTTGTCGGCTATATACCTATCAGAATATGCAGGGAAGAAAATGCGGGCAACGGCTAAACCGCTCATTGAGATTCTCGCAGGTATTCCGACGGTAGTTTACGGGTTTTTTGCAGCCCTCGTTGTCGCCCCATTTATCAGAAATTTAGGAACTTCAATCGGTCTTGATGTCTCATCTGAATCTGCTTTGGCAGCGGGGCTGATCATGGGAATTATGATTATTCCATTTGTGATGTCCATTTCCGATGATGTGATCAATGCTGTTCCCCAGGATCTGCGTGACGGTTCTTACGGTCTTGGAGCAACAAAATCGGAAACGGTGAAAAATGTTGTCATCCCGGCAGCGCTTCCGGGGATTGTCGGTGGAATGCTGCTTGCCGTATCCCGTGCAATCGGTGAGACAATGATTGTGGTTATGGCGGCCGGCTTATCCGCCAATTTGACCGCTAACCCATTAAAGGCTGTCACTACCGTTACCGTTCAGATCGTTACCTTGCTGGTTGGAGACCAGGAATTTGACAGTGCCAAAACGCTTGCCGCTTTTGCTCTTGGTCTCTTACTTTTTGTAGTTACACTGATACTCAATGTGATCGCACTCTATATTGTCAGGACGTATCGCGAACAATATGAATAATATCACTTTAAAAAGAGTCCTAGTTTTATGAAAGATGTTGGTCGCTGGAAATGGTTCGTTCTTATTTGATGACAAACTCGCAAAAAAGTCCGGAAAGCTACAACCTTGTCGTTGCGAGCGAAGCGCGGCAATCTCTATGTCATTAATTTTACAGGAGATTGCTTCGTCGTTTCACTCCTCGCAATGACGGCAAGGAGCAAAATCTCAGAACACAGGTAGTTCGATTATGGTAAATGAAAAGACGATGGATATTGTCCAGAGAGGTCTGGCAAAGCGATATAAAACAGAAAAACGCTTCAGAATGATTGGGTTGGCGGCGATAATCATCAGCTTGGTTTTTCTCTGTTTCCTCTTCACCTCTATTTTTCTGAATGGTTATAAGGCTTTTTATCAGACAGCCGTAAAGCTTGATGTGTTTTTCGATCCGGCTGTTCTTGATGTTCAGGATCCGGCTTCAGCCAATTACAATGGACTGGTCAAAAAAAGCTTAAGGGACATGTTTCCGGAAGTGAAGAACAGAAGGGCTAAGAAGAAGCTGTATTCATTGGTTTCAAGTGGAGCGGCCTTTCAGCTCCAGGAGATGGCTCTGGCACAGCCGTCAATCAGTGGCAAGACGGAACCAATATGGCTGTTGGCCGATGATGACCTGGATATGCTGATGAAAGGCTATATTGATCGTAATCTGCCCGAGTCTGAGAGACGGATGACTGATATTCAAATCGGCTGGGTAGATAAGTTAGAGAAGGAAGGCAGAATAAAAAGTGAATTCAACGTCGGATTCTTTACCAAAGGGGATTCCAGAGAACCCGAACTGGCTGGAATCTGGGGTGCTGCCATGGGCTCCTTCTACATGCTGGTCATCACTCTGCTGCTCTCATTCCCCATCGGTGTGTGTGCAGCCATCTACCTGGAAGAGTTTGCGGTAAAGAATAAAATTACAGATATCATCGAGGTAAACATCAATAACCTGGCGGCTGTACCATCTATTGTTTTTGGTCTTCTTGGTCTGGCTGTTTTTTTGAATTTCTTTGGTTTGCCGAGATCGGCACCTCTTGTTGGTGGATTGGTCCTCTTTCTGATGACCCTGCCAACCATCATTATTGCCAGCCGGGTTTCACTGCAATCGGTTCCACCTTCCATAAGAGAAGCAGCGCTTGGCGTGGGGGCCTCAAGGATGCAGACGGTGCTTCATCATGTTTTGCCGCTGGCCATGCCGGGGATGCTCACCGGTACTATTATCGGAATGGCCCGGGCGCTGGGTGAGAGCGCGCCGCTTCTGATGATCGGAATGGTTGCTTTTATTGTAGATATCCCGGGTGGTTTCACCGATCCGTCCACAGCTTTACCAGTGCAGATTTATCTGTGGGCGGATAGTCCTGAACGGGCGTTTGTTGAGCGGACATCGGCGGCCATCATGGTTCTGCTGACCTTTTTAGTTCTGATGAACGGTACAGCCGTATATTTACGAAATAAATTTGAGCGGCGCTGGTAAAAATATAAGAAAAATAAGATGTTATGCTGGTTTGTTTTTGCGATGAACGGATTGATTTAAAAATAACCTGTTCTTAACAATTCTCTAACGAATCAGTTTTACACTGGGTTTTGTAATGTGATGGATGCTAACGAATAATATGTAAAAACAAAAGGTTAGCTTGACAAAACCCATAATAAAAGGAGAACGTAATGTTTAAAAAAGTAACTTCTTTAGCAGCTGCCGCAATAATCGTCGGTTCAGCTGCTACCGCATTCGCCACTAGAGACTATGTCTCTATTGTTGGTTCTTCAACTGTGTATCCGTTCGCAACAACCGTTGCCGAGCAGTTTGGTAAATCGACCAAGTTTAAGACCCCAAAAGTTGAATCCACTGGTTCCGGTGGTGGTCTCAAGCTGTTCTGTGCCGGAGTTGGCGTGTCCCACCCGGACATCACCAACGCTTCAAGACGGATCAAAAAGTCAGAGTATGACAAGTGTCAGAAAAACGGTGTCAAAGACATTATAGAAGTAAAAGTTGGCTATGATGGAATAGTAATGGCCAATTCCAAGAAAACGGCAATGATGAAGTTAACCAGAAAGGATATCTTCCTGGCCCTGGCCAAGCAGGTTCCCGGTAAAGACGGCAAACTGATGGACAACCCATACAAGACCTGGAAAGATGTCAATCCGGCACTGCCTGCAACCAAGATTGAAGTTCTCGGACCTCCTCCGACCTCCGGAACCCGTGATGCCTTTGTTGAACTGGCCATGGAAGGCGGTGCCAAGAAATTTGTCGATCTGAAAGCTCTTCGTAAAGCAAAAGGTGATGCTGTTAAGCCGTTGATGGCAAAGATTGGCATTCCCGAATCTGCTTACAATAAAAAAGGTAAAAAGGTCTTCAAAAGCGTTGCCCATGCTATCCGTGAAGACGGTGCCTACATCGAGGCCGGTGAGAACGACAACCTGATCGTTCAGAAGCTCGAAGCCAACCCCAATGCCCTTGGAATTTTCGGTTTCTCCTTCCTCGATCAGAACGGTGATAAAGTTCAAGGTTCCGAGATTGACGGCAAAGCGCCTACATTTGAAGGAATTGCCGATGGCAGTTACCCGGTATCAAGGCCGCTTTTCTTCTATGTCAAGAAAGCTCATGTTTCAGTTATCCCTGGAATCAAGGGGTATCTAGCCGAGTTCACTGCCGACAAGGCCTGGGGCGACGAAGGCTATCTTGCCGATAAAGGTATGATCCCGATGCCGCAAGATGAGCGGGCGAAGTTTGCCGCCGATGTAAAAAATCTGACTCCTCTTATGTTGAAGTAAGATAAAAGAGTCGAACACACAATGCTGTATACCCAGAGGAGGGTATTCACCAGAACGTGAATACCCATCCTCTGTTCGTTGTTTAAGCTGTCTTAAAGAGAGAATATAGAGATGAACATGGAAACCAAAACACAGGCATTGTCCGACACTACAACCAAAACACCTGCGGCGGCACTTGCAGAAACAGAGACACCGGCTTCTTCGTATGAAATGGTTAGTCGTGATGACCGACGAACCGCTGGGACTCCTTTTGTCGATGAAGAAAATGCCAGGATGGTTTGTCGCGATATCAATGTTTATTATGGCGATAAGCATGCCATTAAAGACGTTTCCATTGATATTGCTAGAAATGAAGTGTTGGCCATGATCGGGCCGTCCGGTTGTGGCAAATCGACCTTTATCCGTTGTCTCAACAGGATGAATGATACTATCGATATTTGCCGGGTAACCGGTGAAGTTATGCTGGACGGAGTTGATATCTATGGAAAGGAAATTGATGTTGTCCCGCTTCGAGCCCAGGTTGGCATGGTGTTTCAGAAGCCCAATCCGTTTCCTAAATCGATCTATGACAATATTGCCTATGGTCCTAAAATCCACGGGTTGACTGGCAATAAAACAGATCTTGACGAGGTTGTTGAGACATCGTTGATCAAAGCAGGCCTCTGGGATGAGGTAAAGGATCGGCTCGAGCAACCCGGTACCGGGCTTTCTGGCGGCCAACAGCAACGACTCTGTATTGCCAGGGCCATTGCAGTCAGCCCTGAGGTTATTCTGATGGATGAGCCCTGTTCCGCTCTTGATCCAATTGCTACTGCGACCATCGAAGAACTGATTGCCGAGTTGAAGCAGCATTTCACAATCGTGATCGTTACTCACAATATGCAGCAGGCTGCCAGGGTGTCACAACGCACAGCCTATTTCCATCTTGGCGACCTGCTGGAAGTAGGTCCCACCGATAAACTGTTCACCACACCCTCCCACCAATTGACAGAGGATTATATTACCGGCCGTTTCGGTTAG
>CAZLGM010000171.1:0-7470 GCA_964558875.1 uncultured Desulfocapsaceae bacterium
CACCGGAGTCTGAAAAAAAAGAGGATGACGACAGACCTGAAATAGGAGTTATTCCAATTGAATAAACAGAGCGCAATCAGCCTGGTAAACCCCGCCTTTCGGGTTGACGATGAACTGCTGGAATGGATGAGAGATATCAGACACCATCTCCATCGATATCCGGAGGTTTCCTATCGGGAAAAAAGACCAATAATTATATTCATCAGAAACTCGAAGAAATAGGTGTCGAAGACCGTAAAACCGTTGCCGGAACAGGTGTGGCAGCCATAATCGGCAACAAGAATTCGGGTGCTGGTATTGTTGGTTTACGGGCCGATATGGATGGGTTGCCCATTGGTGAAGAGACCGGGCTGCCATTTTCTTCTAAATCACAAGGGGTGATGCATGCCTGCGGCCATGACGGCCATGTGGCTATGCTGCTTGGCGCTGCCCGCCTGCTAGGTGATGTCGATCTGATGGGACAGGTGAAACTCCTGTTCCAACCGGCCGAAGAGCACGGCAACGGTGCCGAGGAAATGATCAGGGCCGGAGTCATTGATGGTCTTTCTGCAATCTACAGCGGGCATATCGATACCCATTTCCCCACCGGAACAGTGACCATTGACGAGGGAATCATCTGCGCCAATACCGACCCGTTCACTATTCATGTATATGGGCGTTCGGGCCATGCCGCAAGACCCCATGAAACAGCTGACGCTATAGTGGCCGCCTCCAGCCTGGTGACTTCTATTCAGACGCTTGTTTCCAGAGAAGTGGACCCCACTCGTTCCGCTGTGGTCACTATCGGCAGCTTTCGTGCCGGAACCATTCACAATATTATCGCAGGAAGCGCGGTTCTCCAGGGAACTATCCGCTCAACCGATCTGTCCACAAGGGAGAAAACCATTAACGGCCTCAGGCGAATAGTTGAGTCTATCGGCACAATGTATAGAGTTGAAACGGCCCTGGAGTTTGAAACCGGCTTGCCGGCGGTCAATAATTCACCTTCGGCTTTTCGAGTGGCAACAGAAGCGGCTCTTCAATCGGCCGAAGTCCGGCAGGTCGTCTCTCAGGAGTTTCCCAGTCTGGGTGGTGAGGATTTCTCCTTCTATCAGCAGAAGATTGATGGCTGCATGGTCCGGTTTGGGGCTTTTCTTTCCGAAAAAACCGGGCCGGCCCACAGTTCAACCTTCAACTTCGATGAGAATGTTTTCAGAACAGGAGCCTCCTGGCTGGCGGCAGTGGCCATGAACTGGCTCCAAAATGACAATTCAGGTAAGCCTGAATCGGTGAGCATTCGATAGTGCTGTAACTTTACTTGATTTAACTGATCGATAATAGAGAACTATATCGGCCAGTTAAATCAAGTAAAGATGCAGTGCTAACGGATGCCCCGAAGGGCGAGTTGCTCTTTTAAGTAAAAATGGTAGAATTATTTAATAGTAAATTATATCAATGCATTACCAACACAATCAACAACTTTCGTCACGGATTCAGGTAAGGAGTGATCATGGGTAATCATGGGGAGGGTCATGATCTTTGTTCAATAGTTTTCAACTCGAGCAATGAATTCAGCCTGGGGGTGGAACTGGAATTTCAGGTGATTGATCCCATCACTACAGATCTGGTCCCAAAAGCGCCTCTGCTAATGGAGAATTTGCCAGAGTCCTTGAAGCCGGCAGTAACTCTGGAGTTTATCCAGTCAATCCTGGAAGTCCAGACAGGTATCTGTTCATCGGTAGCCGATGTTGAGCTTGATCTGAGGGGTGTTTGCGAACAGACGGCTGCTCTTGCACAGAAATATAATACTCTGTTATTTGCCGCCAGCCTGCACCCTTACGCAATTGCCCACAAACAGGAGCTGACAGATGATCCCCGTTATGAAAAGATCATGGAGGAATTACAGATAGTCGGTAGACGGTTTATCACCCAGGGAATCCATGTTCATGTGGGGCTTCCGGACGGAGAGACTGCAATCCGGGCATGTGATGCCATCCAACCTTTTTTGCCGATTCTGCTGTCGCTGTCGACCTCTTCTCCCTATTATCAAGGTGTTGATACAGGTTTTATGTCCTACCGCACCAAACTGTTCGAAGCGCTTCCCATGGCGGGACTGTATGGCTATATTGGCAGTTGGGAACAGTTTCTGGAGGAGCTGTGCTTTCTGCAACAACGCGGGGTTATCAGTGCCATCAAAGATCTCTGGTGGGATGCGAGGCCGCATCCGGATTTCGGAACACTTGAAATCAGAACCTGTGATTTGCCGACCCGGTTCAGTGACATCCTGGGACTAACTGCTCTTATTCAGGCGCTGGTAGTAACCCTTGCCCGTGGTGGTGCAAAACCGGGGCCTTACAGTCAACCACTGCTACGCTATAATAAATGGCAGGCTGCCCGACATGGATTGAGGGGCTCGTTTATTGACCCTACGGAAATGTTGACAGAAAAGAAAATCAGCCTTAAAGAAGCTGTTGTACTGCTTCTGGAAAAAGTACGACCTGCGGCCAGGGAACTCGGGTCAATAGATTTTCTTCAATTGATCGGCAACATACAAGAGCAGGGAACAGGGGCGGATCAGATGCGAGCCCTCTATTCCCAAACGCAGGATTACAAACAGGTAATAAAAGATATTCATCAGAGGTTTTGGAAGTGAGTTTACATAACAAATCAATTGTAGCAGCAGGACACACATTAACCAGTCAGACAGCGGCAACCATTCTTGAGGAGGGTGGTAATGCTTTTGATGCCATTGTTGCTGCCGGATTTGCCGCGGCTGTTGTCGAACCGACCCTGACCAGCCTTGGCGGGGGTGGTCTGCTGCTTGGTCATAATGCTCGGGATGGACGGAACTTCTTTTTCGATTTCTTTGTTGATACTCCCGGTAGAGGACTGGATGGTGACAGTCCGGAGCCGCACTTTTTTCCTGTGACTGTCAAGTTCTCCGGTTCAGACCAGATTTTCAATGTGGGGCTTGGATCAGCGGCGGTCCCCGGACAGCTAAAAGGGTTGATCCATACTCAGAAACGGCTTGGCAGGATGAGTCTTAAAGATGTGATTTCTCCTGCTGCCCGGTTGGCCAGACATCATATGATCAATCAACAGCAGGGGAGTTTTCTCCAACTGCTCTATCCCATTATGACCCTGACCGAGGCCGGCCGGGATCTTTACGAGCCCGGCGGTAACTATCTGCAGCCGCATGATCCGATGGTGAATGAGAACATGGCCGATTTTCTGGAACAGGTCATAGACGATGAAGGTGACAGCTTTTATCGGGGTGAACTGGCAGCCGGGATCGAGGCGGATATGCGAGAAGGCCATGGGTTGTTGACCAGAGCCGACCTGGAAGCATATGAAGTAAGGGAGCTCAAGCCGCTCAGGTTAAAATACCGGGGGATGGACTTTTATACATCGCCGCCGCCGTCAATGGGGGGTGTACTGATAGGGTTGTCATTATCGCTTTTGTCCCAGGAAGGCAGACCGGATTTTAAATGGGGTACGCCAACCCATCTGCTGAATACGGTTGGCCTTATGCAGGAGGTGGAAAAAATCCGCAAACAGGGAGTGACTACGCCTGAAACATTTAAAAACTTTTTGGATGATGTGGACCGGTGCTGGTATTCGGTGGAGACCATCCGTCTGTTCAGCCGGGGGACCACCCATATCAGTGTTGCTGACAGAGATGGCAACTGTGCTTCCATGACCAGCTCCAATGGTGAAGGCTCAGGCTATTTTGCGCCGGGAACCGGTGTGATGCTTAACAATATGATGGGTGAAGATGATCTCCATCCGGACGGTTTCCATTCAAGTCCTCCGGGTGAGCGGGTCAGTTCCATGATGTCGCCATCCATGCTGGTGAAGGATGGTCAGGTGCAACTGGTCATCGGTTCCGGCGGCTCAAAAAGGATCAGACCGGCAATCAGTCAGACGCTCAGCCAGGTTGTTGATTTCGGCAAGTCGCTGCAGGAAGCGGTTGACGCCCCGCGGCTGTACTGGGATGGTGATTGTGTACAGATCGAGCCGGGTTTTGACGACCAGTCGCTGGCCGCTCTGGAAAAACATTTGAGAATAAACGTGTGGGATGATATCGATGTATATTTCGGTGGTGTACATGCGGTTATTCCCGGCAAGGAAGGCGCCGGCGATAAACGGCGCGGTGGTGCTGTTGAAGAGGTTCCTGGTCCATAAACATCCTCTATGGAATAGGGCATCCTTTGAAATGATTGTGTGAGCCGATTTGTTACCCTGACAAGGGAGGTCAGGGTGGATTGTGGTTTTGATTGGTTGGCCGGTGTTTTTGACTACAATATAAGACCGTGCAGACAGTAAGTTTAAGGGGAAAGCATCTAGTAATCAAACTGGAACGATGTTGCCGTCTCAGTGCGGGTATCGTCCGGCAATTTATTTCCTGTTCCTAACTTTTGGAGGGTGTTTATGCCGATTAAATTGAAAATCATCATTTTTCTTGCCGGTTTGGGACTGATCATGTCCCTGTGTATGGGAGGTTACAGTTATTTCGATGCAAAAAATCAAATATTTAAGGATGCGTTGAAACAGGCTGATGTGGTCTCCTCATTCGCCATGGCTTCAAGGACATACGCTGTTAAAACAATGCGTCCATTGACCGTGAAAATCGGTGGTCAGGATAGCTTCCATCCCGAATTGATGGGTGGCTTCTTCATTGCCCGGGCAATTTCCGATATCTTTTCTACGTCCCAACCCGGTTATTCGTTTAAACAGGCGGCCTTGAACCCTGTGAATAAACAGAATAAGGCCGACAGCCAGGAGCAGGAGATCATAAAATACTTCAGTGATAATATCCGTGAAAAGAAAAAGAGCGGCCTTATTAATAAGGGAGGTAAGAGCTTCTTCTTTGTGGCCCAACCGGTCAGGGCCGGGAAAAAATGTTTGAAATGCCATGGAGAACGAGAGAGTGCTCCCACAGGCAGGGTCATTCGTTATCCTGGCGGTGGCGGCTATAACTATCAGCTCAACAGTGTTGTGGCCACCTTTATCACCTACATCCCGATCGATGTTGCCTTAAAAAACGTCAAGTTGCGGGCTTTTAAGGTGTTTGGTATCGGGTTTGGTTTTATTGTGCTGTTGACCGTTGCCATCTGGTTCTACCTTGAAAGGCAGATTATTTCGCCCATCATTCTATTGACTGGCAAAGCCGATAAAATGAGCCGTGGAAGAGATCTCAATGACGTCATTAAACGATCGACATCCGATGAGATCGGCCAACTGTATGAATCGTTTAACAGGATGCGTATTTCGGTTGTCAAACTGTTGAAGATGATCAATAAGAAGTAGGCGGACCGGTTGCCTGAGTTGGGCGGTTTCCCGCATAATAAAAAAACATCCTATAATGCCTCACCGACCTGGGTAATTTTTACCCAGGTTGGCTGGAAATTGTGTAAAAAAGAGGCGGTTATAGTTTTTAATTTTATACTTAAATTATAGTTTTGATATGAGAATTATTGTCATTACAAGATGTTACCGATTGGCATGTGCAACTGGCACGGTTGTTGAAATAACCAAGGTGCACTAAGTGACTTCAATTTTCTTCTCCTCCCCAAAGCGTCCGCCTTACCTTCCCGATGGCGGGCGCTTTCCTTTTTATCTTTCAAAATCTTGTGGTGTTGCCTGCGCTGTCCACAATATATTGTATTGTTTGCTTGACAGCTACGGATTGAAAAGATATATTTTTTTCTGTGAATTCAGGTGTCAATAAAGACGATTATCTTATGGAAGTAGATAATCAGGGAACTTCGTGAAAATCGAAGACGGGCCCGCCGCTGTGATCCTTGCCCATTTGAGGAATTCTTTTATCCAGGTGTGCCACTGTTTCGTTATAACGGAATGGGAAGGCCGATAGAAGAAGAGGAAAGTCAGAAGACCTGCCTGGAACAACTATAATGACCGTCGAGGACCATCGGTTGTTGTAAAATGATCTTGCGGATACAAGGGACATCCCCGGATCGAATTATTATTCGGTCCGGGGATTTTTTATTCCCGGACGAAACGTACCCAGGAGGAAGAAATGGTTTTAACCGAAAAAACGCTTTGCAGGATGACAATTTATCGGATCAAGGATTGGGATACCTATCAATTGGTGATTCGGGAGATTATTTAGATCAAGAGATCGCCGCGGTCACTGCGTTCCCTGGCAACGACCATAGCTGAAAATGTCATCGTCGCCAGAGCGCAGGTCGTGGCGATCTCTTGTTGAAGACCTATTTTTTTGTTATCCGTCATTCCGGCATGCTGTCAGCCGGAATCCACGTGAGATAGTACTTTTTAGATTCCGGATAAAAATGCTCCGGAATGATGCACTGAACCGTTGTTTCCTTACGACAGGATTCCGGCCAGCAGTTTATCAACCTCACTTTCGAAAGCGGGGTGTTTTTGTAACCGTTCACTGATACCCTGGTACCAGTCAAGGTCCGTCTGGCCGGTTATGTTGATCAGCGAATCACCACTACCTGGTATTGGCTGAACCTCAGATGCATCTACCAGCAGGACACCCATTTCCAAGAGAACAGGTTTAAACAGTGGGTCATCGCCAAAAATCGGAATGAACTCCTCTATCCAGAAAAGCGGCTCACCACCGTAGCGTTCCACAAGGTCGTCCAGGAAATCGGCCAGCACATTTTTGCTGTCAGCGTAGAATTCATTAAGTTCGCCAAAAACTGAGGCCCATGAGGAGTATTCACGGCCGATAAGATCAAGAAAAAGCTCAAACTTTTCCGGCATGGAGGCCAGCATTGCGGCAATCTGTTGCGGCTGCTGATCCGGTGGTGTCGGCTGCCCCGGCTCTTCCCCGGCTATCGGTGGATCGGCGGCAACCTGCAATTCATAGGCACCCATATCGGTTCCAGAGCCGCTGGTCCTGGCAAAGCCGGCTCCCCGCTGATCGGTTGCCAGTCCATCAGGATTAGAACCGGAATTCAGTGCCGGGCTGCCGGGCAACAGCGCATGGGTCATGGTGGGACCGCCGTTATCGGCCAGGGGGCCAAGCAGTGGATCAAGACCGACAATATTGCCCAGACCGTCACCGCTTACTACGCTGTCTACAATATTGTGGCCGTCCCCGGTGGGTGACTCAATTAGAGAATGATCGACGTTTAATGTGCCACCACTGTCAAAAAAATCATTGCCTGCGCCTGTTGCGATGTTATTACCAATAATGGTAGAGCTGATAGTGTTTGTACCGTCGTAAGCGTATGCCCAAACCCCTCCACCGTTATTAGAGGCAGTGTTTCCGGAGATGGTCGAATTGTTGATGTTGTTTGTACCGGCGGCGTGGAAAGCGTATGCCCAAACCCCGCCACCGTGAGAAGAGGCAGTGTTTCCAGAGATGGTGGAGTTTGAGATACTAGTTGTACCAGACTCAGTCATGGCGTACACACCGCCGCCACCAAGGGCAGTATTTCCAGAGATGGTGGAGTTGTCGATGGTAGTTGTGCCGGACTTAGTCCTGGCCCACACGCC
>CAZLGM010000172.1:0-456 GCA_964558875.1 uncultured Desulfocapsaceae bacterium
TAATGATATAAACACCTCGGTGGTATTGAGTAGCGGCCGGTTGAATAACTGCGGCATATGAATAAAACACTACCAGAGTTACCGCTAGCACATCAAAAATGATCTGTTCTATTCGGTGGAGTTTGTCGTAGAGCATAGCGGTGAGATGGGATAGGGTTCGGGTTTATGCCACTGCCAGTTACCACGCACTATACAATTTTCCTGGCTTTGTTTTCAAGTGGTCATTTCTTCTGGGTGGCCTAAAGAAATAAACGGGTTTCAAAAGTAAAAATGAAACCCGTTTATCCAAGTGAATGTAAGCTACAGTAAGTTAAACACTTCAATAAGTAGTATTGACGTGTTTAACCAGTCTTACATCATTCCTTTTTCTTTCCAGAATTTTGCAGCACCTGGATGGAAAGGAGTGACAATATTGGTTGCACCGGTTTTCAGGCTCATATTTTTGAAGGTCTTTTT
>CAZLGM010000172.1:466-7427 GCA_964558875.1 uncultured Desulfocapsaceae bacterium
TTTGGCTGCCTTCATATGGGCGAGTCCTTCATCAGTGTAGATCTTGCTGAGGATATCATACACAACATCAGCCGGTACGTCTTTGTTGGCAACCCAAAGAGCACTGTCCTGGAAGGATGGGGCATCTTTGTCAACACCCTTGTAGGTTCCACCAGGAACTGCCAGTTTTCCGAAATAGGGATATTTCTCAAAGAAACCGGAAGCCTGGGCGTCGGCGCCAAGGTCGATCAGATCGATCTTGTTTGTTTGCGCGGCCATGATAACGGCTCCACTTGGGAAGGCGGTAAACAGCCAGAAAGCATCGAGCTGTTTGTTACCGAATGCGGCAGCTGCATCGTTATACCCCATGGCGTTTCTTTCGATTTTGTCCCAGACACCCATGTGGGAGAAAAAGAGTTCACAGTTGGCAAAGGCACCGGAACCTGCGTTTCCGACACCGACTTTTTTACCAACCAGATCTTTGGTAGATTTAATACCGGATCCAGCACGAACAACAAGCTGAGCTGGCGCGCCATATAGCCAGGCAACTGCCATAACATTCTCATACTTTTTCGGATCGTTTTTCATCTGGCCGTTGCGGCCCAACCATACATGCCCGGAATACACAACACTGAATTGCTGCTTGCCGGCATCGGTTTTCCGTAGGTTCTCAACAGAACCGGCAGAGCTTTGGGCTTTGACGGAATAGCCTTCTGCTGCTTTAACCGGCTTATACACCTGAACAGCGTTAGCAACAACCTGGAAGGTACCACCAGCCGGGCCGCCGCCAAAAATAATTCGTTTTTTGCCGGCATAAACAGTGCTGCATAGCGCGAAAGCAACAGTTACAGCAAAAATAGCTGTAAGAAGTTTTTTGCCGGATAAGAATGTGGGTTTTTTCATTTTCGACCTCCTTAAGTAAGTGATTATGGTTGGTGGTTAAACAATACCGAATAATAGGATAAAATTATACTCGATAAACAGGAATGATAAAATCGGTCGATTTCTGATTTTGTTGTAAGAAAATTTCTTACAAATTGAGAGAAAAACCACTATTCCCACATCGCTCTATCAATTCACAGGTGAGAGAAGGGAAAGACAAAGATTGTTACGATTCAATGAGCTGATTCTGGATAGCAAAACGTGACAGGTCGGCATTATTACGTAAATTGAGTTTTTTTAACAGTCTTCTGCGGTAGGTGTCAACGGTCTTGACACTGATCGAATATGTTTCACCGATTTCTCTGTTGGTGTGACCAAGTGCCAGCCTGCGGAGCACCTGCAGTTCTCTTTTTGAAAGGGTATCAAGGACAGACATACCCTTAACACCTTTGGCGACATGGAACGCCAACGCTTCAGCTGCCTCAGCGGTAAAATATCTGTGTCCCGAATATACCTGACGGATCGCTTTGACCAACTGCTCAGGAGCGGAACGCTTGGTGATATATCCCATTGCCCCTGCTTCTACCGCCTTGACGACATACTGCTCTTCCTCATACATTGTGAGAATGATAACCGGAAGACTGGGGCCGAATTCGTTAAAGATCCGCGCTGCCAGTTCCAGTCCATCAAGACCGGGCATTGAAATGTCAACGACAGCGACATCAATATCGATTTCTTTTGCCTTTTTCATGGCTTCCTTGCCGTCGTCCGCTTCTGCAACCACTTCCATGTGATCGTCGTCCTCAACAATACGGCATAATCCGGCTCGAACGATTGAATGATCGTCTGCCAACAGTACTTTAATCATCATGCATACCTTTATAGCTCTTTTGAACGGCTACCTGAAAACAGATGGTGGTTCCACGGTCGACTGACGATTCAACTATTAATTCCCCACCAGCAAGGATTGCTCTTTCACGCATACCGGCAAGTCCGAGACCGCTTGATTCCGGCAGTTCTTCAACCGGGAAACCTTGACCATTGTCAACAATGGAGAGGTCGAGAATGTTATCGGTGTACTTAAGAGAAATTTCAACATGATTGGCACGAGAATGCCTTGCGATATTGGTAAGAGCTTCCTGCGCTATCCGGTAGGCGGCAGTGGAAATTGTGCTATCGACTGTCGGTACGTTTTTATGTTGAAAGACCGTGGTAATGTCTGATCTCTGTTCGAAGTCTGCGGTATATATCTCCAGCGCCTCAACAAGACCGAGATCGTCAAGAACACCGGGGCGAAGCCTGAATGCCATGCTTCTTACATCATCAATGGAGTGATCAATCAGTTTGCACATATCCTGAATGCGGTCCTCACATTTGGAATGTTTCCCTTCAAGGTGATTTCTCAGCCAGGCGGCGTCAAGGCGGAGTGCGGTCAAAACCTGGCCCAGTTCATCATGGAGTTCTCTTGCTATGGCTGCTCTTTCAATCTCCTGACTGTTCATGACCGAAGCGGAAAGTCTTCTTAATAGATCTCTGGCCATGCTGATCTCTTCTGTTCGCTGGGCAACTTTTTGTTCGAGTTCCAGAGAATATTTGCTTAATTCCTCTTTTGCCTTCTGTAGCAACTCTTCAGCTTTTTTCCGCTGAGTGATATCTAACGAAACAGCCATGGAGCGGATAAGGTTGCCGTCATTGTCGCGAATACCAATAGCGGACAGCAGAATATCAATGACAGCGCCGTCCTTTTTGATAAATTGGTAAGGGATATCCCGTAGGATTCCTTTTTTAAAAAAGTTGGGTATTGCCGATTCTTCAGCATATTTCCTCGATTCTTCGGTGTAAAACCTGGTAATTTTTTTACCGATAACCTCCTCGCGAGTGTATCCCATACTTGCGAGCCAATGCTTGCTGACACTGATCAGCCGACCGCTCGGGTCGATTGAGTGCAACATAGCGGGTGTATCATTGTAGAGTGACCTATATCGCTGGTCGCTGATTTTTAATGCCTTCTGCGCCTCTTTTCGTTTTTTAATTTCACGACTTGCTTTTTGATAGAGAAAAAACACTGATATCCCAATTAGAATCGAAAGGGTCAATAACAAGTGACCGGTAATTCTGAGAAGGGGACTGGAAACGGTCTGGTAAATGGTTTGCATGTCCCGCAGGTAATAAACCTGCCAGCCGGAATAGCCTTCAAGGTAGGAGGTGTACATAAGATAGTGTTTGTTTTGCGCATCCCTGCATCTGTCTATATCCGTTACTTCCAAACCTACCCAGTTCCACGGTCCTTTGCCGAATTGACGTGACTCGGCGATATCGTTTATTACTTCAGAAGATAACTGCTCAACGGTATGATAGATCCAATCATCTCTGTTTGAGATAAATATGACACCGTACGGATCTGTTACTAAAATCGTCTCGTCATCAAGGGGAACCAGCTCTTTTTCAATTAATTCAATGGATGTTTTAATAACAGCGACACCAAGAATATTTTTTTTACTCTTATCAAATATCGGATAGGAATAATATCCACCACGTTTTCCAGAAGTTGTTCCCAGAGCCAGGTAGGTAGCACCCTCACCCTGAATAGCATTTGTAAAGTAGGGTCTGAAACCAAAATTCTTATTCATGAAACTGTCCGGAGCATTTCTGTTGCTTGTTGCCACTGTTGTCCCTTCAGAGTTCATGATATAGCAGACATCTACCGCTAAAGACGATTGGAACAGGTCAAGGATATCTTCGGATCCCTTCTGGGCAGCTTGGTCAGGGTTGGTTAACAGTTTATGGAACATTTCCATCCTGGCAAGTGTTTTGACCGGTTTGACATTTTCTGAGAGAAAGGAGCTGATATTTTTATTGATGAGGGTGAGTCGGACGGCTGCTTTTCTCTCAGCTTCCTGAAAAGAGACCTTTTTAAGTGAATTATACGAAAACAATCCTCCCGCTGAAGCAGACAGGAAGGCAAGCAGTGAAAGAACGATGAGAATCAACCTTAATTTCATTTTTCCGCAGCAAGGTAAATAAATCTAGGGAATGAGAGATTCATGGAATTCTAAGTTATGGTAATTCTTCTGCAATATGATTGGAAATTGAAAGCTAATCACCCCAAAACAGGCTTTGATAGAGGGTAAATGAAAAAGTATAAAAGTTGTAGAGAAAGTGCAATATGATACATGGCCAAAACCGGTGGAATCTCTTCAATAGCCATGAGCAGCATATTCCTAGAGTAAAAAGTGGAAGTAATGCCAGACCAAATAAAGCATGGCTATGAGCAAAGATTGCACTCAGTAGACCGGCAAGTAACCACCAGATTGGACTCCTGATTTTATCTCTGAGTAGAAAAAGAGGACCACGATAGAGTACTTCTTCAAAGACCGGCGCAAAAAACAGAGTTAGAAATAGGTGGAACCTGTCATTGAAGAAATTAAAAACAAAGGAATTTACGCAAAGGCTGATCCAGATCTGAAGAGTGTAAAACTTCTCAAGAAAAATTGGAGTAACATATATTGCATGAGTTCCGAAAAGAGATGGGCTGATTAGATGGGAAATTTCAGTGTTGTGAAATGTATAAACAAGGCAGTTTTTTATTGCACAGGAAAGGATAACAATTGAGAAGGCGATAAAAATTGATTTCCAAAGATTCATTTTATCTGACAGGCCACTCTTTTAAGCAGGATTCTGAAAAAGATTTTTGACGAAATACTTAAAAGGTGAGTATGGAAATTTCACCTGAACAAAGTAATCAATGAAAAACATAACACTGGCTTTGAATCATTCCACAATGTAATATTGCTGACTTCAATATTATTGGTCAAGGATTGGAATAAGTGATTGTTTGATTCGAATATACATTTATATTAACATCTTAACCGTAGAATTAGATAGTTCAAATTTAAATACTAGAGATTAAAATGATTACCCTTCTGGATTATGGCGCTGGAAATGTCCGTTCTGTTCGTAACGGTATAAGAAGACTCGGTTATGAAGTTGTAGATGTTACAACTCCAGAAGATATCATTCGTGCTGACAAACTGATTTTCCCAGGTGTTGGTTCGTTTGGCATGGTGATGTCAAGATTAGGCCAGGATGGGTATATCGAACCTCTGATACAAAGGATTCATGAAAATATGCCGACTTTTGGCATTTGTGTTGCTCTTCAGGCATTGTTCGAAGGGAGTGAGGAGTCTCCGGGGGTGGCTGGACTTGGTATAATTCCAGGCCAGGTAAAGAGATTTACCGAAATGCAACTATCTGTTCCCCAGATGGGTTGGAACGGGATTCGTCTATTAAAAAAATCACCACTCTTTGCAGATTATAACAATGAGAAACTTTATTTTGTACATTCCTTCTGCGCTGAGTTATCTGAGGAAAATAAAGAGTGGGTTATTACGACTACCGATTATGGCAAAGAATTTATTTCGGGTGTTGAAAAGGGCAATATGGCAGCATTTCAGTTTCATCCTGAAAAATCCGGTGAAGCCGGTTTGAACATCTTAAACAATTACTTGAAACAATCATCTCAAGTAGTTGTATCTTCGAGATGTGTGAGTGATCGATTTGAAGGGAAAACTAAAATTGCAAGACGAATAGTTGCATGCCTCGATGTTAGAACTAATGATGACGGCGACCTGGTGGTTACAAAAGGAGACCAGTATGATGTGAGAGAGGAAGGTGAGGTTCGAAATCTTGGGGCACCTGTCAATCTTGCCCAGCGATATTATGAGGAAGGGGCTGATGAGATCACCTTTTTAAATATCACCGGATTTCGTGATTTTCCATTACGGGATCAGCCGATGCTGGATGTGTTGAAACGTACCAGCAAAAATGTGTTTGTTCCGTTGACTATTGGCGGCGGTATTCGGGAATTTGTCGATTCTGAAGGCAAAGAGTACAGTTCACTAGACGTTGCCGGAGAATATTTTCGCTCTGGAGCCGATAAAGTCTCAATCGGTAGTGATGCTGTTTATAGTGTTGAGAAGTTTCTTGCAGATGGCGGTCAAAAAACTGGAGAAAGCTCGATTGAACAGATTTCTATTGTTTATGGTGCCCAGGCAGTTGTGATCTCTGTTGATCCCCGGCGTGTGTATGTTGACAGGCCGGAAGCAACCCCCCACAGTACCATAAAGACTCTCTACCCTGGACCCAACGGTGAACAATATTGTTGGTACCAGTGCACCGTCAAAGGAGGCAGGGAAGGACGTGATATCGATGTCGTTCAATTGGTTACCGTCTGTGAGCAGTTAGGGGCCGGTGAGATTCTGTTAAACTGTATCGACAAGGACGGCACTAACTCCGGGTTTGATTTAGAACTGATCAATCATGTGCGAGAAGTGGTGACAATTCCTGTGATCGCTTCATCCGGTGCCGGCAGTGCCGAGCATTTCGTAGAAGTATTTCAGAAGACCAGTGTCGAAGCGGCGCTGGCGGCCGGTATTTTTCATAGACTGGAAGTGCCTGTTTCAGAAGTGAAGGATGCCATGATCAGCGCCGGAGTGGAAACCCGATAGCCTTTAGAAGGGTAGAACAGCGGTATATGCAACTGCAGGAATGAATGGAAGTAGAGTTGGGAGGCGGGTTAGTTGAGCCGAGAGAGAAATGCCAGTCCTTTCAGAAATTGTTCTCCTTCATTACGGAATGAAGGGTGGTGTGAGCTTGATAAGGTTTTTTCCTTGTAGGATAGTTCAATACCGTTTTTTGGGTATTTAGGGTGTTTGCAGACCACACCTTTGTTGACGATAATGACATACTGATTTTTCTTTAGATGTCTGTAGCCGTGGTCTTCGTAGCGATGATCATATTTGACGCAGAATGCCGCAAATTGATTGTCAAATTTATAATCGATTATTGCGTTCTTATATTTGATTCCGAGAAGTGACTTGGCCTTTTTATTTACAACATATTGAATGAAATCGTCTTTGAGCTGGATCGATTTTGAGAATCTGATCTCTGTAGCTTTGGTCTGAAGCGAGTAAGCATTCGGGTCACTTTTTTTCAGATAGATCAGGCTGTTGCCTTTGACTTGAACGAACCAATTATTGCCAGGAGGCGGCACAACGGAAAACCCAAGGGTGGAACGGGTGGGTTTGTGGCTTCTCACCTT
>CAZLGM010000173.1:0-7404 GCA_964558875.1 uncultured Desulfocapsaceae bacterium
ACGGTCATGTCAAAAAGAAAGCTGCTGCAACTGGTTGAGGGCGGCTATGTCGACGGCTGGGACGACCCAAGGATGCTGACCATATCGGGGCTCAGACGACGGGGCTACACTCCATCCTCCATTCGCAATTTCTGCGATCTCATCGGTGTCGGTAAACGGGATTCTTGGATCGACATGACCGTTCTTGAAAACTGCATTCGTGACGATCTTAACGAGTCGGCCCCCAGGGTCATGGGTGTATTAAAACCTCTCAAAGTTATCATCGATAACTATCCCGACGATCTGGTAGAGGAAATGGAAGCTAAAAATCATCCCAAAAAACCGGAGATGGGCACCCGAAAACTTCCTTTTTCAAAAGAATTGTATATTGAACAGACCGACTTCATGGAAGATCCGCCAAGAAAATTCTTCCGGCTTGGCCCGGGAAGAGAGGTCCGGCTTCGCTATGGCTATCTTGTTCAATTTGTTTCCATGGATAAAGACGAAAAAACCGGCGAAATTACGGCGATTCACTGTACTTATGATCCTGAGTCCAGAGGCGGCAATGCTCCGGACGGCCGCAAAGTTAAGGGTACTATTCACTGGGTTTCGGCTTCCCACGGTATTCGATGCCGGGTCAATCTATATGATCGACTGTTTAATGTTGAAAACCCTGACCATGATAAAGATGTCGACTTCAAGGAACATCTGAATCCCAATTCCATGGAGATCCTGGAGGACTGTATGGTTGAACCATCTCTTGGTGATCTTGACTCTGGACAACAGGTTCAGTTTGAACGGCAAGGCTATTTTTGCCTCGACCCGGTAGAATCAACCGCAAAACAACCTGTGTTCAACCGAATTGTCACCCTGCGGGATTCCTGGGCGAAAATGCAGAAAAAATAAAACTATTCAGTTACGCAAAGTAGGTTGTCGAACTTTCTCCTTTCTTTTTGAATAGTTACGAAAAAATAACTTTTTTAACCCTCTTTTTTATGGCTATTATCAATATGCGCCGGATGCATAGGAACCAGTCCGGTATCATTACAGCCGTCAAAGTCGGCGGCATTCTCGGCAGGCGGATCAGGGAAATGGGCCTGGTACCGGGAACAGAAATTACTATCCAGGGCAGAGCACCGCTCAATGATCCGGTTGCCCTTCGTGTTCTGGGCGGCACCTTGACATTGAGGAATAACGAAGCCGACTATATCAGCGTGGAAGTTGAAGAGTAGACTATCTACCAATGTATTGGACGTGTGGCTTTTCGGTCTATCAAAACCGGCAGACAAAGAGTGCTGATATTCTGCACCTTACTCACCCGAGCCCAATTCCGCAGGCTTTTCAGACAAGTACACAGCAGGGTTGTTAATGTTCCTGAAAAGTTAGTTTTCCCTCTGATTTTTTCCTTGTATAATGAAGAGAATCATGGTTCGTCAACAGTTGTATTGATTGAATCTCGTTTGCCCTTCAATATTTTTTCTTCACCATGAATCATAAAGACAAACAAATTCGGTGTAAAAAATGTCGGAAAGGGTCTTATCAGCGGACCAATGATTATCTTGAAATGGGCGCTGTACGTTCTTTTTTTTCGCTCATCCATTATCGCTGCACTCACTGCAGAACCAAACGGATCATCCTGCAACCGTTACAAAAAATACTCTTAGTCGGTTTCGCTTTTCTTCTCTTGGTCACTGTGATTTTTATCAGCCAATCGTACCTGGCGTTTAGAAAGTATCGTTCGTCACACCAGATCCAGTTTTCAACGATCAATACACCCAAGCAAACAACATCCGTACCAATAAAAGAGACAGCCAACAGGACTGAAAAAAAACTAAAAGCGTCTAAGCCTCGTCAGGACAATCTACCTTCACCTGCAAAGCCAGCCAGTGCGCCAACCGTTGAGACAAAACCGGAAGAGAAGCCTGGTACAGAAACAGAAAAGAATCCTGGTACAGAAACGGATCAGATTAAGAAAAACATATCTACTGAACCACCTCCACCTGCTGTCGACAAGCAGATCGATCAAGCCGGAAAGCCACATCGCCCGCCTGCCGGTCAACAACCGGAAAAACAGAAACAAACAACTCACCCTGAAGAAAAGTTATCGAGTGAAGATACAACTGGCAAAAGCCAGAAGAATAAAAAACAGGAAGCTGCTGCAGCTCCACCTCAACCGGCTGTGACAAGTCCCTATGATTTCTGGCTGAAACAACCGCCTACCGCCTATACTATTCAGATCGGAAGTTTTACTCTCAAGGCTACATCACAGAAAATAGTAGATGATTTCAAAACAAGCCGGCCTATAGTATACTATCCATTCAACCATCGAGGAAAGGAGTACTATCCCGTTATTTGGGGAATATTTGACAATAAAAAACAAGCAAGGAAGGCTTATGATCTCCTGCCTGCTCAGTTTCAGATAAATAAACCCTTTATTCGGAAATTAGCTGACGTTCAGAGGAGCATGCAGGCTAACACAGGTAAAAATAAGGAGAGACGTTGATGCCACTGAGAAATTTTCCGGAAGCTGTTAAGGAATTTGCCGTCCAGGTGTACCAGAAACCAAAAAATCCGGAGGACCTCACCAATACCCATGTTGCCTATACAGGCACACCTCAAAAGCATTATCACGATCCGGACAAGGTTCTTCTAGTCATTGACCCGTACAGTACTAATATATCATATTACGAATTTTACTCTGCGGATATTACCTTTGTCGAAGAACTGCAAACCATTGTCGACCTCAAAGGGGAGACCATTCCCATCACCCGTATCTGGGTTAAAAAACAGGCAATCGGTGTCCATTGCACGCCGTTTGTTGTGGCTGACACATCTTCACCACGGTAAATGTAAAAGAAGAAATTCCATTTAAAAGCCGGAAGCAGGCCTTTACTCAATCTCTTGCAGCATCCCGTCAATGACGGCCAGTCCACCGTGCCAGAACCGGGTATCATTCAGATCGATGCCAAAGGGGTCAAGCAGCTCATAGGGAGAACGACTCCCCCCTTGAGACAGCAGTTCCATATATTTCGGAACAAAGGATTTGCCTTCCGTCTTGTAGAGGTTATAGAGAGCAAGAACCAGCAATTCTCCAAAAGCATAGGCATAAACATAACCCGGTGCATGTAGAAAATGGCCGATATAAGCCCACCAGACACTGTAGTCTTCAGTCAGTGTAACCGAATCGTCAAACATCGGCTGCTGGGTCTGAATCCATAGTTGTGAGATTCTCGTGGAAGACAGCTCTCCTTCGTCACGACGGCAACTATGAATCCTGTCTTCAAACCGATTCATGGCTATCTGCCTGAACACGGTTGCAAATATCGATTCCAGTTTCTGGCAGATAAACCCCTTTTTCTGTGTTTCGCTGGTAAGCAGATCGAGCTGCCTGTGAAAGACAAGCAGTTCACCAAAAACTGAGGCTGTTTCGGCCAGCACCAGCGGTGTATCACTGTTGAAATAGCCTGTCTTTCTCGCCAGATACTGGTGGATGCCATGCCCAAGCTCATGGGCAACAGTGGCCACATCCCTCAGATTTCCCGTATAGTTAACCAGAAGATAGGGATGGGCATCTGGGATAGAGGGATGGGCGAAGGCGCCGCCCCGCTTGCCATCCATCAATGGCGCATGGATCCAGTTATTGTCAAAAAACAGAGCACCAATCTCTGCCATTTCAGGTGAAAATTCATTAAAACTCTCTAACACTATCTCCCTGCACTTCAGCCAGGGTATCAATTGATCGGTTAGATCGGGAAGCGGCGCGTACCGGTCATAATCCTTCAGCTCATCCAGCCCCAGCATCTCTTTTTTCAAACGATAATAGCGGTGAACAATGTCGTATCGTGAAATAGTCGCTTCCACCAGCGCATCAACGGTCTCAGGGTTCAATTCGTTTTCAAGATTCCGCGAACTGACCCAGGAAGGATAGCTCCGCAGCCGATCATCGATCATCTTGTTGGCCAGCACCGTATTAAAGATATGGGTAAGAATGTGAAGCTGGGTCTGCAATCCCTCAGTCAACTCCTTTGATGCCTGAAACCTTATTTCCCGGTCCGGACTGTAGAGGTCAGACAACACCTCCTCCTGGCTTCGATCATTCTCTCCAAATTTGAGATGGCCCATGACCTTGGTAAACAGGTTGGTCCAACTGGACACCCCCACCGGCTCAAACTCAAGAAGAAGGGTTTCTTCAATCTGGGAAAGAAGATGCGCTGCCTGGCGTCGTATCTTCTCAAGATAATGGTGGTGGTGGCTGGTCTCATCAGCCTCAAGAAAAATTGTTGCCCTTTCCTCATCCATTTTGGACCATTCCAACTCAAAAAAGACGACCTGCTTATTGATTTGACTGGCTATCTCCCTTGTTCTCTGAAGAAATGCTCCAGCTTCTTCATTGTTGACCTGTGTTGAAAAGTTGAGGAAGGAATAAGTGGCAAGACGGCCAAGATTTTCAGCAATTCTTTCAAGTCGTTTGACTGTCCGGGCAAAGACAGGCGGTTCCAGTTCTGCCAGACGGGTACTGAAATCATGCTGCAACAACTCAGCCTCTTGACCACAAAGGTCTATATCATCATCAATCAGTTCGTCTTTCGGTGATTCATAGAGGTCATTCAGGTTCCAGACCACATCAGTGGTTCCCAGTTTATCATTGAGTTCTGTCGACATTACTTTTTCCTTGCTATGTAATTGAAACGGATTATCGTTGCGTGGAATATTCAAAAAACAACATAAAGTACGAGATGGTTTATATGATGTCAACCGCATTACATCCAAGATCCTTTTTACCTCATCCAATAGTAATCATGAAATTATTCTCTACTTTCCTGCTGGTCTCCATATGGCTGTCCATGAACTTTCCAACCACAGGTCGGGCTGATACTCAACCTGTGGTGACCCAGGCTCATAGCTTTTCAAATAGTATCGGTATCGAGTTTGTCCTTGTACCTGCCGGCAGTTTTCAGATGGGAGCCCATGAAAACGAAGACGCAACCAGCAAGGAAAAGCCACGCCACCAGGTTACCATCTCAAAACCTTTTTATATCTCCAAACACGAAATTACCCAGAAACAGTGGGAGAATGTCATGGGACACAACCCCAGTGTCCATGTCGGACCTACCCGACCAGTGGACAGGGTATCGTGGAATGATGTCCAGATTTTCCTTCAGCGGCTCAATGGTAGAGAAAAGACAACAACCTATAAACTGCCGACCGAAGCACAATGGGAATATGCTGCCCGAGCTGGAAGCGAAACAAGCTATTGCTACGGTGATGATCAACAGGGGAAAAAATTAATTCAATATGGCTGGTTTGAAGCCAACTCGAACAAACAGAGTCAGCCTATAGGTGAACTCAAACCCAACGATTGGGGGATCCATGATATGCATGGTAACGTTCAGGAGTGGGTGCAGGATCGCTTTGACAGAAAATATTACAGTAAAAGTCCCGCAACCGATCCCCATGGACCTGAGAAAGGCAGAAAACGGGTAACCCGGGGCGGAAGTTGGATCAACCCGGCCTACCACTGCCGTTCTGCAGCCAGAGCCTATTATTCACCCGACTATGTGGATAACGATATCGGTTTGAGAATTATCAAACTCCTACCGGAAGAATAATGGGTGCCTGAACTACTTCCTAAAAAACCAAAAAAGAACAGATAAGACAATTGAAACGACGATACAGGTTGTCAGCGGGAAGTAAAATTTAACATTGTCCGATTTAAAGAAGAAATCACCGGGCAGCCTGCCCAGATTCAACTTCTGAATCAATGGCCAGCAGAGCCCAAGGACTATAAGGATACATCCAATGGTAATCAGTGTTTTTGCCATATCGTTATCTACTTGAAACTTCATTACCGGATGATAAGATAATCTTTTTCAAGCTGTCTGAAAATTTACACTATTTGGTCATAGATGCCACTCATTCTTCTTACCAATGATGATGGAATCCACAGCCGCGGCCTGGAAGTTCTGTTTGAAAAGCTGAGTCTTCTTGGAACATGTATCCTGGTTGCTCCTGATAGAGACAACTCAGCCGTTTCTCACTCCCTGACCATGAACAGACCGCTGCGGGTTACCAAACTGAAAAAAAATTGCTACACCGTAAATGGTACTCCGACCGACTGCGTTGCTATCGGGTTGAATAAAATCGTGGCAGAAAAACCGTCACTGCTGGTTTCGGGTATTAATCCAGGTCCAAACCTGGGAGATGATATTTCCTATTCTGGAACAGTTTCAGCAGCCATTGAAGGCACCATGTACTCGGTACCGTCATTAGCCGTTTCACTGGCCACGGAACCTCCTTACGATTTCACAACTGGAGGTGAAATCGCCTGCAAACTGGCAGCGAAAATACTTGAATGCGGGCTTCCGAAAAATACTCTTCTTAACGCCAATATACCAAAGGCAGAAACTATCAGAGGAGTTCGCATAACCCGTCAGGGAAGACGGTTGTGGAAGAACTCCATCCAGGAAACCAAAGATCCCTGGGGGAAAATCCATTACTGGATCGGCGGAGGGACGACCCATCCGGAATCGGGTGAAGATACCGATGTATACGCCATAAACAATGGTTTTGTTTCAGTGACTCCCATCCACCTTGACCTCACCAATCACAAAGAGATTCGCTTTCTCAAAGATGAATGGCAGTTGGAGCAACTTCTTTAACCGGTTGCTTTGCGAATAGAAATAACAACACCATAAGAGCGGACGTCTTTTTCAACAATCACCCCTCCCCCACGCTCAATAACCCTGTCCATCTCCTCAGCCATTTTAGGGACACAGAGAAAACAGAAACATTGACCCAGCTCCATCTCGTTCAGACGTGCCCGCACGTCCTTAAACCCCCATCAACAATCTTTGCGATAGTCGATATCTATACGTACCCGTTTTCTCATTGATCCCCAAGTTGTTCATTATCTATGGCTGTAACCATTTTATACGTATTCCGATCCTGTTTATCGTTAAGATTGAAAAATCCAGCCGGAAAACGTCTGAGTGTGAACTGTATCAACATCTTGACTTAATGAGAATCATTCTTATCTGTAATTGAACTATAAATCCATAAAAAAATGACAAAAAGGGTTTACCATGGCAGAATTAAAAGAAATGCATCAGTGCCAGACTGTAGACTGCGGATACACGTATGATCCGGACAGAGGTGATAGAAGAGGAAAAATCGACAGAGGTGTTGCCTTTAATGATCTGCCTCAAGACTGGAAATGTCCCAACTGCGGTGCCGGCAAAGGAGCGTTTCGTCCCCTGGCCTGATTCTGAATAGCTCATCCTAAGCCAAACAACAGCGTTATCAATGATCGCACTGTACAAAATAAACACAAACTACCGAACGAATACTGAGGTGTAACAATGGCAAATCCGGAAGAAATGTATCAGTGCCAGATGGTCAACTGCGGCTATATTTACAATCCCGACA
>CAZLGM010000174.1:0-7361 GCA_964558875.1 uncultured Desulfocapsaceae bacterium
GAGCCTGCCAAAAAAAGATCTCCTCTTCAACTGCGTGTAGTCGATATCGCCGCAATGGTCATCTTTCATCCGTGTTATCCTTTTTTACAACAGGTTAAATTGTCTCACTTTTTCTGATTGCTTCCAAAGAAGTATGCAGTCGCTCCAGGGTCAAGGCACCACTGGGACAGACTCTGGCACATAATCCACAGCGGATGCAAGTCTCATCATCTTTAATCAGTCCCACTGATCCACCGCTTTGGTATTCACCCATAAACTTAACTGTTGCCTTCTCTTCACTGACCAGTTGTTCGATTTCAACAAAATGCAGACATCGGCAGGGACAGATTTCCACGCACAATCTACAAAGGATACAGAGCTCGGAGTCATAGACGGTCTGGATATAACAATCAAGACACCTGCCTGCCTGTTCAAGGGCTGTCTGTTCATCGTAGTTTTTCTCGACCTCAACTGCAAAACTCCGCTCAGAAATCGGTGTCTTTTCAGGCAGTCGCCTGGGAATAACATCATAACCAGGTGTCTTTCTGAAGTTCTCAGGATCAAGCTTTTGTATTCGTACAATCAGCTTTTCCCGGATGTTCCCACTCTGAAGGAATTTATGAATTGAAACAGCTGCCTGTTTACCATGCGCTACCGCATCGACGATAACACCCGGCTCAAAAGCGGAATCGCCACCACCAAAAATATCCAGTGCTGAACTCTGCAATGTTTCCGGATCAACTTTCAGCCTTCCTTCCGGTGTCAGTTCAACACCATCAGTTTCCTGTAAGAAAAAAAGATCCGGAACGCGGCCAATGGCCATGATGACCGAGTCGGCTTCAATCCTTATTTCACTATTGGCTTGAAAGGTTGGAGCAAATCTGCCGGTATCATCAAGAAGACGTTCTACTTTAAGAAACTCAACACCGACAACTTTACCATTCTCTACCAGAATTCTTTTAGGCCCGACGCCTTCAAGAAGCTTTACACCTTCATTTTGTGCCTCGTTTATTTCTTTGCGACCTTTTTCTGTTTGAACAGCCGGCATATCTGCCATTGCTTCAAGGCTTGTAATAATCACAGATTCTGCGCCATTCTTCATGGCGGAACGGGCTGCGTCAATACCGGACAGCCCTGGATCGGATGCAGCAAAACCAACATCATCTTCAAAAATCGAATGACTATGAGGATGGGCCGCATTAACGGCTGTGTTTCCTCCCCCGATCACCACAACCTTTTTACCAAGCTCAACTTTCATATTGCGATTGACAGTGATTAAATAATCAATCGCCTTGTAAACACCAAGGGCATGGCGCCCTTCAATGGCCAGATCAAGGCTGCGGTCAGCCCCGCAGGCAAGAAAAAATGCCTGATACCCCTGCCTGCTCAAGAAATCGATATTCGTTGAATGATTCAAACCACTTTCAAGGAGTACGTCCACGTTTTTATCAGTTAACGATTCAAGTTCCTGATCCAGCACCGAACGTGGAAGCCGGTAGGCTGGAATGAATTTCCATAAAGCACCTCCCAGTCTCTCTGCCGCCTCGAAAATGGTTACCCGATAGCCAAGATCAGCCAAAACATGCGAGCAGGTAATGCCGGCAGGTCCACCTCCTATAACAGCAACCCTTTTTCCGGGTTGATTGAAATGACGATTGGGAGATTGGGTTTTTTCTCTCACCTGGGTGTTTTCATACTTCTCACAGACGAATCTTTTCAAAGCTCGAATAGTGACAGGTTCGTCCACAATGGTTCTGCGGCAATCATCCTCGCACGGTGCAGCACAGATACGGGCACAGACTGAGGCCATAGGGTTCGGCTGGACCGCTTTAAGGTAACCTTCCTGATAGTTTCCCTCCGCAATTTCCCTCACATAGGCTCCGGCTCCGGTATTTACCGGGCATGCCTTGTGACATGGAACTTCTAGACCGTAATCTTCCAGTCTCACCAGATTGACTTGAACTCTTTTTGGTTGTCTATTCATGCTCAATCAGCACTGATATGCAACTGGGATAATTTACGATAAATACTTTTCCGGGTCATTCCGGCCTGCCTTGCCATGGCTGAAATGTTTCCATTATTTTTTTTGAAAAGCTTCATAAAATACGCACGATCAAATCTGTCTATGAGGCCATCACGCATTTCACCGTACTTTTCCACAGTCTCTTTGTTCACAACCTTTTGAGACTCAACGGCAAGAAGATCTTTTTTTTCTGGAACGGATTGGGACCGGCTGTTTTTTGCCAGATATTTTTTAACTTCCAATTGGATTGTTTCAGGATCTTTCGCTAAAACTACAATTCTCTCTAATAAATTTTTTAGTTCTCTAATATTACCGGGCCAGTCATAGCCACTCAACAGCTCCAAAAGGTCTGATTTCAGATGCGGCAGGTTCTTTTCCCCATATACAATCCTGAAATGATTATAGAAATGGACTGCCAGCAGTGGCACGTCCTCTTTACGCT
Source organism: uncultured Desulfocapsaceae bacterium (assembly GCA_964558875.1). Lineage (GTDB taxonomy): Bacteria > Desulfobacterota > Desulfobulbia > Desulfobulbales > Desulfocapsaceae > CAZLGM01. The sequence continues at coordinate 2,445 of CAZLGM010000174.1, forward strand.
TACGCAATGGCGGTATAAAAATCTCAACCACTTTCAAACGATAATAGAGGTCCTTCCGAAAGCTGCCATCCACAGCTTCAACATGCAAATCTCGGTTTGTTGCAGCTATAAACCGAAGGTCTATCGTATTTCTGACACTCTCTCCCACTCTTCGGATAGAGCCATCTTCCAGAAGTCTTAAAAGCCTGCCCTGAGAAGCGAGCTCCAGTTCTCCTATCTCATCGAGAAAAATCGTTCCGTGCTCACCGCTCTGCAGTAACCCCTTTCTGGCTCGTTCTGCTCCGGTAAAGGCCCCCCTGGCATGGCCGAACATCTCACTCTCTATTAGACCGGGAGGCAATGCGGCACAATCGACAATCATGAATGGCTTTGCAGACCGGTCGGATTGTGAATGAATTTCCCTTGCTGTCAGCTCTTTGCCTGTGCCGGTCTCTCCGGTAATCAAGACATGAACATCTGTTGCAGCGACTTTTTCAATATCTTCACGAAGCTGTCTAATGACTGAAGAAGAGCCGATAATCTGTTCAACAATTTCTGTGCCGCCACTTTTTTCTGTGGCGTTCTGTCGTACATCTTCCTTTATCCTTTCCACCTTCGATAAAGCCCGATCTATTGACTGGATAAGCTGATCGGCGCCAAACGGATTGGGTAGATAATCCGAGCCACCACTATTCATGAATTGGACAGCACCTGCGATGGAAGCGTGGGTGACAATAGCGATGACAGGCACATTGGGTGACTGAATCCTGACATCTTGCAACACGTCAAAACCGTCCCTGCCTTTCATGCGGACTCCCGTTAGAACCAGGCAAGGGTTGTGTTGTCTGAATAGTGATGTAGCATCAAGAGGGTCATCTGAAGCAATAACCCTGAAATTTCTCTGGGATAGAATTCTACGGCAGCTGGCAAAAATCTGCCGCTGAGGATGAATAAGAAGAATGTTTCTTTCCATACCCAGCTACAGTAATCGGGAAACCAGGCAAGATCAAGCTATTACAAGGACTGTTTACTTCAGGATACAGTCGGCGCATTTAGCCTTTAACAACACAATCAAAGAGTTTTCTTTACAACTTTTCTTTTATAACAGCTTGAACCTGACTCGTGTTCAAGGACTATCGGGCAAAAGTACTTTCATCTATTGGTTTGAAAAAAGTTGAAAAATTCTTTCACACTTCAACGGCTTTGCAGCCTGAACAAAAGCAAACATCATTGATGTTCAGGGATTAGCAGTAACAAAAGCGATAATAATCTCATTACCAGTAGTGGAATTGACAAGAACTTTTAAGGTGACGTGTTTAAAAGAATCAGCCGGGACAGATCGGAATGGCTTATATATTTACTCCGTCTTTGTTGGGAATGGAGGCAAGCATGGAAGAGGATCGCAGTAAATCTGTTATTCCAGTGCATGACAGCTGGATTGTTTACAATTCGGCATCGATTTCATCGATTCTGATCTGTGCCTCTTCCCAACGACTCTCCCAGCGTGTGAGCCGCCGTTTGCAATCATCATACTCTTTGGAAACAGATACCCATGTTGCTTCATCTTTATACAGCTCCGGATCGGCCATCTGCTGTTCCAGCTCTTCTTTTTTAGCCTCAAATTTCTCTACCTGTTCTTCAGCCTCATTGAGCTGTTTTTTCAACGGTCCGATTCTCTGACTCCGCTCCTGGCGTTTTATGGCTTCAAGTTTCCGCTGTTCTTTCCGGCTGAGCCCGGCTGAAGAGGAAAGAACACTCCCATTTCTTGTTTCTTCCCGGTCCGTCTTTTCCGCTTCCTGCTTTCGTATCCTTTCAGCCTCTCTTGTCAATCTCTCGAGATACTCGGCTACATTTCCCTCATAAAGGGTCACCCTGGAGTCTTTGACTTCAAGCACCTTATTGACAAAGGAATCGACAAAGAACCGGTTATGGGAAACCACCAGGATGGTGCCGTCATACTGGGCCATTGCCTCCTGGAGAATCTCCTGGGAACTCATGTCCAAATGATTGGTCGGCTCATCAAGGAGCATAAGATTGGCAGGAGAGGCGATCATCTTCGCCAGTGCCAGTCTCGATTTTTCACCACCGGACAGCACCGCTACCTTCTTGTCTACCTCTTCGCCGCGAAAGAGAAAAGCCCCAAGCAGAGAACGCATCCGGGTGATGGTCATGTCCTCTCCCCCAAGTGATATTGTTTCCAGCGCCGTTAGTTCGCCGGACAGTTCCTGTGCCTGGTGCTGTCCAAAGTATGACCGTTTGACACCCGTTCCATACCGGATAGTTCCATCATCGGGGCTGATCTGAGAGTCAATGATCTTTAAAAAGGTTGACTTTCCCGCGCCATTCACTCCGACAACCGCAACCTTGTCTCCCCGCTGAAGATTAAGCTCCACTCCGCTGAAGATCTCTTTACCGTCAAAACTCTTGGAAATCGAATCGATCTGCAAAACATCACGACCGGAAGGAGGTGCCGGAGGGAATGAAAACCGGATGGAATGTTCAGCTTCTTCAAGTTCAATCAGCTCCATTTTCTCAAGCTGCTTCACCCTCGACTGGACCTGTTTGGCCTTAGTCGATTTGGCCCTGAACCTCTCAACAAACCGGGTTGTCTGACGAATCTGGGCCTGCTGATTATTATAGGCCGCCCGCTCAATTCGTCTTCGCTCCTCCTTTTCTTTTATATAGAATGAATAGTTGCCCTTGTACGCCGTTAATCGGCCAAGGCTTAGCTCCCAGGTCATCTCGGTCATCTTGTCGAGAAAAGCGCGGTCATGGGAAATAATTACCATTGCTCCGGAATAACTCGTCAGAAATTCTTCAACCCAGGTCAGTGATTGCAGATCGAGGTGATTTGTGGGCTCATCAAGCAGCAGCAGCGATGGTGCTTCCAGCAGCAATTTTGCCAACATCAATCTCATAATCCAGCCACCGGAAAATGAGGAGACTGGGGCCTGCATATCGCTCTGGGAAAAGCCCAACCCGGTTAACACCTTTTCAATCTGAGCCCTCATTGAGTAAATAGACGAATTGTCCAGCAGTTCCTGGATTTCTCCCTGACGCTGTATCAGTTTCTCAAATTCCTTGGATTCCGGTGGAGTCTCGGCCAACCTGTCATGCAGATCATTGAGCTCATGCTGCAATTCAAGAAGAGCGTCAAAGGCTGTTTGAGCCTCTTCATAGAGGCTTTTATCGGAAACCAGAATATCCGGTTCCTGCGGCAGATAACTGACGGAAAAGGACTTAGCGCACTTGACAATACCCGGGTCGGTCTCCTTAATTCCGGCAAGGATCTTGAGTAACGTCGATTTCCCGGTACCGTTCACCCCGATCAGTCCAATACGATTGGCAGGATGAATCCTGGCGGAGATATTCCTAAACAGATGCTTCTCTCCATAGCGGATATCGAGATGCTTAATTGAAATCATATAACAACGTTCCTCGTTCCAATTCGGCCCTGGCCTGAAGGGTAAATTTCTCATGGAGGCCAAGCTGTTTCAAGCGGTTGATATTACTCTTTCGCGGTCCCAGAAAAAGAGACATATCTCGATTAGAAATGGAAAGAGTCATCGTCTTCCCTTTCGGACAATCAGACAGTAGCCTGCGGACCCGTCTGAACCATGATCTTGCCAGAACCAATTCACCGAACGACTGATGGTACGGGCCGGCAATAACACTTTTCTCAAGCGTCTGAGTATGCTGAAGGCCCATACGGATCACCTTGATATCGGCTTCATGCAACAACAGCTCATATCCCCGGCGGGTCATGGCGATAGCCTTATTCATCGTCAACGGGGTATACTCATTTCTATGAAACATGGCGGCCATCTCAGTATGGTCAACCACCAGCGCCGGATATAATCGAACAAAATCGGGCCGAATGGTAACGAGCCGCTTTATGCCACTTACAAAAGAACATGTTGTTTCCCCGGGAAGCCCGACCATCAACTGGATACCCAACTCCATCCCATATTGAGATATCAAGCGGGAGGCAACCTCGGACTGGTCCGAACTGTGTCCACGCCTGTTTTTGTTAAGAACAGTATCATCCATGGACTGACAACCAAGCTCAACTGTTCTGACGCCGTGGGTGTGGAGCCTGTCCAGCACCATTTTACTGATACAATCCGGTCTGGTTGAAATCCGGATTGAATGTACTTCGCCTGTTTGAAGATAGCCGGAAACCGCTTCGAGCAATCGGAGCTGTCTGGCTTCGGGAAGACAGCTGAATGAACCGCCGAAAAAAGCAACCTGGACCCGTTTATGACTTCGGGACCTCTTGAGCCAGCGTCGGATAGTGTGGACCACGGAAGAGGACTCGACTGGTGCCGGTTTCTGTCGACCTGTTATCGATTTCTGATTACAGAACAGGCACTGATGGGGACACCCTTCATGGGTTATAAAAATCGGAATAATCAAATCCATCAATCTTGCGCCGACCGTTATTGTTTTTGTTTCTCAGGTTTGAGGACCGAGCCAGCCGGGCATCAGCTCTCGACCTTTGCCAGCGCTTCGGCAGCTGCACGCTGCTCCGCCTCTTTCTTGGAGCCGGCTTTACCTGCTCCCAGAACATCGGATCGAAAGCGGACAGAAACAAAAAATACTTTATTATGGCTGGGCCCCTCTTCCCTATCCAGATGATAGCTCGGAGCCTCATTATATTTCTCCTGCAGGAGTTCCTGCAGCCTGCTTTTAGCATCACCTAAGAGGAGGTCTTCCTTCTTACCGGCAATAGCCGGAACAAAAAAACGGTTAATGAATCCGACAGCCGTCTCATAGCCGCCATCTTCAAAAATAGCTCCGACAACCGCTTCATAGGCGCAGGACAGGATAGACGACTTGTTTCGTCCATTGGAAGCATCTTCTCCCTTGCCGAGACATAGGTGTTTCCCCAGGTCAATTTCCCTGGCCATCTGCGCCAGATGGCTCTCGTTGACCAGC
>CAZLGM010000175.1:0-7329 GCA_964558875.1 uncultured Desulfocapsaceae bacterium
TGGAAATCAGTCATTTTCGCCGTGAATATTTACGAGGCGGCCTGAACAGAGAAGACCTGAAAAAGAACCCTGTCAGCCAGTTCAGTAAGTGGCTTACTCAGGCAAAGGATACCGATGTCGGTGATCCGACTGCCATGATTCTGGCCACTGTTGATCAAAAGGGACGGCCAAGCCAGCGGACCGTTCTGCTGAAATATTTCGATGATAATGGTTTTGTTTTCTTTACCAATTACAACAGTCGTAAGGCAAAAGAGATAGAAGAGAATGATCGGGTCAGCCTGCTCTTTGTCTGGCTGGAGTTGGAACGGCAAGTCATGATCAGTGGAACGGCTGAAAAAATATCCACCGCCGATTCTGTCAAGTATTTCCTGTCCCGCCCACGGGAATCGCAGGTTGCCGCCTGGATTTCCGACCAGTCTTCGGTGGTCTCCTCACGATCGTTTCTGTTGAACAAATTTGATGAGTTCAAAAGAAAACTGGGTGAGGGAAAGGTTGAATTGCCTTCTTTTTGGGGCGGGTACCGAGTCAAGCCGGAAGAATTCGAGTTCTGGCAAGGCGGTAAGAACAGGCTCCATGACCGTTTCCTGTACCAGAAGATCAAATCCGGCTGGTCAATCGAACGGCTGGCTCCCTGATCAGGTTTTTCCTTTTAATACCTGTCGAACCCCAGTTATCAGGTAGACGAGACCTGCAACCAAAACAAAACCAGCGCCTATGAAATGAACCATGGGCGGGGCATACATCCGGCTGTCAAAGGTTGCCAGACAGCTCCCTTTATACTGAAGAATTGATATCTCATCGTTAAGGTGAGCAGTCATAAATCGCTCTTCTGAAATCCTGCTTATTCCTTTGCAACTGCTGTTGATATCCCGTATTTCAATGATGTAATCCATTGCGGATCCACCTCGAACCTGGGAGCGGGCTTTTTTATATTTCTTTACCACAACGCCCTGTGTCTGGACGATTTGCTTTTTGTGTAAAAACATCCAGATATAAGGGAGATCATCGTAAATGAGCCAGATGGAAAAGCAGACAAAAAGAAGGGGATAGATAAGTTTTTTCATAACCGTATCACGTGTTCACATCATTGAATTGATAAAACTCGATCTTCCTATTCTAGTCTCATCAAGTTCTGAATCCGTGGGCTTTGATAGTCCTGAAGTTGTCAGCCTTTAACAACCGCAAGGGGATGTAGCGTTTCTACAATCTCGATCAGATCCAGTTGATTGTTGATAACGGTGTCGATATCCTTATAAGCACCGGCAGCCTCATCGAGGCTTTTCTTTGATCGAACGGAGTGGATGATGCCTTTGTTGTCCAGTTTGCGGATTTCATTCTGCAGGGAAAGAGTTCGCTGGGCTTGCTTGCGCCCCATTTTCCGTCCCGCACCGTGAGAACATGACATGAACGAATCCCTGTTGCCCTTACCGCGAACAATATAACTGGCAGCCCCTTGAGATCCGGGGATGATGCCGATTTCACCTTTGAATGCCCTGGTGGCCCCTTTGCGGTGGACCATAACTCTTTTATGAAAATGTTCTTCCAAAGCGGCATAATTATGGGCCACATGGATCATCGGTTCAAAGCTCACTTTGGCAACAAATGAGTGGACGATATCCTGGAGTCGTTCCATCATCAGCTTGCGGTTGCAACGGGCGAATTCGGCACAGTAGCTCATTTCGGCCAGATAGTCCTGTCCCTCTTCCGATTTGATCGGCAGATAGGCCAGTTGATATTTTTTGGGAATCGGCGATTTCCATTTGGCATTGAGTTGTATGGCCAATTTGTTGTAGTGGTTGGCCACCCGGTATCCCAGGTTCCTGCTGCCGGAATGGATCATGAGCCAGATAAAGCCGTCGCTGGAGCGTTGAATTTCAATAAAATGGTTACCGCCGCCAAGGGTCCCTATCTGGCCGAGCGCACTTTTGTATTCTCTATTGATGATAGGAAGTTCGGAGACAGGTGGTGCTCCTTTGATATTAGGCATATAGCTTTCGTGCTGCCGCTTTTTATGGTGTTTGAAACCAAGCGGAATGGCGTTTCGGATACCGGCCATAATTGTTTTGAGATCGCCGCGATCGATATGACGGATCGATGTCTGGACGGCGCACATGCCACAACCGATATCCACTCCAACAGCGTTGGGCACAACCATCTTTTCAGAAGCCATGACCCCGCCAATGGGCATACCATACCCCATATGGGCATCCGGCATGATGGCCACATGCTTGAAGATAAAGGGCAGGTTGGCCAGATTTTTAGCCTGCTGGAGCGCTTCTTCCTCGATATCGTCAAGCCACAGCTTGATGGGATGTTTTTCCGTTTTAATGACCTGTTTCATACTGCTACTCGCTTGTGGATAAGGCCATCAGCGTCTTTTTAATGAGAGGTTTGAGCTGTTTTTCGGCCTGTTCAATCTTTGCAGGGTTGCCACTTTTTGAAGCAGTGAAGAATGCATGACAGATCTTCAAATCTTCAGTCGTCCACTGTTTTGTCTGACTTTCTCCAATAAGTGAGACTTCTTCGGATGTTTGTCCTGACGACTGGTAATCGCGGCGTCCGTGGGCCCAGTTGATAATATACGAGTAAAAGAGAAAGAAACGGTCCAGAAGAACGAAAAGGAACTGGATCGATTCGTTGGGTCCCATCTGCAGCCGCTGTCTGCCGATTTTAACGCCCATCAGTCTGGTTCCGGCAGTGAAGTGTTTCGAACTCATAAAAGCACCGGCTGCTCCCAGGGCGCCGCCAACTGAACCGAAAAGACCAAAGCTGGAGCCCAGGGTCGCCATATCGATAAGAACACCTGCCGCAGCTCCACCGATGGCTCCAAGCATCAGCATCTGCCTGCGCCGCAGTCCGAGAAAATGCCAGGTCTTTTTGGAGAACAGTTCCTGGTGCAGGATCGAGTGAGAGGGCAGCTCGATATTGAAAATGTTGTGTTTGAAAAGAGCCCGAACCTGTTCATGGGCCTGTTTCTCTTTGTTTTTGATTGCCTGGGTGTATTTGTCAAACAGTTCCTTTCGGACAGCCTGTTCATCATCGGTTTCCCGAAGTTTACGCCTGATCTTGAAGCTGAGACAGTTGTCAAGCAGATCCATGATCGTATTTGCGGTCTGGTCGTTGCGGGCCTCCCAATCCTGTTTAAAGGCAAGGATGACTGTGTTGAGTGTTGTGTGCCATTCCTGATCGATATTTTTCAGCGCTTCGAGTAGATGAATACGTTCGGCATAGGTCGCCCGATGGGCGTTGAACAGCCTGTTTGAATTAAATGTTTTACGGAATGCATGGTGCCAGTCCTGCAAATATTGCTGTTCTTCATCCTTGCAGTTGAGGATGGCCATTCGCGGTCTTCCCGTCATCCGTAAGACTTCCATCTCGGCCTTGTCCACATTCCGCAAGGGCCGGGAACCATCGACCACATAGATGATACCGGCGCCGTTAACCACAGGGGTCAGCAGCTCACAGTCATCTTTTAATTCCGGAGTGTCCCTGTAGGTTTGAATAAAGGTCTTAAAAATATCCCCATGCACATTTTCCTGTTCCAGTTTCTGCAGTTCGGCAAGCATTCTCCGTGGATTTTGAAAACCCGGTGTGTCGACAAACCGCAGTATTTCCCGGTTGTCGATTCTCACGGGAAAAGTACGGCACTCGGTGGTTTCACCTGGATAGGGACTGATCCGGACACTGTCGTCTTCCGCCAGGGTAGAGAGCACGGATGACTTTCCCTCGTTGGGATGACCGATAATGGCAAATTCCGGGATCATGGTGTTCTGTCCCCGATGTCGATAAGAGGGTCAAGAGAGAGGTATGGATCAGCAAGAGAGTCGATTTTGTTTTGCCAGATCTGAAAATCCATTTGGTTGACCGGGGTGAAAAGGTTGTCCTTTGTCGGTCGTCCTATGAGGCCGACGATAACAGATATTTTTGAACCGACACTTTGACGCAGCTCTTTAATAAAAGAAAGAAAATCTTCTATGGGCGCCATCCAGCCTTCTGCCAGCAGAAAGATAACCCGGTTTGAACTGGCCATGTTTTCGCCAAACTCTGTGATCAGCTGCTGTTCGGCAGGGTAATCGTTGTCGATTCGTCGTACTTCTTCCATTTTCAGCCCTAAATTTGTTTGCAGAACATGACCAAGAGTTTCCGGATCGCAACTGTCATATAGATCATCGGGAACAAGCGCGATTGCCGAACGAATAAGGGATGAAGCTTGTTGTGTTTGCGGTTGGGTTGGCGACATCTTTACTGGTGTCGGTTCGGTGCGATCCGGCAGGCCGGAACTGCTGACAATGGGCGTGGTCATTCGCCGAATGATTGAGGAGAAAGCGGACTGGTCAAAAGACAACCGGTCAAGACAGCGTTTTTTTTGGTATATCCCCAGGATCAAGAAGCTAAGACGGGGAAGCAGACCATAAACAACAACACTGAGGATAAGGAAGGGCCACCATGAGGTGAGGTGGGCTGTTGAAAGGGAATAGATGCCTTCTTTTAATATAATGCGACTGCCTTCAATCTCTTCAAATGTCGGGTGATAGCCGGAACCGGCAAGCCATTTCCAGGGTGTGGCCAGATAGCCGACCACAGTATGCACGGTTTTGGAACTCAGTTGAATGGTCGATTGCCAGCCAAAGCCGATGTCAGAAATGGTGATCAACAACAGGCTGATGGCCAGTACACCGATATTAAAGCAGATGCCGAACAGTTGAAACAGAAGGAAAAACGGCCACAGGAAATGGGAACCGTAGGTTTTGTGTTTTCCGGAGATCAAACCGGACAGCTGGTCCAGGCTGCTTTGTCTGTCAGCAGACAGTTTTGAAGCGATACGTTTGATCCCTTTTCTATACATCTTGTTGATCAGACTGATAGCCAGGGATAAGAGAGGGCCGGTTGAGTGTTTTTGCTGTCTGATAAAAATGATGATGGGGGTACAAAGCAGTAAAACGAGCTGGCTCAGTACGATGACTGTCAGGTAAACAAACACATTTACAGGTCTTTCACCGGTATAATGCAGCAGAGAAAATCCCATGGAGCCACCGATGAGCAGTCCGGCTATTATGAAGAGAAAACGGCTAGTACCAAAAACCTCTTCGGCAAGTGTTCCCGGCAGAAAGGAGTTGTGTTTCTGTTCCTGTTCCCTTCTTTTTTGCAGCCAGAGACCGACAAGAGCTTTTGGATTGTCGTTGTATTCATCCGAGTCCGTCTCTTCGAGACTGTCGAGGAAAATCCGCCTGTCTCGTTCTTTGATACGCTGCTGTTTATCTTTTGTCGGTTCAGTCTGATCCTGATGAATGAAGTATTCAAGATCGATGATATCCCTGTAGCCATAGGTGGTTTTCATGGAGCCAGTATATCAAAATTGGATTAATTTTCGAATCAATTCAACCTAAATCCTGCAGTTGTTTGAGCACCGAGGTTGTCAAAACAGGTGCAGATGCAAGGCGGCAAGCTGATTTAAGCGCAGACGTAGCAGCGCTACGATGAGCATTAAATCAGCGAAGCCAACGCAGCAGATGTGGTTGTTTTGGCAGCCGAATGCCGAATAACTGCAGGATTTAGGTTCAGCTTTATCCGGAGATTGTGTCTTAGAAAGGCACCATTGATTTAAACTGTACAACCTTTCCGGATATCGGGTGGTGAAATACAAGAGAACAGGCATGGAGCAGCATCCTGTCACCTTCCTGCCCATTTCCATAGAGGTTGTCTCCGACAATGGGTGTGTTCAGTCCCATCTGGTGAGCGGCATGGAGCCTCAGCTGGTGGGTGCGGCCGGTGATCGGTGTGAACTCAATTCGTGTCAGCTTATGCTCCACTCCAAGCTTTTTCCAGTCGGTGATGCCGAGTTTCCCGTGAACCGGATCATAGACCTGATAGGGCCGGTTGTCCGGGTTAAGCCGGAAACGAAGTTCAATTCTGCCGGATTCCCCTTCCACAAGACCATCGAGCAATGCCACATATTTTTTCCCCACCTGTCGTTGCTCGAATTGTCTGCTGAGATCAGCATGACTGCCTTTGTCAATGGCCAGCACCATCAGGCCGGAGGTCGCCATATCCAACCGATGAACAGCCGGTTGAGAGATCATTTCCGGAATCAGTGTTTTTACTCTGTTGACCACGCAATCCTGCTTATCCGGACCACGGCCGGGAACCGCCAGCAGACCAGGAGGCTTGTCGATAACTACAAAGCTTCGCTCCCTATGGAGAATATTAATTAGTTGATTATCTGTCGTCATTTTAAACGCTTATTCCACAGAGCATAAAACCCATCAAAGGCTCACATTTTTCCCGGCATGCCGAGTAAAAATGTCCATGCTTTTTTGTTGAAGAACGGTTTTCCCTCCCCATATAGAACTCAACCATGGAAAGCGGCCGCAAATTGTTTCGGACAGCATGGTTGAGCAGTTTTGGGCCGCAGCAGTCTCCTGTTCCGGTGGGTATGTTATTTGCCGGAAACAGGGAAGACAGATCGGTAGTTTCACCACGAAAATTAACAACCTGATAAAGCTTGTGGAGCTTTATCATCAGCTTCCTGGAGAGTTCTTTGCGAATTCGTTTCAACTGTTGAATGTCGGGTGAGCGATTCGATTGCTCAATTTGCCGGCTGAACGCTTTGATCTTTTTTTCAGCAGGGGAATTAATGGACTGCCATGTGTCTACATCAAACAGTGGTTTCGCCCAGCCATTAACCAGCCAGCGGCCGTTATATTGTCCTGAAAAGGCATGGATGAAGGTGATTTTTCCATTCCCATCGGCGCACTCCAACACGCCGAACATCTTGCCCCTGGCTTCACCGAACAGAAAATCGGTTGTCAATTGGGGATCACGATGTGCAGCCTGGGTTTCAATGTCGATGCTTCTGGTATTCTCCATCTCCTTCAGAAGCTTCAGACCATGCTGATAGCTGTTTCCGGCAGTCAATCGATGGATTGTCTTACAGCGTCGACAGAAACCTGTGGCTGTCGGGAAATCGGTGTTCAAAGTGTTGCCTATTTCAATGGGGTAGTACCATGATGCGCACGAGATAACTTTTCCTTCACATTTATATTCACACTATGATCTTTTCTCTATTTCTTTTTATAAAAGGAACAGAGAAAATAAATAAATCATTCACTATGGAGAGATAGCTTATGCGCTTATTTCAAATAGCAGCATTCATTATACTGTTTATCGGTTTTCAAGCAGGTACGACACCGGAATGGGTCAATGCTAAATCTTTCAAAAAAGATATCGAGGCGCCTTCCTGGGGAGATACTCAATGGATCAACCTGCCCAAAGGTAAGAAAAGCCTTGATGTGGAAGACTATCGGGGAAAGATTGTCTATCTTTATTTTT
>CAZLGM010000176.1:0-7325 GCA_964558875.1 uncultured Desulfocapsaceae bacterium
TCGGTGAGGGTGGCCGGACTGTTGGTGCCGGCGTTGTCAGTGATATATCTGAGTTTTTTTAACGTACTTTGATGGGGTTGTCGGGGAACCGGCGAGCTTATCAGTTGATATTGAAAAGGTGAACCACCACCGGTTTTAAGCCGGTGGTGGTTTCGTTTGAACAGGGTTGTGAGATATGAGAGACATTATTACTCTAGCATGTGGGACATGCAAACGTCGTAACTATACGACAACAAAGAACAAACGCAATACTCCCCATAAGCTGGAGTTGAAGAAGTATTGCTCGTTTTGCAGGACACATACCCCGCATAAAGAGACGAAATAAATACTTTTAATGCACCGGGGAACCAAAGACTGATGTGAGGGTAGGCCAGTAACTCTAATTGGTAGAGTGCCGGACTCCAAATCCGGAAGTTGGGGGTTCGAGTCCCTCCTGGCCTGCCACACCGTTTATCAGCGCCCTGCAAGCATTAGAAGATTCAATGACCGGATTTGGAAATGGCGAAGACAAAAGCAAAAAAGACTAAAAAGTCGGCTGGAAAAGCAAAACAGGCTGTCCCTAAGCAAGTGTCCAATTTTTCACCTTCTCAAATAAAGAAATTTATCGAGGAGGTACAGGCTGAATTTTCAAAAATAGTCTGGCCCGCCAAGAAGGTGACACTGAGCTTGACGGGTATAGTCGTTCTGCTGGCAATTGTCGCGTCATTATATCTTGGCTCGGTGGATTTGCTGCTTGGCAAACTGGTTTCTACAGTTCTGCAATAAGCAGCCTTAACCCGCTTCGATTGAGGTGGAAAACGATTCGGCTCATGCCTGATAATAAACAATTTGAGTAGTTAACCGTTACCGATAAATAACCCATGGCAAGACACTGGTACATATTGCAGGTTCACTCCGGCTACGAAGATAAAGTAAAAGCAACACTGGAGGATAGAATCGCCAAAAAGGGACAGCAGGAAATGTTCGGTGAGATTCTTGTGCCTACAGAGCAGGTAGTCGAGATGATCAAAGGTGCCAGAAAAACTTCTTCCAGAAGATTTTTCCCTGGCTATATGCTTGTTTCCATGGATCTGAATGACGATACCTGGCACACAATCCATGAAAATATGCCCCGGGTGATCGGTTTTGTCGGCGATGATAAAAACCCCATACCGCTTTCCGATGAGGATGCCGGTAAAATTATCGGACGTATCCAGGATGGTGCCAAGAAACCGAGGCCAAAGGTCACCTTTGATGTCGGTGAAGCCGTGCGGGTTATTGATGGACCGTTTGCCAATTTTCAGGGAGTTGTTGATGAGGTGTTCCCAGACAAAGGCCGGGTACGAGTCATGGTTTCCATCTTTGGTAGAGAAACACCTGTAGAGCTGGAGTTTGTACAAGTATCACACGCTTAAGAATTTGTTCAGGTTGCATTCACACGATCGTATCCGCATAAGCTGAATAAATTTTTAATTTAAATAATCAATGCATTGAGAAATAAGTAATAGGAGTAACAAAATGGCCAAGAAAGAAATGGCATTTATTAAACTGCAGATTCCGGCTGGAAAGGCGAACCCTTCTCCACCTGTTGGTCCTGCTCTTGGGCAGCACGGTGTCAATATCATGGAGTTCTGCAAAGCATTTAATGCCAAGACCCAGTCCATGGGAGATACCATTGTTCCTGTTGTGATCACGGTCTACCAGGACCGGTCTTTCAGCTATATCACCAAAACTCCGCCTGCTTCCGTTCTTTTATTGAAAGCAGCCGGACTTGAGAAAGGTTCGTCCAATCCAAAGGTGGATCGTGTAGCCAAGATCAGCAGGGATAAGATTAAAGAGATTGCCGAGATCAAGATGCCTGACCTCAATGCCTATGATATTGAAGCGGCGATGAAAATCGTTGAGGGCACAGCGAGAAGCGCCGGTATCACCGTCGTTGATTAACTCAAAATAAAAGACTACCAGCAGCAACCGGTTTGGTTGGCTGTCACGAGTAGGAGGCTGATATGCCGAAACATGGAAAAAACTACAGAAACGCAGCAAAGGACATTGACCGGTCCGTTTTCCTTAGCCTTGAAGAGGGAATACAAAAAGTTGTTGGCAACAGTTATGCCAAGTTCGATGAGACCATCGATATTGCCATGAGGCTAGGCGTCGACCCAAGACATGCCGATCAGATGGTTCGGTCTTCTGTTGTCCTGCCTCACGGAACAGGTAAGGAAATTAGAGTCCTGGTTTTTGCTAAAGGTGAAAAAGAGACAGAAGCCAAAGAGGCTGGTGCCGATTTTGTCGGTGGCGATGAACTGGTCGAAAAAATCAAGGAAGGCTGGATGGAATTTGACAAGACCGTTGCCACTCCTGATATGATGGGAACCGTTGGTAAGATTGGCCGGATCCTTGGACCGAGAAACCTGATGCCCAACGCTAAACTGGGTACTGTCACCTTTGACTTAAAAGATGTGATTGGTGATATTAAGGCGGGTAAGGTCGATTTCAAGGTGGACAAAGCGGGAATCGTTCACGCTGGAGTCGGTAAAAAATCCTTTGGTGAACAGAAGCTGTTTGAAAATATCAGAGCCTTTGTTCAAAAGATTATCCAGATTAAGCCATCGTCATCCAAAGGTATATATCTTAAGACTGTTACGATCTCTTCAACAATGGGGCCGGGAGTAAAAATCGACACCGGCAACATTCGAGAGATTGCCAAATAAAAGATAAAAGGAAGTAAAATTCCGGTTCCAGTAGTTGGACCGGTTAACTGTCGGAGACAGCAGGCACTCGTTATGTTTAATCACCTTGTTGGTGGCCTGCCGAGACGAGTTCGAAATATTGTAACGTTCAATTTTAACGGACACGAACAAAACTCATTCGGTGTTATTTGAGGTAACTGCTGATTCGATTAAGCGTTAATAAAGGAAGAATAGAAGGAGGGATATGTTAAATCGGAGTGAGAAATCGGCAATAGTCAACGAATTGATTGAATCATTCGACAAGGCCAAATTTACTGTGGTCACAGACTATTGTGGATTAACGGTTGCCGAATTCCAAGAGTTGCGAAAAGCATTGCGCCAGTGTAACTCGGAGATTCGCGTAGCCAAGAACACTCTCCTGAAAAGAGCAGTTGCCGAAACCGATTGTGAACTTCTTGTCGATGATTTTGTCGGCACCACCGCCATAGTCACGGCATATGATGATCCGGTTGCTCCGGCAAAGGCGCTGACTGAGTTCGCCGAGGATCATGACAAGTTCATGCTTCGATCTGCCGCTCTTGATGGAGAAAAATTAAGTGTAGATGATTTGGTCGCTTTGTCCAAACTGCCGTCTCGCGAAGCCCTGCTTGGACAGTTGCTGTCTGTTATGAACGGTGTCCCCACAGGACTCGTGCAGGTGCTTTCAGGCGTTCCAAGGACTTTCCTGTATGGATTGCAGGCGATTGCCGATCAAAAAGAGCAGTAGTGATTTTTGGGTTTTATCCAGAAATGACTAGCAACAAAAATTTCACTGATATGAGGTTATAATAATGGCTGTAACAAAAGAAGATGTAATTGAATTTATTTCTAATATGTCCGTACTCGAACTCTCTGAGATGATCAAAGAGATGGAAGAGAAATTTGGCGTTTCCGCGGCCGCTCCTGTGGCAGTCGCCGCAGGCGGTGCTGCACCTGCTGATGCAGGTGGAGCAGCTGAAGAAAAGACCGAATTTGATGTCGTGCTGGCATCTATTGGTGACCAGAAGATTAAGGTCATCAAAGAGGTTCGGGCTATCACCGGTCTTGGCCTGAAAGAAGCCAAATCCCTGGTTGAAGATGCGCCGCAGCCTCTGAAAGAAGGTGTGGCCAAGGATGAAGCTGAAGAGCTCAAGAAACAGGTTGAAGCTGTAGGTGCCACTGTAGAGATTAAATAGTTGAATCTTTTTCTATACACCTTCCCGCTGTGGGAAGAGTCTGTTTGTTGTGACACGCTACGGACCAACTTGGTACGTAGCGTGTTTTGTTTCAATCAAGTTTTTTGAAACAATCATAAAATTGTTGTTATTTCAACTGGATAGCCGGTATGTCTGTTGTGAAGAAACAGATGAACCGGCAATCGTTTTCAAGGTCGTAACCCCTTTTAGAAAAACTCGAGGACACTTATGGAACGAGTAAGGAAGAATTTTGCCAGGGCGAAAACTATTATTGAACCGCCCCATCTTATTTCCATGCAGCGGAAATCCTATGAAAAATTCTTACAGATTGATAAAGATCCCGATGAGCGCGAGAATGCCGGATTGCAGGCGATTCTCAATAATGTGTTTCCCATTAATGATTTCAATGGTCTCTGCTCTCTGGAATTCGTCAGGTACAGTTTTGGCGAACCCAAATATACCGTCCATGAATGTCAGCAGCGGGGCATGACCTATGATATTCCACTGAAGATCACGGTGAGATTGATTACTTTTGATGTCGATGATGAAACCGGTGTGCAGACCGTTCGAGATATCAAGGAGCAGGAAGTTTTTCTTGGATCGCTTCCTTACATGACCGATGACGGTGTGTTTGTGATTAACGGTACGGAGCGGGTCATTGTTTCACAGCTCCAGCGTTCTCCGGGTCTTTTTTATACCCACGATAACGGTAAGAGCCATGCCAGTGGTAAACTGCTTTATTCAGCCCGAATCATTCCCGTTCGGGGGTCCTGGATAGATCTGGAGTTCGATATCAAGGATATTCTCCATGTACGAATCGACAGGCGCCGAAAATTTCCTGTTACCACACTGCTCAAAGCGATCGGCTACTCGGATGAAGAGTTGCTAAAAGAATTTTATCTGACCAATCGGATAACAATCTCTGGTGATGACTACTTTTTCGATTTTAATCCGGAAACTGCCCGGGAACAGCGGTTGGAATTCGACGTAGTAGATCCGAAATCCGGTGACGTAATCGGCAAGAAGGGTAGAAAGATCTCAAAAGCAATGTGCAAAAAGATCGTCAAGGCCGGGATTACTGTACTGCAGGTATCACAGGAAAAGCTGATCGGACGGGTGTTGGCACACGATGTTGTCGATACCAAAACCGGTGACCTGATTGCAAAAAGCAATACCGAATTAACTGAAACTGTTCTGCTAAACATTCAGGCCGGAGCAATTGATGAGTTCGATGTCCTGTTTATTGACGGTGTGAAATATTCCGATTCGTTCAGCAAAACGCTGGCCGTCGATAAGATTGCCAATACCCATGATGCCCTGATAGAGATTTATAAACGACTCAGGCCGTCATCGCCGCCAACCATAGAGGTTGCGGAGAACTTCTTTAATAATCTGTTCTTCAACCCGGACCTCTACGATCTCTCAGAAGTCGGTCGGTACAAAATTAATGCCCGGTTGGGGCTGGACACCGATATCGACCACAGAGCGCTCACCAAAGAGGATATTATTTATGCGATCCGGTATCTGGTCCGTTTAAAGGACTCCCAGGGTGGAGTTGACGATATCGATCATCTTGGCAACCGACGGGTACGAACCGTTGGTGAGCTGGTTGAAAACCAGTATCGGATGGGACTGGTCAGAATGGAGCGGGCCATCAAAGAGAGAATGACCCTGCAGGATATCGAAACCCTGATGCCCCACGATCTGGTCAACCCTAAACCGATCTCCGCGGCCATTAAGGAGTTCTTCGGTTCCTCTCAGCTGTCTCAGTTCATGGATCAGACCAATCCGCTTTCAGAGGTGACCCACAAAAGGCGTCTTTCCGCATTGGGACCTGGAGGACTCTCCAGGGAACGGGCCGGTTTTGAGGTTCGAGATGTCCATCCAACCCATTATGGACGGATTTGTCCGGTTGAAACGCCAGAAGGGCCGAATATCGGTCTCATTGTTTCCCTGGCGACCTATGCCCGGGTCAACCCCTATGGTTTTATCGAAACACCGTATCGGATCGTCAACGATCGGATCGTCAGTGGAGATGTGAAATATCTCAGTGCGTTGCAAGAGCAGAATCAGGTTATCGCACCGGCTGTGACCGATATGGACACATATGGAAAGATCGTGGCGGACAGTATGGTTGTACGGATCGAAGGTGAAGTTGTCACAGCCCAGTCCGATGATGTCAGCTATATGGATATTGCCCCCAATCAGCTTGTGAGTGTGGCGGCCTCGCTGATTCCTTTCCTTGAAAATGACGATGCCAACAGGGCGCTCATGGGATCAAACATGCAGCGTCAGGCCGTGCCCCTGCTGGAAACAGCGGCACCACTGGTCGGTACAGGCATGGAGAGATATGTTGCCAGAGATTCCGGGGCCTGTCTGTTAGCTGCAGGTGACGGTGTCGTTGAAGAGGCTGATTCCAATCGGATCGTTGTCCGGTATGATGAACCGGGGACTGGCGGCTATCAGACCGGAGTGGCAGTTTATCGACTGTCCAAATACAAGAAATCCAACCAGAATACCTGCTATAATCAGAAGCCGCTCGTGTTGCCTCAGCAAAGAATTTTAAAGGACTCGGTGCTGGCCGATGGTCCGGCCTGTGACATGGGAGAGTTGGCAATTGGTAAAAACGTAACCATTGCTTTTATGCCATGGCGGGGATTCAACTTTGAGGATTCCATCCTGGTCAATGAAAGACTCCTTCGGGACGATACCTACACCTCAGTTCATATCGAAGTGTTCGAGACCATGTCTCGGGATACCAAGCTGGGTAAAGAGGAGATCACTCGTGATATTCCCAATGTGAGCGAAGATACACTTAGGAATCTGGATGAATCCGGGATCGTACGCATTGGAGCCGAGGTGAAGGCGGGCGATACCCTGGTCGGCAAAGTCACTCCTAAAGGGGAGACCATGCTTTCACCCGAAGAAAAACTCCTGCGCGCCATCTTTGGAGAAAAAGCCCAGGATGTTAAAGATTCATCTCTTCGAGTTCCTCCCGGAGTTCAGGGTGTTGTTATTGACGCCAAGGTCTTCTCACGTAAGGGTGTGGACAAAGATGAGCGTTCTCTGCTGATTGAGGACATGGACATCGAGAAGCTGAACCAGGATAAAATAGACGAGCTCAACAGCCTTAAACGGGTGGTCCACCAGGAGGTCGGCTCCATCATGGACGGTTGTACGGCAAAAGAAGATATCCTGGATAAAGACGGTGTCGTCATCGTCAAACTCGGCAAGAAGATTGGTGGAGAAGATGTCCTTCGTATCCCGTTTAATAATCTGCGCGATGTCCAGTTTTCAAGGAAGAAGGAACGGTCTGACCAATTCAACGAGATTTTCGACCGTTATGAAAAGCAGGCAGAGCTGGTGGTCGAGAGATATAATGGCATCATCGAACGGATGAGAAAGGGAGATGATCTGCCTCCCGGCGTTATTAAAATGGTCA
>CAZLGM010000177.1:0-7242 GCA_964558875.1 uncultured Desulfocapsaceae bacterium
TGGCAGCACTCTTCGATGTGGCCTTCAGCGTGGCTATCGCCTATGTAGTGCTGCGAACAAATGTTATTGGCAGGAAATGGCTCGATTACATCGGCACCGGGGCTCTTGCCATCCCCGGTGTTGTTTTGGGTATTGGTTATCTGCGAACATTCAACGATTTTAATGTACCGTTTATCGACAAACCTTTGGCAAGCTGGTGGGTTATTATTGTTATCGCCCTGGCCATCAGGCGGCTGCCATACGCATTGCGAGCCTGCACCGCCGCCCTGCACCAGGTTTCCATTTCACTTGAAGAGGCGGGGGAAAATCTTGGGGCCAACAAACCAACAGTGGTTCGAAAAATTGTGGTGCCGCTCATGGCTGGGGGTATTGTCGCTGGATTCATCACCAGTTTTGCGACTGCCGCTGTTGAGCTTTCCGCTACCCTGATGCTGGTCACGGCCGAGTCAGACGCGCCACTGGCCTATGGTATTTATGTTTTCATGCAGAGTGCGGCAGGTCGTGGACCTGGAGCGGCGCTTGGTATTGTTGCGGTTATCGTGGTGGCCATCGGCACATACCTGTCCCACCACTTCATTGAACGAAATAAGAAAATGCAGGCGACAACGCCAGGATAATCATCATGAGTTTAGCTAGCCAAGTACAACGGGTCAGTTTGAAGATCATCGATCTTCACGTATCCTTCGGTCAAACCAAGGTGCTGCAAGGTATTAATTTGACCATTGAACCGGGAGAATTCTTTGCCTTCCTGGGGCCATCCGGTTCCGGAAAATCCACTCTCCTGCGTGCCATTGCCGGTTTCGGACCCGTACCAAAAGGACAGATCCTAATAGATGACGAAGATATCGCTTCTCTGCCGCCCTGGAATCGCGATGTGGGTATGGTCTTTCAGAATTACGCCCTGTGGCCCCATATGAGCGTTCGTAAGAATGTGGCCTTTGGTCTGAAAGAACGCAAAGTTGATAAAGGATCATTGGGCAGCCGGGTGGAAGAAGCGCTGGATATGGTAGGCTTGACTCACCTTGCAGACCGATATCCTTCACAGCTTTCCGGCGGACAGCAGCAGCGTGTCGCCCTTGCCAGAACCATTGTCATTCGGCCAAGGCTGCTGCTGCTTGATGAGCCGCTGTCAAACCTTGACGCCAACCTCCGTGTCCAGATGCGTAACGACATCCGAAAACTCCAGCGGCAGTTGGGATTAACTACAATTTTCGTCACCCATGATCAGGAAGAGGCCAACACTATATCGGACAGAATGGCGGTACTCGACAAAGGAATTATCCAGCAGATCGGCACTCCTGTAGAGCTGTATGACTGTCCGGTAAATCAATTTGTCGCTCATTTTCTTGGCACCACCAATTTGATCGAGGGCGAGGTCGTTGATCAAAATGGAAAAAGCGCTTTGAAAGCGGACGATGGAACCATCTTCCCTTTACCTCACCGTGTCGATTATCACAAAGGAGCTATTGTTTTCCGACCCCAGACAGTGAACATCATTGGGGAAAAAGAGAACTGCGACTGTTTTGATGGAACTATCGAATCGATGGAATTTCTTGGATCTATTGTGCGCTACACAACCAAAGTGGGAGAAAACCGGGTGTTGGTCGAACAAAAACACCAGCGTGATAAATCCGTTTTTCAGGAAGGGGACATTGTTCGAATACACATCCCACAGGAGCAGGTGCTGTTTGTTCAGAGTTGAACTGCTATGTGATCAGACCAGAAATTCAGCAGGCTGGATGTTGAGCTCTGATGGATGGTAGGTTTTTTCGATGGGGATATCAAAACCGCAGGTTACCGGGTTCAATGGACCCAGATCAATGGTTTCACCTTGTGAATAATCGCCACCAGTTTCGGTTTCAAGGATCATCACCTGCAGCCTGGCCGGTTCCTTTTCTTTCGATTCGTATTTACTGACAATCCCCATCCTGCCATCAGCCAGTTTCAGCACCGTTCCGACCGGGTACATACCCATCATATTGACAAACACCTTTAACAGCACAGGATCAAAGCTGCGATTGGACTCCTTGAGCATCTCTCCAAGCGCCTTGTCAGGACTCCAGACCGTATCTCGATACACCCTGGGAGAGGTCACCGCGTCATACATATCGGCGATGGCAACAATTCGGCTGAACAAGGATTGCGGGGTCTTTCGCGGAGTCTGTGGATAGCCGGAGAGATCGAATTTCAAATGATGCTCAAAAGGAGCCAGGAGAATCTGGGCCTTTTTTTCATAGGAGGTGCGGAGACGGATAATTCGCTGAACACTGTTGAGTGTGTGCCTTTTTAAAGTAGCATATTCCTTCTCCTGGAGTTTATCCGGTTTATTGAGCAGCCCTTTTGATATATCCAGCTTACCAAGATCGTGAAACAGACCGCTCAATCCCAGACGTTCAAGTGAAATTCTGGATAGCCCAATGCGCTGGCCAAGCCAGATCGACAGGATGGCCACATTGACGGAATGGGTGAACAGATAATCGTCATAATCACGAATTGTACTCAAGCCTACCAACGTTGTATCATTACCCAGAATCAGGTCCACCATGTTCTGCACCAGATGGACCGATTTACAGACAGAACCGCCTCTGCCGGCAACAATCTTTCCCGCCACTTCATCGAGGGATTCCATGGTGCAGCTGTATGTGGAGATCGCTTTCTGCTTCTGTTTGATAGCGGTCTGCCGTTCAATATCATCGGTTTCCTCAAGGGCCTCCGACAAAACATCGAGCATTGATTCCGGCTCTTCATGTTTATACAGTTTGACCCAGTTGTAATTTTCCTTATTGAGTTCAATAGTCAGCCAGACAAACGGTTTTTTCTGTTTGACACAATCATTAAACAGTCTGGCAAAGGTGACCAGTTCGGCTGGCCGACAATCCTTCACCTCCGGATAGAAAAAAAGGCCGTCGATCTGTCGCTCTTCAAAATAGACCGTCAGTTTACGAAAAAGAGTGGCAAAATTGCGCTGGTAAAAGATCTTTTCTTCCTGCAGATAGACGACGCCACTGTTAATAGCCAGAGACAGCTCACCGGTTTGTTTCATCAAGAGAGAGGCGAGCCGTTTGAAGATCTCTATAGTGCTCGCCACCCGCTGATTGTTATCCTCATAGATCTTACTCACCGTCAGCAGATTGACAAAGGACTGCATGAACTCATGTCCTCTATCCTGTATGATATTATCGGTCATCGAATCCATATCAAGAATTTGCGGCTTTCTTTGAACTGTTCAAAGCGCTTTTGCAGCTATTTCGAATGCTTGGTAACAAGCTCCTTTTTCCCTTTTTCAATACCCGTTTTGCCTCAGGCAGCTGCAGGGCGGCAAGTGAAAGAGCAGCACCTTTCTTATGAACCGCCGTATTTTTCTGAACCATATTTTTGAAGTTTGTCTCAAAGAGAATTCTTTTCAGAAAAGGAATAGATTCGGCTGAACCACATTGCCCCAAAGCCTCATAACATCCAAGTAAATGTTCAGGATCATTCTGTTTAAAAGAGGGACGATGACAATAGTTCAGCAGAGATCTCTCCAGTTTCGCATCCCGGTTTCGCCCCATATGCATAAGCACCCGTTTTCTAATCGGCTCATACGGGTCATCAAGGAGAAAAAACAAGCTTTTGACAACAGCCGGCTCTTTGGCCAACAGTTTTCTTGACACCTTATTCCTGATGACGTTGGAGTCATGTTTTGTCAATTGGGTCATAAGCGTAATAAATTCATCCCGTTTTAACATTCCAAGAACAGGGAGAAAAGCTATAATCAACTGTTCGTCAAAGGTTGACATCAGTTTTGAAAACAGTGGAACATTTTTTTCGATATGAAACACGACTGTTTTCAGAAAAGGCTGCTCATATCTTTCCTGGTCGATTTTCATAATAAGAGGCGCAAGAGTCTTGAGAATACCCGGTTTGAGCAGACGTAATACCGGCCATAAATATTTTAAATTATTGACTTCCTCTCTTTCCCACTCTTCATTGAGAAAACGGGGGATAGTCGTATAACATCTTGACTTTGAGATGGTTTCGATAAAACTATCCAAATGCGGCAGCGTCCATTTTCTCTTGGAGGCCAACACTCCTCTTAACTTACTGATATTGTATAGAATAGTATAGGACGCTTTGTATTTACCCATCCTGAAGGAATGAATAAGCCGATCTTCGAGGAACTGCATCGATTTGACAAAATCCTGCTCGTTTTGCTGCATCATCAGGGTGAGCATAAGGACTTCAGAAACGGAACCGGTATGATCCCGGCTTTCTTCCTCTTCAACCAGCCTTTTTAGATACAGCTCTTCTTTTTCGGTGAGTTTCCATAGGTCCTTCCCTGCAGCCATAAGAGGAAACGGTGTACCTCCACCCATGGAAGCAGCTGATCCCGATTCACCGTGCTGGTCCTCCCGGTTTTGATGATCATTCGTTGCTTTTCCATCTTCCAGTTCTTCCAGATCGACAGCCTGATATTTGGTCAGATCAAGCGGTGGCCCATTTTTCAGGACAAGATCGATTGCTTCATATTCAATATGCGGGAAATCATGTTCCCACAGAGCTGTTACTATATCGCCGTCACTGACGGGTGTGATCACCCGATATTCGTTAATCAGCTCGATAAAATTCTCGATCTCATCTTTGGTTACCCCTTCACGAAACTCAATCCATTTGACTCCATCTCTTGACAGCAGAAAGGCAATATTGGACTCACCTTCTTCATCATGATGGATCTGCTCGTTCTTATAAAACAGATGACCATGGTCGACAAAAATTCGCAGGACCCCATGCTGGCTAAGAAACGTTTTTAAGCCCGTGAGCAGCCTGTTAACATAACCTATTGATATGGTGTGATTCTTTGGATAGAGTGTATAGCTTTTCAGCGCCCCGTTCAAATTAATGATCAGGTTCTTTGCCTCAGCTATAGCTTCACTGTTTTCGGAAATAGAGGTATCCGAATCGACAGAGACAGGCTCAGGTTGACGGGCTGTTTTCTCTACGGCAGGTCTCATTTCACACCCACTGATTGCATCGGGTAATTCCTGCAGGATGAGGAGTTATATCAGTCTTGCCGCATAAAAGAAGAAAAAACTATTTCTTCACGGCCAGATATTGTAGTCGCGACTGTTTATTTTAACACAAAGAGACTGCAATTGACCATGATGTTTTTTACCACACCGGAAGTTGTACACTCGGCCATTATTTCACGGATTCCGCACTTCCTGCTCAGCAGCCAACTCATTAATGAGGCGTGCCGTCTCACGGTCGCCGGGCAGATCTCTTTTTTGAAGATAGGCTGCAATCCGTTGTTGTTCATCGGTCGTTTTTTTCTGTGCCAGATTGGATTTACCGCTGATGGATTCGATCCGAACAGCAACCACGTGACAGGCCTTGAATGCTGGCGTTTCTGCTGTAATGGCGTCCAAAGCGGGTTGGTTTTCATGGTCTGTAATCAATCTGTTCAGTGCGGCCGCCTTTTCCCGGTTATCTTCAACAATCTCGGCTCGCCCTCTGATAATAACGCAGAGATAAAACTGAGTCACCTGGCAGGCAGGTCTTGTCCGGTCAAAATCTCGATCAAGGTAGGCCAGAGGAATATCAACTTCGAAACAGACCTTGGGATCCTTGTTAATATTATCCAACTTCTCCCCTTCTACCGCCGTATGGAAGTAGATGGAATCATTAAAATAGGTGTAATTCACAGGCGTGATATACGGATATCCGTCGCCGCCTTTGGTCGCCAATCTGCCGATAATACAGCGGGTTAGGATCGTTTCGATTTTGTTTCTATTGATTATTTCGTTCTGATGGCGACGCATGATTACTCCTGATGATTATGCTCTTTTCAAACAGTTTACATATCCAGACCAGGCTGCCGGGCAAGTTGAATCCCAACAACTTCCTTGATCGACTCTTTCCAGCGAATCAACGGATGCTCACGGAGCTGCCGGTATAATTCGTTAATCTTTTGATCACTCTGTTCCCATTTAACGCGCTCTTTTTCCTTTTGCATCTCACCGGAAGAGTCGATCACGCGTCTGTCGATCTTATTCATTTTCCCCAGCCAGATGGAGTGGGTCACATAGGGTTGTAAATCGGAAATCATCCTGGCAACGTTATTGATATCCAGCATCGGCTCCACACTGACCGAGGTCTGAAAACCTTGCTGATGCGCATGGCGCAAACACTGTTTTCTCTCCCGGTAACCAGGCGCACCTGGTTCCCAGAAGGATAAAATCCTGTCATCATCAGCGGTAATTGTAAAGCGGAAAAGAAGTTTTTCCTGATAGGACTGAAACGTAGAGCAGATGGCCTGGATGCACTCAAGATGCGGCTTGGAAACAATCAATACACGATTGCCGGCTACAAACAGTTTTTCCAGAATAACAAGGCAGGCTGTAAGATTGGCGGGGACGATATCATGACGGCTGGGAAACATGACCGGTCCCGGGTAAAGCGGATACTCAGTCTCAAGCTGCCGGTGTTGGATGATGATATCCGGCCAATCTTCTACAGAAAGGCTCTTTTCACGGACTGCTGCATCATAACGTGCATAACAGTACCGGCAGTTGTGGGGACAGCCTGTACAGCAATTAACCGTAGCCACGGCCCATTCTCTAGTGCCGCTTATTTTCACAACTTATTAGTGGTTATCCCAAAGTTTTAACAGCTCACCGATTCCCTGTTTGGCCAACTCACTCATTGCCTGGAAATTTTCATGGGGAAACGGTTTACCTTCAGCCGTTGCCTGAATTTCGATCCAGTCACCGTCACCGGACATCACGAAATTGGCATCAACGCTTGCCCGTGAATCTTCGGAGTAATCCAGATCGAGCAAAGGAACACCATCGACTATGCCAACAGAAACCGCAGCCACCGGCAGAAACTCCGGCATCGTCTCAATCAGTCCTTCTTCCTTCAGTCTACGCAGTGCGTTTCGAACAGCAATGGCGGCTCCGGTAATCGAAGCCGTGCGGGTACCGCCATCAGCGTTGATCACATCACAATCAACCCTCAGGGTTCTTTCCCCAATAGTTGTCATATCGACCATCATTCTTAACGATCTTCCGATCAACCGTTGAATCTCATACGTGCGCCCTGACCTGCCGGAAACCGCCTCACGCCGGTATCTGCTCGATGTTGCACCAGGCAGCATCCCGTATTCGCCGGTAATCCAACCCTGGCCTGTATCCCGAAGAAAAGGAGGCACCTGCTCTTCAATACTGACCGCACAGATCACATGACTATTTCCCATCCTGATCA
>CAZLGM010000178.1:0-7106 GCA_964558875.1 uncultured Desulfocapsaceae bacterium
AAAAACTTTTAATGGTGAACAAGTTTTTGTACGGTTGAATGATTGACAATAAAATTGACTAAAATGGTCTCTAAATTGGACATGTTCTTTCGACAGAATATACGCTTGTGGATAGTAGCTATTGCCTGTTGGTTCTCACTTACGCTTACAGGCTGTGAAGATGTTGATCTCATGCTGGCAACAGAGGCCGGCGTCGATGCGGTCAAGTCGATCACTCTCTCCGAAGAGGCAGTGCAGCGGATGGCAAAACAGTCATCCGCCTATGTTGATCGTAAGCAGCGGGTGGCGGGGCCGGGAAACCAATATGCCATCCGGCTTCGACGGCTGGTTGGTGAACATCAGCAGGAGGGAAGCCTCAGTTTCAATTACAAAGTGTATCTTTCACCCCAGGTCAACGCTTTTGCCATGGCGGACGGCACAATCCGTATTTACAGCGGTCTGATGGATATGATGAACGATGGTGAATTGCGCTTTGTCATCGGTCATGAGATGGGCCATGTGGCTCAGAAGCATATCCATAAGAAGATCAAGGTTGCCTATGGGGCAAGCGCTATCCGAAAAGCTGTCGGTTCCATAGACGGAGTAGCAGGAGAAATCGCCAGGTCACAACTGGGCGGCTTTGTTCAGAGCCTGACCAGCGCCCAATTTTCTCAATACGAAGAAAAGGAAGCCGATGATTATGGATTGAGTTTCATGAAGCTGAAGGGATATAATCCTTGGGACAGTGTGGCCGCCCTGAAAAAACTGGCAGGGCTCGGCAATAATCACTCGTTTCTCTCCAGCCATCCGGATCCAGGTAAAAGGGCCGAGCGGCTTAAACTTCAGCTTGAAGGAAAAGCAACCAGTATTCAGGAGAAGAAAGAAGGATTGTTGGATCGATTGAGAACTGTTGCCTCTACTGTCTATAACAAAATTTTGAAGCTTGTTGCCTGGCTGATCAATTTGTTTTGATTACCTGTTTCACTGAATCAAAAAAACCAGCATAGTCGCAGTTCCAGCTTGTTACTGTTTAGTTTTTCACTGAACTCGGTCAAGTCGTCACCTTGCAGATAACTCCAGCGCACACGCAGCTCCCAGTTTGTAATGCCGGTATAGACCAGTTCCGGAGTAATTGAGTAACTTAAATCATCGAGATTGGCAATAGCGGTTAATGCAGCGGAAAAATAGAGCAGGTCAAAAGGTTCCTTCTGATTGAGGCGGACATAGAGATAGTTGCGACCGGGCTGGGATTGGCCATAACCCGAGAGACTCGCTTTGCGGCTTAGGTCCATCAGCGAAGAAGTGGCACTCCCGGAAATCTCTCTGTCGGCTCTGTCCAGCAGCCGATAAAAGGTTGCCATTTCCTCTTCCGAGTACCCCGAATCGTTATGGTAGTACTCGATAATAGTAGTCAGGTTGTTTTCATTGAGGTGTCTGAGCCCGATGAGTGAAGACCAGGTGTCTGTTTCTTCAGTCTTCAGGGCATCATTCACACCTAGTGCAGTCCGGGATTGATCTATGGTCCACGAAAACTCACCGTGGATTTCAAGATTCTCAGCGAGATTTTTTGAGAAATCGACGCCAAAACTGTCCGGCCTGGAGTCACCGGCAAACAGGATCATGTCAATATCGGTGTCCATGACCAGCATGTACAGCTTCATTGCCAGGTTAATATCTTCTGAGCTTGCGAAATCATCATTGAGTTCGCCAGCAACCGGCAGCAGTACGGTTGTCAGTGCCAATGTCTGTAAAGTTGATGAATAGCTTTTCACCAGATCCAGCTCTACGACGCTGTATCCTTCACGGGATTCGTCCGGGTTATTGGGATCCTTTCGTCGATTGATGAAACCTGCCGGATTCCAGGCGTATCCCTTGCCCCATTTATACGATTTTTTCCCCAGGGACAGGAGGCTGGTGGCGGTCGGGGAAACGGTTGCGTAGGCTTCGTAAATATCAGCGTTATCTGTCCAGCCGGTGTTGTCCTCTGAAGCGGAGCCCATCAGCAGCCAGTGAAAGCCGTAACCGGAGCCGGTCCAGGAGCCGTTGAATGCAAGTGTTCCGGTCAACCGGTCCTGATCGGAAGGGGAGTCACCTTTCCAGCGGAGGATGCCGGGAGACGATCCCCGGTTCACATCCATGTGCTCCCATTTAAGTTCGCTGTAGCCACCCCATTCAAACGGGTTCTTCTGGGTCTCTTTCAGATCAAAGCT
The DNA here is from genome assembly GCA_964558875.1 of uncultured Desulfocapsaceae bacterium. Taxonomy (GTDB): domain Bacteria; phylum Desulfobacterota; class Desulfobulbia; order Desulfobulbales; family Desulfocapsaceae; genus CAZLGM01. The sequence continues at coordinate 2,190 of CAZLGM010000178.1, forward strand.
GAACTCGTCGTCTCCAAGGACCGGGAAAGCAACAGCCCAGAGAATGAAAAAAAATAGAGGAGTCAGCTTTTTCAACGCAACTCATCCACTTTGGAGAGAAAGTTAAGGGTAAAGGCCTCATCTTTAAAGTCTCTGCCCATCACCTTGGCAAAGAGCATAACAGAGCGATAGCCCTTGTTGAGAGGACTTGAGGTCTCCAACATGGAGGGCCTGATAATCCCATTGCCGAAATCCTTGATTTTCGAATATTGCAGTGTCTTGATCAACATGCCGCTGACAGCATAACATTTGATGGAGGTCGGCAGGGTCGTTTTTTTATCAACCGTCATAACCAGCCGATCATAAGCTACAGAAGTTGACTTGGCCTTAAGTTTGAGCAGGTAGCTTTCCCCTTTATCTTCCATGTTTTCAGCATTGTACTCTGCACTGTAGTCAAGACGGAGAATATCGGAGTTGTTGAACACCCCGCCGACCACGGACTGTAGGCTGGTGATCCGAAGAGGTTTACCGACGTTGGGAATATAGAGCCACATGTTGTCTCCCAGCCTGAGCGTTGAGCGTCCTTTTTCACTGGCCGGGGAGAGAAAAAGGGCCACCATTTTATCCTGGCCCTTTTTGATGGTGTATAAAACAAACTCCTTTCTGGTGCCGTCAGGTTCAACGTTGATCAGTTTGCGGTACATTTCATATGAGGCGGGCTGCATCCTCTCATCCACCTTCCTCAAAACTTCATTGCCGTCCAGGGCTCGACTTGTCCCTGCCATAAGACACAGAAGAACAGGAACCAGCAAAAGTGAAACGGTTTGTGATCTTTTCATTGTTGTTCTCCTATACATGGCGCAATGCGCTGATTGGGTCCATCTTGGCAGCCTTCCAGGCGGGCTGCAGGCTGCCGATCACTGTTACAGCAATGACAATGCCGACCACTATCACAACATCGGTTGGGGTTATGGTCGGGGTCAGAAGCAGGTCTTTCTGGCGACCGAAATCAAAGCTGATGGTCCAGAGGTTCATACCCAGTATGGAGCAGAGGCTGATGATCAGACCGATCAGGGTGCCGAGCAGACCCAGGAGCAGCCCTTCGGTTATGAACAGGGCCATGATCCTGCTAGGCTGGGTGCCGATGGCCGCGATTGTGCCGATCTCATTGATCCGTTCGTAGACCGACATGATCATCACATTCATGATACTGACCAGGACAATGGCCACCAGCATGATTTTAATGAACAGGGTCATCAGGTCGATCATTTTGGCGACTTTGGAAAATGGCGCCAGCTTTTCCCACGAATGCACCTCAAATACCGGCTTATCCTGTTTGTTGAGGATTGAACCAAGCGTTGTCTTGAACTTCTGCAAAACGGACGGCAGCTTGTTCATGTCCTTGAGGCGGACGGCGATTTCGCTGATTTCCTTGTCTTCAATACGCAGCAGGGTTCTGGCATCCTGTATGTGGATATAACCGTCCCTGCCGCCTGGACCTGAGATGCCTTCCATGATAGCTCGAACCACAAACGGCTGGCCGTTGACCGAGCCATCCTTGTTGGTGGCAACAATAACAATGGTGTCACCCAGTTTGACTTTCATGCCCTTGGCGATGAGTTCCGGCACAACAATTTCACCTCTGGTCAACAGTCCTTCTTTTTCCCCATCGATGATCCGGCCGATAAGCATCGGAGAAGTCTTCATCTCCTGTTCTGGATTGACAGCATTGAGCCGTATATTGGTCGTTTCGTTAAAGTTGCTGAACATGGCTCCCAGCTTGATACGCATGGAGTAGGATTCAACCATCGGGTTTGCTTCCAGGGCCTCTTTGGCTTTGGCGATCTGGCGGTCGGCGAGGTTGCGGTTCAAAGGCAGGCTGTCGATGGAGGCGAGGTATCCTTTGCGGTGTATCTGGAGATGCCCAAGCATGGAATCGGTGATTTGACCGATCATCAAAGCCTTAAATGAACCGGATATTGATATGAACAGCAGGACCGCCACCACACCAAGAGTGATCAGAGCAGATGTGAGTAGTGTTCTCCGTTTATACCGCTTCAGATTTCGAGTGGCTATTTTCAGGACATTATACATGGCTGCCTCCTTTGATATTATCACTGGTCAGCAGTTTGCCATCTTCAAGGGTATAGATAATTTCAGCGTTCTTTACTACCCTGGGATCGTGAGTAGAGAAGATGAAGGTGGTACCGAAGTCATCCCGCATCTGCTTCATCAGATCGATAATTCGGTTGGCGGTGTTTTTGTCCAGGTTGGCTGTTGGTTCATCTGCAAGGACAAGTTTGGCATTGGTTACCAGGGCGCGGGCAACGGCGACACGCTGCTTCTGACCACCGGATATCTGACTCGGATATTTGTCAGCCTGGTCGGTCATACCAACCGCTTCCAGCAACCGCTGAACCTGTTGCCTGCGCTTGGCGGCCGGCCAATTCTGCACCATAATCAACGGATATTCGATATTCTCAAATACGGTGAGGACCGGGATCAGGTTGAAGTCTTGAAAAATAAAACCGATATGTTCACCTCGAAACCGGGCAGAAGCCGATGGGTCAAGGTTGGTGATGTCCTGACCATGGACTTCAAGGTGGCCGCTGGTCGGTGGGTCCAGGCAGCCGATCATATTCAGCAGGGTCGATTTGCCACTTCCCGAAGGTCCGACAAAACAGACAAATGACCCGGCATCGATGGAAAAGTCTACTCCTCTGATTGCCTTAACTGTAATATCACCTGTCACATAATTTTTCAAAAGCTGCCGTGCAGCAACAATGGTCATGGATGTATCCTCCTGCAATTAGTTTGGTGAAACGGACAAAAAGGATTTTGCAAACCACATGCCACAAAGGACTTTGTCTGTTGTTCCAGGATATATGCAGGGTGAAACATAACCGTCAGATAATTGGGCTGTACTTTTCGACAAAACCTATCATTGTTCGACAATTTTGTCGAACAGGGCTGCTGAGCCGGTCTACTCTCAAGAGGGAAATTTTTTTAGGTTTCAGGTAGGGGATTATTTGCCGTTTAGAATATCCTCCAAACTCTTTCCATTTATCTTCGCAGAAAAAATTGATTCCAGCAATGGACGAACCTGCTCATAATCCTCTGGAGGGATGAGGAAGCCGGGAAGTGGCAAACATTTTTTTATTCTGCTTTTCAGTTGTTCATCATTGTTTGAATAACCAGTTTCCAGCCGGAGCAGGTCAAGCACATTGCCCCACCTGCCACCCTGGTCCAGGTGCTCGATGATCTGCATCACGGCAGTGGAAGCGGACAGGATGGGGTCATGGGCAATGGCGGGCTGGTTTTCTCCGCATTTGGAAAAGGAGACAAAGCAGCGGCAGTTAAACGGTCTCACATTGTAAATGGTGCAGAGTTGGTTGTCCAGAAAAGGACAGGCTTTAAAAGATGGCGGGTCCGGCTGAGTGACGTTTTGGTTCTCAAAGCATTGGGTGGCAAACTCGTTTGTTGTCGATCCCGGGTCGCCGACTGGTCCAATTGCCTGCAGTCGCTCTTCAAGCCAAATCTTGGCATACTTTTCCTCTACCCAACCAAGTATGCAGTCCACTTCAAGACCGGTAACAGTCACATTCTGCGTGCAGCAGACACAGCAACCTTTTTCACAGTGAAAATCCCACTGGGTAAGCCACTGTTCAAAAGCGTCTGTGATGCATTGGAGAACCTGTTGTTTCATAGCGAGGCAGAAAAAGTCACATCATGGATTGGGTGGTAATAAAACCAATGGTAACGTACCTGGCTAGTTTTCCCACAAAAACCAGACATAAAAAGAGCAGGAAGTTGATTTTAAGCAGACCGCCGACCAGGCAGAGTGGATCGCCAACAATAGGAAGCCAGGAGAAAAGCAACGAACAACTGCCGTACCGCGTATATAGAGTTTCTGCTCGCTGCTGGTCTGATGGGCTGATTTGTAATAGCCGCCGTATGAGATAGTCAGCGCCCCATAAGCCGATCAGATATGTGGTGCAGGCTCCCAGGGTGTTACCTAAAGTGGCTACGGCTATAGCTCCATAAGGGTCATGGTTGTTGAGTAGCAAGACAATCAACAACCACTCAGAGCCTAGAGGAATAACGGTAGCGGCCAGAAAACTTAAGAAAAATAGAGCGATCAGCCCGTTATTGATCAGAAATTCCTCCACAGGCGATACTTACTGTTTTAAAGCACCGGCGGCATTGTCAATGATATCATTGATCCCGGCTTTGACCAGGTCTGGATTCATAAGCAGTTTAAGCTGTTTCTCTCCCCTTGCATCCACAAAGGTGTTGTCCAGCTTCAGTTCTGCTTTTTTCAGAATTTTCAATTTATTATCAAATAAAATGAAATGATAGCCTAGTACACCGTATATGGCAGCACCAAGAATAATAATCGGCACGATTTTCTTCATAACACCATTCCCCCCAAAGTTTGAGTCTTGTGCTTGTTAAGGTATTGAATCACACAACTCATTTCAATTTGTCTACTTCTTAATGTTCTAGTTCAGTCGTTATTTGCTTCTTGCTTCTTATTGCCGTTGTTCTGTTTTTTTGTTGTGTTGTCTTCATCCGAACTGAATCCGGAGCCATTACAGGCTGGGCAAGTTTCCTGAGAAATCAGAAAACGGCTTTCTCCCTTGAAAAAGCTGACTTCTCCAGACCCCTGACAGATATCGCAGATTTTCGGGTTTTCCATGAAAAAAGAACGGGAAATTGGTATTATTACAAATTGTTTTCGATACTATAAAAAAACCATCAACTGTTTGTCACTTCTTTTCGGTTTCATTCAACGTTTCATCCTAAGGAGGAATCCATGATGTTATCCAGCGGCCGTTTTCATGTTTTTGGCGTATGGACCATATTGCTTTTCTGCACTTACTTTCTTCTTTCCGGCTGTGCCAAGACTTACTACGACAGTATGGAAAAGGTTGGTAT
>CAZLGM010000179.1:0-7067 GCA_964558875.1 uncultured Desulfocapsaceae bacterium
ATAAAGTGTTGATATAATATATGATTAACAGGTGTGTGGGGTTAACCCCAACTAATATTCCGCCCTACGGTGCATCCGCTCGCACTGCATCTTTGCTTAATTCAGCAGTATGACATAGTTCACTTTTACCACACTACTAAATTAAGCAAAGCTACAGCACTATCAAATGCTCACGGGCTCAGGCTTTTGTTTTTCCCATTCGTTATCCAAGTAACAATTCTCACCAGTAAAAATATCATGAAAATTGAAAAGAGCAATCTCCCCCAGAAAATTCCGGCTAATTTCCCTCCCATTGTCATCATGAGCAGCGTATCTTCGATCAACGCGTGGGAAAGCCCCATTAAGGCAAGAGAATAAAAAACTTCTTTTTTCCCCATCCTGCCCGATATCGATTCCTGAATAATCAGTGAGCCGCCGTAGGATAGACCCAAAACCATGCCTATCACTGTAATCGGTGCAGCCTTCTCACTCATTCCAAGAAATCTAAGAGGCGGGGCCAACAGCCTCTCAATCCAGCGAAGAATCCCCAGATATTCCAGGATCTTCATGATAATTAAGATACAGAGGATAATCACTACTATGGTAACAAGCAGGTATATCTGGCCGACACACCATTCAAAAAGGGTCTTGCTGGCAGCCTCAAAGGTGAAGATCAGGGAGACCTTCTGTTGCCAGACATTGAACAGACTGCAAAGGTGAAAGAGAATCATCCCGTAAATCAGCGCCCCGCCGACCCGCAGGATACTGATAATCCAGAATCCCCCTCCCGCCTTCTTGGTGATGGCCATTTCAAGAGGCAGCGAGTGGGCAATGAGCAGCATGGAGCAGAGAACCGTCGCCTGCAGCACAGTGAGTTCCAGGCCGGATGCCAGTGTAAAAAAAACCACCATTGCCGCGTAGATATTGGTTACAAGCCCGGTGGCCCAGACAAGTCCCAGGCTGCCTGGTAGTCCCACAAGTCCCATAACAGGATCAAGAACAACACTCAAACCGTCAATCAATCCTAACTCGGTGCCAATTTTCGTCAGGATAATCACCGGAATGGCAATCTTCAATAGTTCCCAGCTGGTCTTTATCCAGTTATGGACAAGATTCCGCGCTGCCCGAAGCAACCGGTTTTCAGTCGACGCTTTTTTTTCTATCTTTTGGGTCATTATTGAACCGAACCGGACTTGTTCGGTTTATACAAGAACAAATCAGGGAGTTGCCTATCTACAGTCGATCACCGATACAGTAACTACCTCGATTTTTCACGAGTCAAGGCGGCTGGATCGGCTGATTAGAAATACGGGCTATCTGCTGTTGCCATGCTTTTTGGGGAAATCAAAAAACAGCAAATCCCCGTCTCCCCAGGAAATATGCTGCCACTGATCTAAGGGAAAGGTGATGGCCGCGATTCCGCTGGTAGGAATATTGCCAAGATCTTTGTCGGTGAGCATCTCGGCAAATTCGGTAATCCCCCAATTGTGACCGACGACAAACAATGAGTCAATGTTATCCTCCACTGATGTCACCACCTTGAGCAGATTGGAGACCGAAGAATGATAGAGTGTTTTTTTAAAGATGATCCTGCCTTTTGGATAGCCGATCTCTTTTGCTATCTTGTTCGCAGTTTTTTTGGCCCGCTTTGCGGGGCTTGACAGGATGAGGTCGGGAAGAACTCCATGGTCAGCCAACCGTTTTCCCATAAACGGCGCGTTTCTTTTTCCCCGTTTATTCAATCCTCTGTCAAAATCAGCAAGGCCCGGGTTCGACCAGCTGGATTTAGCGTGGCGGATCAGATAGAGTGTTTTCACAGTTTTTCACTCCTGGCCAGTACTTCAAGACCCAATTTCCTGTAATGCTGCTGAACTTCCGAATCTGGAGAGGAAGCGCCGACAGGGCACCTGCTCACCCCCATCCTCTCAATCAGAGAGCGGTATGGAATCGCTGTTTTTAAAAATACAGCGTTCTTGCGATATTTATTCATCGTCTCAAGATGCAGGTTTTTCTTTTGTTCAACCATGGAGAAAAAGGGGGCCAGCTTTTTTCTGGGCTCATGCAGTTTTTTAATCATCTTGATGACCTGTTTTAAAGCCAGAACAGAAAGTGTTGTCGGTATGACCGGAACAACGACCACATCCGAGGCCAGCACAATATTTTCAGAGAGCAGCGTCATATTGGGTGGGCAATCAAGCACAACCAGATCATATTCATCTTGCAGGCCGTCAAGTACCTGTTTAAGAACAACTCGCTTATTTCCGGAAGAATTTCGTCCCAATTCCAGGTCGAGATGACGAAATGACCGGTGTGAAGGTAACAGATCAAGATTATCAAAATCGGTAGCCCGGATAAAGTTATCAACCGATCCTTTCAGGAGCCGTTTCCTGTTGTGCTTTTTCTTAGGTCTGATTCGAAAATAATAGGTGGCTGCACCCTGAGAGTCGAGATCGACAAGCAACGTCCGTGCACCTGATCTGGCAAAAGTATACGACAGGTTGACGGAGGTTGTCGTTTTGCCGACACCACCCTTATTGGAATAAATCGCCAACGTTTTCATGAGAGATTAAACGGTCTGTACTCACTGCCGAAAGGTTTGAGAAAAGAGGTTGCTGTTCTTTTTCTCCGTAAAACGGCTGAAGGTTCGTTTGAAACTGTTTCTTACATTCACCTGCTCAGCTGCCAGATGGGAAATCAGCCCCCCAAGCGCCGCCGCCACCTGCTTACTCTGTTTTGTTCTGCCGCCCAAGCTGTCATAGTAGTCTTCGAGAGCAGCCTGCTGAACTGAAAGATCATTAAAATCGCCAAGATTATTCTGCAGCTTTTTGAGCTGTTTAATAAACCGCTTGACATCCCTTGAGTTAAAATAGGGAGTGAAAAACTCCAACAGATATCGAAACTTTTTTGCCTGAATGCGCAAATCGTGCAGCAATTCATCTTCACTGGTATCGTCTATACTACCCCCGTCCTTCACTATCCGGGCAAAACGCTTATTCACCAGTTTCACAGCCAGTGGCCGGCAGGGTTTCGACCAGCTGCCGGACCCGGCCGACTCCTCGAAACCATTCAGATAGTCTGACCAGTCGTCCATTAATTGTTTAAACCGTTGTGACTGGAGTCCTTTCACCATCTGTTCAAAGGCGATTTTTCTCTGCTCGGTAAGCTCCTGGAAAAAATAGGGCAGCCCGGTTTGCAATTTCTCCGGCAGAATAGCCTGATAATCATCCTGCTTCAACAGGTACACATCAAGATCACGAACAGGTCCCGTGATTGAGCCCAGCCATTTAAACTCTTTCATAAAATGGGATATCTGTTTGGGAAGAACCTTTTTTAGAAGTGATAAAAACGATCGGGTTCTGCGGATGGCAACCCGGAAATCATGGAGAAACTCGGTGTCGATGTCCTGGAGAACAGAGTCATAATTGCGCTTCATATTATCCTGCAGCTCAAGACAGATAGCAGAAAGCACCCTGGCCACGCTCCAGTCACCGTCCAATGGAACTGAAAATTTATTGGAATAATCAAAGAGGAATCGATTGGAGTTGGCAAGCGCTATAGTCAACCGCGCCGGCCCATAATGAACAAGACTTCCGTTATGTCCGATGATGGTTTTTTGCACCTTTTTGTAAGCGGTTTCATAACCGCGCAGACCTTTGATCGCAACAAACACGGCTGTCGACTGGTCTTGGTCTGCCAACGGGTCTTGATAGGTAATTAATCTAAGCCTGACTACGGTTTTCCCATCTTTATTGACCAGATTGAAGTTCTGCTGATTCCTCATTAACTCCGCCAACCGGCAAAGGGCACGGCAGCTCAGGGCCGGCTTGAGCTGTTGGCGAAACTCGCTGTCCGGAAAATCCCACCAGAAATAGCTGTCAGCGGGATTGATATCGGTTTCAACCAACAGTTCACCGGATTTATCTGATAATCGCATCCGAGAGTTTTCCTGAATAAGAAAACGATCCTTTTTTAATAACCTCCAGTCAAAGCTGTCGAAAAAACGGATCGTACCATTACTCTCATGATCCTTTTCAAGGGCATATTGTTTTAAAAGCGCATTTCCCAGTTGAGAAAAGGCGTCAATGTCAGCCATTTGAAAAAACTGTTGCTTCGGCAGTCGCATTATCAGGCTCAGCTTCTGTAATCGGCATTAATCTTCACATAATCGATCGATAAGTCACAGGTATACACCTCTTCACAGCCGTGCCCGTCTTTTAGATCAATGCTTACGGTAATCTCGTTTTCTTTGAGCAGCTTGGTTGCCTGTGCCTCAATATCCAGCCCCTGGCCGACACCATCTTTCACCAGTACCACATCGCCAAAAGCAATATCAACCTTGTCCGGATCAAACCGAACTCCCGAACGGCCCATGGCGGCAATTATACGACCCCAGTTGGCGTCCTCCCCGAAAAAGGCGGTTTTCACCAGACTTGAATTGGCAACTGTCCTGGCCATAAGTTCGGCTTCACTGTCCTCTTTAGCTCCGCAGACCCGGATGGTGATCATTTTTGTCGCCCCTTCGCCATCGGCCACGATTTGTAGAGCCAGGTCTCTCAGGATCGACTCCAGCGCCAGCTTGAATTCCTGCAGATCCTTCTGATCCTCTTGATCGATCCATGGGTTACCGGCTGTTCCATTGGCCATCACCAGCACCATGTCATTGGTGCTGGTGTCACCGTCTACGGTGATGCGGTTGAAGGTTCGGTTTACAGATTCCTGCAGTACCTGATGAAGTTCGGAAAAGGCGATCTGGGCATCGGTCAGGATAAAGCAGAGCATGGTTGCCATATTGGGCATGATCATGCCGGCTCCTTTAGCCATCCCCATAAAGCGGACATCTGTTCCACCGATAGTTACCTTTTTTTCCACTGTTTTTGAGACAGTATCGGTGGTCATAATAGCCCGGGCCACCTGCTCAAAATTATCACCAGACAAACCGTTAATCAGCTTATCCATATTTTTGGTGAACGCATCAACATTGAGCTGCTCTCCAATAACGCCGGTCGAGGACACCTGGACCATTTCTTCCGGTATCTGCAACGAATGGGCGACCATGGCAGATGTTTCAAGAGCTGTTTTCATTCCCTGCTCGCCAGTGCAGGCATTGGCGCTACCGCTGTTGACCAGAATCGCCTGGGAGCGTCCCTGCTTCAACCGTTCCATATCCAGGAGAACCGGGGCTGCTTTTACCTGGTTGGTTGTGAAAACACCGGCTGTTACAGCCGGCACTTCACTGTAAATAAGACCCAGGTCAAGCCTGCCTGTATATTTAATACCCGCAGCAACGGCGGATGTCAGAAAACCTTTTATTTTCATAATATCCCTGGTATGTGGACTCAATGTCCAGAGTAATAGTGAATCTTTTTTTTAACAGTACTGCCTTCTGGCAATTTACCACCCCTATCAACAAAAATGCCACTTTTAAATAGTAAATATTTCAGATACTATGTGACCAATTGCCATTGTCGGCACCTTTATCATAACAAATAAATGAACGCGCTTCTTCTATCAGATATTCACGGGAATTATCCAGCTCTTCAGGCTGTCGACCTTTTTTTCGAAGACACTCATTTTGACCTCATCATCAATTGCGGTGACACAACGGTTTACGGCCCATTCCCCAACGAAACAATTGAGTGGCTTCAAAGAAAAAAAGCTCACTCAATTACCGGTAACACTGATAGAAAGGTGGTCAGACTGATTAAAGGAAAAACGTTTAAAAAACCTAAGAAAGCTGAAAAAAGGGTCATGTATACCTGGACCCACGATGTCCTTAATGATACTGCCCAAGTATTTCTGTTATCACTAAAAGAACAGTTAACCCTTGATCTGAGTCAAATTGATGTAAGTGTAAACCATACTCTTCACTTGTTTCACGGCAGTCCGGATGATCCAGATGAATTTCTTTTTGCCGACACTCCCGATCAACGGTTTCAGCAACTTGCCGGAACGTTTGAACAATCAATTATAGTCGTTGGCCATTCCCACTCACCATTTGATAAAACCATCGGCACTACCCGGTTCATCAACCCGGGCAGTGTGGGCAGGATGTTCGATGGAAACCCGGCAGCCAGTTGCGCAACCATGACTGTGCAAAAAGCAAGGCTTACGGTCAACCACTATCGCATTTCCTATCCCATTGAGCAAGTCGTTGAAGGACTACGGGAGAACAGCCTGCCGGACATTTATGCCACCATGTACCGGGTCGGCAGAAAACTGAACTAGTGCCCAACCAGAAATGAGAATTTTTCTTCTAAATCGAGGCGTAGAGAAAAATTTACCACAGGCATATAAGGGATATTCCGAGGATAAATTTTTCTCTACAACGAAGAGTTTGGAGAAGGTAAGCGTAGACTCCGAAAGGCCGTTTCTGGGTGGGTACTAATTAATCGCTGTCAGCCTTCCAGTAATTCAAGTATAATTAAGTCTGAAAATAGACATGAAGTTACAGTACCACCAGAATCCGTGATCATCCAACGTAGGGTCTAGACCAGTGAATAAAAATAAACAGGGAGCTCCTCTATATGAGGGCACAGTGGCAACAATTCATGGTGTCGTCAATAAGCTGAGCAAACATGTACAAAACCAGCCACCCGATGAGCAGAGCCGTAAGATTACAGCTATCCTGAACAAAACGGATAAAGAAGAAATCGTTCAGGCAACGCTGTTAAAATATTATAATGCCGAAGAGCTTAAACCATACCAGGCCGAGCTCATCAAGATGCAGGAACATCTGGAGAAGACAGGTAAGAAGATGATCATTCTCTTTGATGGCCGTGACGCTTCCGGCAAAGGTGGCACAATTCGCAGGGTAACCCGTTACATGAACGAGAAACGGTATCGAATCACCGCTCTTGGTAAACCGAACGATAAACAAAAAACCGAGCTTCATATGAAACGGTATATCGAACAGTTCCCCCAAGCAGGGGAAATTGTCCTTTTTGACCGCTCCTGGTACAATCGTGCCATGGTCGAGCCGGTGATGGGATTCTGCTCGAAGGACGAATATCGACGTTTTCTCCAGAAAGTGGTCTCGTATGAGGAGAATTTTATCAATGACGGCGGCAAAACCATCCTGCTCAAACTCT
>CAZLGM010000180.1:0-7055 GCA_964558875.1 uncultured Desulfocapsaceae bacterium
GGTATTGATCCCAGTGATGGATTCCGGCCTGCCAGAGTTTCTTTTCTGTTGCCAGGTCGATCCCCTGGATATGGCAGAAGGTGTTGAATAACATATGAGGTGCTTTTGAGTTTTCGGGTGATGTGTGCCGGTTATCGTATTTTCTTTCTTAGAGATTTGATCTGACCTCTTTTAACCTTATTATCAACCCGTTTTTTCTTGGCCGCTTTACTTGGCTTGGTTGCTTTTCGTTTTTTTCGTATAACACCGGCTACCCGAATCAACGACCGAAGACGTTCCAGCGCTTCTTCCTTATTCTGGGCCTGACTTCTGTGACTTTGAGCCTTGATAACGATGATGCCATCTTTTGAGATTCTGCCATCACGCATATTCACCAGATTCCGTTTATATAATGATGGCAGGGAAGATTTGTAGATGTCAAATCGCAGATGGATAGCGCTGGACACCTTATTGACATTTTGGCCACCTGCTCCTTGGGCTCGGATCGGAATGAACTCGATTTCGGACAAAGGTATAAAAACGGAGTTTGTGATATGCAGCATAGTTATGTCTCCTTTATATCCCCTGCTGCCGCCTTTCCGGCAGCACGTCCGGTTGAAAAGGCAGCCTGCAGGTTATAGCCTCCGGTATCACCATGGATATCGAGAAGCTCACCGACAATATACAAACCTTGTACTTTTTTTGATTCCATTGTGCGGGGATCAATTTCTTGGGTATTAACGCCTCCCGCTGTAACAATTGCCTCTTTTAAAGGACGATAACCGGTTATGGTCAGTCTGAAGTCCTTCAACCAGGTTCGCAGCCTGCGCCGCTGTTTGGCTGTGATTTTTTCCCCAATCAGATGAGGTTGTATTCCAGTTATCTGAAGACAGACAGGGACCAGTTGCTTTGGCAGCAGGCCGCGGAGGATCGATTGAATTTCCTCGTTGTATCGTTTCTGCAGGTCCCGCTGCAGCCGATTGTCCAGTTTTGTGTCATCAAGGGCCGGTTTGAGGTCGATAGAGATGAGCAGCTTTTTCGATGCCCGCAGACAGTCGACGCAGTAGCCGCTCATGGTGAGGATAACCGGGCCTCCTACACCAAAACGGGTAAAGCCCATCTCGCCTAAACTCTGCAATTTTCTCTTGCCGTTTACATAGAGGCGGACATTGACGTTGCGCAGGTCAAGACCAGCGAGTCCCTGTATGGATTCTTTTTCAGTGGTCAGGGGGACCAGTGCCGGGCGAACGGGAACCAGGGTGTGACCAGCCTGGGTTGTAAACAGATAACCGTCACCACTTGAACCTGTTGCCGGATAGGAGCCGCCACCAGTGGCCAGGATGACACTGTCTGCCAATATCTCGTCATTCTTACAGATGACTCCTTTAATATGATCTCCTTTGAGCAACAACTTATCAACCACCTTGGACGTTCTGATTTGGACATTCAGCTCTTTCAGCCAACCAAGAAAAACATCGAGAACATCGGTGGCCTTGCCCTGAGCGGGGAAAATTCGGCCACCCCGTTCCGTGGCGAGCTCAAGCCCATGTCGTTCGAAGAAACTGACAAGCTCTTTGGAGAAGAACTGGTCAAAACACTGATGGAGGAATTTTCCCTGTCTGCCAAAATGGCTGATGAAGTCCCGGAGATCTGCGGTATTTGTTATATTGCAGCGGCCTTTACCGGAGATGCATAGTTTTCTACCCGGCCGTTTCATCTTTTCAAGCACAATAACTTCAGCCCCGGCCTCGGCAGCCGTTCCGGCAGCCATCAGGCCGGCAGCACCGCCTCCGACAACAACAACTTTAGTTGCAGAAGACCGGGATTGTTCCGCTTCTATTCGATTTCTTATTCCATCCATGACTCACACAGTCATAATGGAATGAACCGAACAAAACAACCAATAATAGGTACCGGTTTGATACAAGTATGGAAGAGTCTTATCTGAAGGACTGCAGGAACAAAACTGATGACCGTTTTCTATTTTCCGTAACAATGTCACGGGCAATGGCGGCAACCGGGACGATTGCGGTTTCTGCTCATCAATACCCTAAGAAGACATCAAAGTGCATCCGGTCACTGGTAACACCAAGTGAGGCCAGGGCTTTTTTAATGGCCTCAACCATGACCGGCGGGCCGGAGACCATGTAATCGGCGTTGCCGGTATTTGGGACTTCCTGTGAAATGATATCAGCGGTTATGAATCCCTGATGAGCGTCTTCCATCCCTTTTGGCTCCGATAACACATGGACGATGTGGAAATCGAGAAGCTTAAGACTATCCAATTCCCGCCGAAACGCAATGTCTTCTTTGTTGAGATTTCCGTATAGCAGGATAACTTTCCCTTTGTGTTCTTTTTTCTTCTCGAGGCTGTTCAGCATACTGATGAACGGGGTGATGCCGATTCCTCCGGCAATCATCACAGTTGTCTCAAATGAGTCTGCAACGCAAAACTCTCCGAACGGCCCTTCTACGGTTATCGAATCACCTTTCACCAGGGATTTGAGTCGTTTGCTGAAAAGGCTCTCACTCATCCTCTTGGTAAATTCAATAAACCGGGTTTCCCCGGGGCAGTTGCTCAAAGACAAAGGATGACTGAGTCCTTCCCCTAAATCCACTTCCATATACTGACCGGCTGTAAAACTCAAGTCAGCAGGCTTCTGAAAGCGATAACTCTCAGCAGTTGGGGTCCTCATTCTGCGCTCAAGAAACTCAATTTTGTATTCCATTCTGTTATTCGATAGTAGTTAAACATTAAAAAGAAAATGACAGGTATCTCCATCCTCAATAATATAATCTTTCCCCTGCAGTTGCAACTTGCCCTTTGCCTTAACCTCCTGCTCTGATCCAAACTCGATAAGATCATCATATTTAATTATCTCAACACGAATGAAACCGCGTTCGATATCGCTGTGGATCTTACCACCCGCAACCGGCGCACTGGCGCCTTTTCTGATTGTCCAGGCCCGGCACTCGTCTTCGCCGACCGTGTAATACGACATCAGGCCAAGGGCGTCATACAGTGCCGTATTCATACGCGTAAGCCCTGGCGCCGAAAGGCCCATGGCTTCAAGAAATTCCTGCCTCTCATCAGGGTCTTCGATGGCGGCTATTTCCTTTTCGATCTCACAGGAGATGTCAAAGATTTCGTCGCCAAAATCTTTGCCGATATCATTTTCATCGATATTGTAGGCATAGAGAATCGGTGTTCGTGTTATCAGATCGAGGCTTCTGATAGCTTTTTCCTCATGGGGTTCAAGGTTGACTGTGGACAGAAGCTTCTCCTCATCAAGTGCAGCCTGAAAGCGGCCAAGAATATCTTCCTCAAGCTTCTGGGCCTGGGTTTGCCCTGCCTTTTTTTCTTTGGCCAGCCGCTGCAGCCGTGTTTCGACCAGTTGCAGATCGGCAAGCAGCAATTCAGTTTCGATATTGGCCCGATCCCGTTCAGGGTTAACACTGCCGGCAGGGTGATAGACAGCTTCCGATTCGAAAGCGCGACTCAGAATACAGAGAAGATCACAACGGCGGGCGGAATCCATCCACTCCCTTGTCTGACTGCCCTCAGTAATTTCAGGACAGAGGACAAAGTGGTTCTCCGCATAGGTTGTTTTTTTTGGTTTGAAGAGCTCAGATAGAACATCAATTCGTTTGTCCTTGATCGGGCCGACGCCTTCCAACGTTTCACCGGGTTTCATGGACGGCGGGACGTCACGTCCGGTCAGTAGTTTGAACAGTGTCTTTTTGCCTGTATTTGCCAGGCCTAGTAGTGCGATTTTCATAATTTTATTTTGTATGCAGACTGATTCATATTTCAAACTTCTTTTTAGCAACAGGAGTAAATACTAAAAAACGTGATCAAAAACTATAAGTTTGTTCTTTGAAGGATTTTAAGAGACACTACCTGATACCAATATGCTCAAGCTCTTCCTTGGTTAAAATTTCAGTCAGCTCTGTACTGTGCAATGGTTTGCAATCAATTGTCGGATTTATGGTTATTGCGGTTTTTCCTGCCGATATGGTGATTTCGTCAACATTATCATGTGAAGAACCAAAAGCAATTTTATGCACACCTTCAGTCAGAGGAATCTTCAATCTGCCTGGGAGATTGACAGTACCTCTTTCTATCCCGTCCACATAAAGGGGGAGGCTTGTTGCGCATGGATACTCACTGCCGAAAACCACTAAAAGCGCACCTTTGCCTCTGGGACGGTTTTGTGGTTCATTGTGCAAATTGGGTTTTGATCTTGTTTTACTTTGTTTGGGATTTACATTTGGCTTTTCTTTTGGAATCGGATCTCCATAATCGATTGTATCATCCCCATCAGTAACTATGACATTCCCCTGGTTATTCCGGTAGGTTTCACGAACCGGTTGTCCGGAACCGAATGAATCACCCTCCCGAGTTACATTGATGTCTCCCTGACGATTATCGTAAAATTCAACTCTAATAAAATTGATCAACAGACCGATTGAGACGATAGAAAGAAAAGAAAAGAACAATAGTGACGCAATCGTATTCGCTGCTTTTTCCTTTTTATGGATTAATTTTCTAACAGTTAGCTCAACCATGCGGGCATTTGAACCCAAAAATGCCAGAAAAAGGATTGCTTTTAAAGGTGTAAAATAATGCGCTGACAATGGTTGATGGAGTTTGTCGATATTTCCATGTTCAATTGTCATTCCTGCATCCAGGAGCATATAGAAGGCAAAATAGATGAAAATAGCTAACCGAAAATGGTTTTTTCCCGCAGGTTTACTGGTTTTGAATTCAATGATTACGTTTGTCAGGGGAGAAATTAAAACAGCCAGATAGGTGAATAATTGAGTTGTACTCGACTCAAACGGAAATATCGAAATTGGAGGTTTTCCCAGTTGATACCAGGAAGTAATAAACTCAATTATATGTAAATTCGATTGCATCTTTGTTCTGAAACAGACTTGTTATCATCTGCGGTGAAATGATTTATTCTCCATTTTTTGTTTACACTGTGGATCAGGCGCCGCTATTTGCCGTCGCCTGTATCCGTCTTGTTGGACGCCGTCTTTTTCCACACCCTAATATAGTCGACTTGAAAAGTGGTTGGGAATCCCTCCCCTGATGGTTTGCGTCTCAAAGGATGCCTGACTCCAAAAGAAAGAACCATATCAAGTGGTTGTTTCCAGTACCTATTATCCGCTTGGTTAACCAACTTGCCATTGATATACCACTTGATGCGCTTCTCGTCCCACTCACATCCGTAGACATGAAAGTCGTCACGTGGGTCCCATGGAGCATCCCAGTGCCTCCTTTCAACGTGATGCTTGGGTGGTTGTTTTCTTTTGCCATCGAAGAGATCGGGGTGTTGAAACACATGCAGATTTGTATAAATGCGTCCGGTATTGCCGGCTGCTTCGGTAAGTTCAACAAAGTCGATCTCAGTCCATGTGTTGTCATCAATGCGATAGACCCAGAAAGCGGGACAGACTCCAGGGAAGCGCGGAGCCGCCTTAATGCGTGTTTCAAAGTAGCCGAATTTGATCGGATCCGCTTTGAGCTTTATGATCCCGGATGTGTAGAACAGATCTTTTCCGTCTCGTTTGTGTTTATGATACTGCATCTGCAGATGCAGTTGCTCATCGGTGACCCATGCATTCTCTGGCTCCCACTACCAGGCTCCCCAGTCACGGACATCGTTATCCCACTTCGTCAAGTCCAGTTGCATATCGTTAAACTCGTCGGAGTAATCTGACTGCAACACCCACTGTCCATGCGGATCTGATCCCGGTTTTGGACCACTCTCGGAGCCACTTGCGTTTGATAGAGTGGAGCAACTGAATGCGAGAAGAACGGAGAAATATAGTATTCGAAAATTCGTCACCGTTGGCGTTAGGCATATAGACATTCGTTGTTTCACTCAGATCTTTAATAGAATTTACTGCTTCAGGCCAGCCTGAGTTAAACATAGCAACAAATTCTTCATGTGTATTGATAAATATAGTGAGTAGAGTCTTACCGCTTTTTTCAACTAGTACGTAATCTTCAGTTGTTCCGATCGATTTCGAGGCCATTTCACCAGATGTCTCCTCAACACCTTCATAGTAAGAATTTGGCGAGAAAGCCTTCAGCCACTTTTTGAACTTTTCGGAATCAGTCAAGGCATCCCAGACTACCGCCTGCGGCGCGTCAATTTCGATTTCGTGTAAGTGTCACCATAAGATATCCTCATGCTTGACGATTTGCATAAGGGACGGTTAGGGAGCGCAGTGCAGGCCCCTGAGTAAATAAAAACTACGGGCGCAACGGAAGGGTGGCAAAAACGCCCACCTCTTGCCGTCCCTTTAATGCGCCTGATATGTCATTTATTTATTTTTATTGAGTATACATGGTGATCCAAACCATGAAATATAGTACTTCCACAGTAGGAGAACCCAATTCTTTTTGCTACTTTAATGGAGGGAATGTTTTCTGGAACAGTTAAAATGATAAGCCTTTGTGCTATCTGTTTTTCTTTAGCGTATTCCAGACAACCTCTTGCAGATTCGGTTGCGTAGCCATTGCCCCAAAATTCATTTAAAAATCTGTAACCTATTTCGATCTCAGTTTTATCCTCTATCTTCTGTTTTAATAAGCCACAAATCCCTATAAAAGAGTCGTCTCGTTTTCTGATTACAGCCAGGAAACAATGGCCATCTGCTCTGTATTTATTTTGAATTTTATCGAAAAATTCTCTTGTTTCTTCACGACTAAGGGTTGAAGGGAAATATCTTTGGACCATTTCATTCGAAACTAATGAATAAATGCTATCGAAATGCCTTTCCTCTATTTTTTCTAAATATAATCTTTTCGTAGATATGATAGGAGAGGTCATTTCTTTAGGGATACAACTTAGATAATAACTTGGAGAAATATTGAGTGGTAAGCAAACTGGAATATTGATCAACAAAGAGCGTAAGGAAAACTATCCCAATACCTACCTGTTTTTTCAGGCTTATTGGCTTGTTAGGCCTTCATTGTCTATAATATCAATATGTTATTGTGACTCCTCTCGGTATGTTCAGTGGAATTTTTGAGGATGAATTGGCTCATTTTCCTTTAG
>CAZLGM010000181.1:0-7004 GCA_964558875.1 uncultured Desulfocapsaceae bacterium
TTACTGCCTTTTGTGCCACAACAATCCTCCTGATATGGTAATAATTACCTATTCTCTTTTTTTATCCTTACCATGATCTATTCTTATTATCCAACAGAATAGGTCATAGAATATATACGAATCTCATTATAATTAAGTTGATCAACTCGCTGGGTCGTCAATCAACCCTACAATTAATCATTCCAGCCGAATTTTGCAACAATTTAGATGGTCAAAGGGTTTCCTGTCAACCTGAATCCGTGAGCATTCGATAGTGCCGCATCTTTGCTTGACTTAACATTTCGATAATAGTGAACTATATTGGAGTGTTAAGTCAAGCAAAGATGCGGTGCTAGCGGATGCCCCGAAGGGCGAGTAATTCTTTTGGGTTAAAATTGTATAATCCAATAATTATTTGTCGCTATATCAAAGTGACATTAAGCAAAACAGCAACCTCCGTCACGGATTCAGGGTCAAGCCATATTCTGTCAGCCCGGACTGTCGCTCACTCCGCTCGTTGCTCCAATTTATCAAGTAGTGTCTCCACCGGCATATAAGCGCTCATTAACTTTTCAAGGCTGTTGTCACCAAAAAGCAACTGTCCGTCAATACTGTTATCAACGGAAAAGAAACCCGATCTTGTCCGGCGAAGCTTGACCAGATAACTACCGCAGTCTAACTTATAGCCAATATCCGCTGCCAGTGTGCGAATATATGTCCCCTTGGAGCAGACAACTCGTACTCCCAAGTCAACCGTATCTCCTGAAAGATCTTTTCCTCCATCGGTCCTCTCAAGGCTTTTAATGGTGACCTGCCGGGGTTCTTTTACTATTTCTATGCCCTTTCTGGCATAATAGTAAAGAGGTTTCCCTTTATGTTTTAAAGCCGAGTAAGCCGGAGGAACCTGGCTGATGTCACCCCGGAACTGTTTTAAACAGGCTTCAACCTGGTGCGCTGTCAGCTCACCTACGCTTTTCCTGCTGATGATCTCTCCTTCCGGGTCCTGGGTCGTAGTCTCCACTCCCAGCCTCAGTGTTGCCAGATACTCCTTTTCGCCCCCCATTATTGAGGAAATCAGCCTGGTTGCCGGTCGTCCACCGCAGACAACAAGCAACCCGGTAGCAAAGGGGTCAAGAGTTCCAGCATGGCCGACTTTCTTGATACCGAGCAGATATCGAACACGACGAACAATCTGAAAGGAGCTGAAACCGGCCGGCTTATCTATCAAAAATATTCCGGCTGAAAATACTCCACTACCCTGTCTCGACACAACTACCTTTTACCTGAATCCGTGACGGAGAAAGTTTGTTTTCTTGATAACATCCTAATATATCGCAGAATTATTGAACAATGCAACTTTAACCAAAAAAAACTCGCCCATTGGGGCATCCGCTAGCACTGCATCTTTGCATGATTTAACTGCGCGATATAGTTCACTATTATCGTACAGTTAAATCATGCAAAGCTACAGCACTATCGAATGCTCACGGATTCAGGTTTTATCATTAAACTCGCAGGATTCCCATTCAGCAGAAATCTGCCGCATAAACCATCCTGTTCATCAAGCAAGAGCATCACTCAGTTTGGACAACATCTGCTCACGAACCTGTTCCAGAGTGGAATCGAAAAACCTGCAACCGGCGGCGTTGCGATGTCCACCACCGCCAAACAAAGCGGCTATCGCTGCCACATCACATTCGCCCTTTGCCCGCATACTGACCCCGACAACACCATCTTTTGCTTCCTTGAGAAATACGGCCACTTTCACCGATTGAAGCGAGCGTGGATAATTAATGAATCCTTCAGTATCACCTTCGACAGCCCCGGTGCTGTCGACCATTTCCCGGGTCACATGGATAAATGCCAGCTGCTCGGACTGATACAGTTCAAGTGTGGACAGCACCTGCTCCATCAGCCTCAATCTGGCCAGGGAATAATTATCATATATGTTTGCAGCCGCTTCTGCAGGATTTACCCCCCTGTCAAGCAGGTCAGCTGCAATTCTCATAGTTGTCGAGCTTGTCGAATCATACCTGAACGACCCGGTATCGGTGCAGATTGCCACATACAGGTTCTCGGCACAATCAGCCGAAACAGATGCACCCAGTTCCTTGCCCAGTAGATAGATCATTTCACCGGTGGACGATCGATCCGGCTCCAGCCAGAGATCAGTGCCATACCGCTCATGACCCCGGTGATGATCAATCACCAGAAACGGCTCAATGGCCAACAGTTGATCCTTATGACGCCCCAGCCTCTCAGCCGAGCCACAGTCCAGCGATATAATCGCTACATCTCCACCTGCTGAACCAGCAAACTGTTTAACCTCGTCAATATCGATAACTGCCTGGTTACAACCCGGTAAAAAATCCCAGATATGAGAAACCGGTTCCTCCAGGTAGCAGAGTACTTTTTTATCAAGTGAGCGCAGCATTTCAGCAAAACCGAACAGTGAACCCAGCGCGTCACCATCGGGATTCATATGGGTGACCAGGATCACATGGTTCACCTGCCCAATTGTCTGTCTGATCCGATCAGGAATCACCGCCAACCTCTTCCTCACTGCTGCTCTTTCTTTCCTGAGCTATTTCCTCGAACAGTTTTTCGATCTGTTCCACCTTCTCAGCTGTCTTATCATAGATAAATCTCAGCTTCGGTGTGTATCGAAGATTGAGGGTCTTGGCCAGATGACTGCGAATAAAGCCCTTGGCCCGCTCCAGACCATCTTCGGCACTGCGTCTTTTTTGCTCGCCGTAAAGAATGGTGAAGAAAATTTTTGCATATTTCAGGTCGTCGGACAGCTCGACTCTGGAAATCGACACAGATTCGAGTTTGGGATCCCTGATTTTGCTGACCAGCAACATGGAGATTTCATTGCGGATCACATCAGCCACTCGGACGGAGCGCTTCTGCTGAGTCCTCCCAAGCCCTATTGAGTCAAGGGTCTCTTTAGGATCCCAGATTGACACTACTGCTCACCTTCACCACCAAGCGCGGCTTCAACTTCCCGCATCTCGAAGGCCTCCAGGAGATCACCGACCTTGATATCGTTGAAGTTCTCCACGCCGATACCACATTCATAGCCCGAGCTAACCTCTTTGGCATCATCTTTAAATCGCTTCAACGAACTGATTTTACCGGTATAGATGACCACACCTTCGCGTAATACCCGAACGCCCGCATTCCTTCTGATAAGCCCGTCAGCCACAGAGCAGCCGGCAATGGTTCCCACTTTGGGAACTTTGAAAGTATCCCTGACTTCGGCAGTGCCGATGACATCCTCTTCAAAGGTGGGCTCGAGCATGCCGACCATAGCCTTTTTGATATCATCAAGGGCATGATAGATTACATCATAAGACCGGACATCGATGTTCTCTTTGGTGGCCAGTTCTTTCACCTTGGCCGTCGGTCGAACATTGAAACCGATAATGATCGCTTCCGACGCGGAAGCAAGCAGGATATCAGACTCGGTTATGGTCCCTGTGCCTTCATGGAGAACCCGAACTTTTACCTCATCGGTAGAGAGCTTTTCAGCCGCTTTGGCAAAGGCCTCCAGTGTACCCTGGACATCGGCCCGCAGAACAACTCTCAGCTCCAGCACATCTCCTTCGCTCATCTTTTCAAACAGTTTATCAAGCGATATCTTGGAGTTGCTCGCCAACCCCTGCTCCCGGGCCTTGAGAGAACGAGACTGGGAAACGGTCTTGGCCATTTTCTCATCTGTCACAACAATGAATTCATCACCTGCCGACGGCACTCCTGAAAGCCCTTGGACCTCGACCGGTATTGATGGTCCTGCCTCTTTAATGGGTCTGTTCTTATCGTTTAACATAGCCCGAACCTTACCGCTGAACTGGCCGACAACAAAATGGTCTCCCTTTTTTAACGTTCCTTCCTGGACCAGTACCGTGGCAACGGCACCTCTGCCTTTATCCAGTTTTGCCTCCACAACCCTGCCGGTTGCCTTCCTGTTGGGATCGGCTTTGAGTTCAAGCATCTCCGCCATGAGCTGCATATTCTCCATCAGGGCGGAAATACCTGTATTTTTCTTTGCCGATGTCTCACAGTAAATGGTTTCGCCACCCCACTCTTCAGGGGTCAGATCAAGTTCGGCCAGTTCCCGTTTAACCCGATCCGGATCAGCATTGTCCTTATCAATCTTATTCACAGCTACAATGATCGGTACTTCAGCTGCCTGGGCATGGTGGATTGCCTCTCTGGTCTGCTCCATGACTCCGTCATCCGCGGCCACTACCAGAATAACCAGATCAGTGATCTGGGCACCACGGGAGCGCATTTCCGTAAAGGCGGCATGACCAGGGGTGTCGACAAAGGTGACGTCTCCGTCTTTGGATTTGACATGGTAGGCGCCGATATGCTGGGTAATTCCACCGGCTTCGCCCTCTGCCACATCGGTCTTACGGATGGCATCGAGAATGGAAGTCTTTCCATGATCGACATGACCCATGACAGTCACCACAGGAGAACGCGCAATAGCTTCGCCACCTTCTTCCTGCTCTTTGAGTTGCTGGATACCGATCTCCTCGGTAATTCCCTGCTCGATCTCATATTCAAAATCAGCGGCAATGATGGTTGCAGTATCCACATCCAGAGCCTGATTCATGGTGGCCATGACTCCGAGTCCCATCAGCTTGGCAATGACTTCACTGGCTTTGACTCGCATACGGGAGGCGAGATCACCGACGGTAATAGTCTCGTAAACCTTTATCCGTTTCTTGCTCGCTTTCATTTCAGACGGAGGCTGGGCGGCCTTCTTTTTCTTCTTACCTTTTGCCCGCCGACCCCTTGGGCCAAACCCGCTTTCATAATCGGCTCCGAAATGGGTGAATTTGACCTTTTTTCGACCTTTCTTCTGTTTTCTGCCTTTGGCTGCCCGGTCTTTGTCATCATCTGAGGCGCGCCGATCCTTTTTCTTACCCTTGGTTCCCTGATCAGTCAATGGACCAGGAGTTTCATCGGCTACGGAAGCCCGTTGAGTACGAATCGCTGCCGACCGTTTTCCTTTCTTCCTGCCCCTTGCCGGTTTTTCCTCTTCAACAGGAATCTCGATAGTACCGACAACTTTGGCTATCGGTTTTCGGGCTGAGGCTTTCTTTTCATTTTTCTTTTTCTTCGGTTTCTCTTTGGCCTCTACACCTTCTTCCTGAATCTCTTCTTCCTGAACCACTTCTTCCTCGGCCACGACCTCCTCAGGAACTGTTTCCTGTCCGACCTCTTCCTCTACAGGCTCAGTTGGCGGAGTTTCAGGCTCACCTTCTTTCGACAGCTCTTCTTCACCGAGTGCTTCTTCCTCAACTGTTTCTTCGACAACTTCTTTGCCGACAGCCGGTCGACGACGTATCACTTTTGACCGTCGTCTGATAACAGTCGGCCCTTTAGAGCCGCTGATCCGTTTTTCAACCAGTTCGGTATTGGAGGTCTTTAAAACGGTTTCACGGATTCGATCAGCTTCTTCGGCATCAACTGTCGAGCTGTGTCCCTTGATGTCGAACCCCAGTTCAATCAATTTATCAGCCAACGCCTTACTGCTCATACCGGCCTCTTTGGCCAGTTCGTAGACCCTCACCCTGCTCATTTAATACTCCCGTCTTTGTGGTGCGATGACCTCATTCCCACTCATTACAGTTTGATACGAAAAGCTCTTTTCCATTTGTTTCCGTTTTTCAGAAACAGCCTGTTACATTGTTTATTCTTACAGCAATACGCCCCTCTGCCATCCATAGTTGACGAATGGTCCAGGACTGGCGCGGCGTCGCGTAATACATATCTATTCAGATTCTGTTTACTTGTTTTTTTACCACACGTTTTACAGGTACGAAGAACCTTGCTCACCGATCAATTCTACTCTTCTTCGGAAGGAACCTGTTCTTCCTGCAGCTCTTCTTCCAGCTCAGCTGTTGGTTCCTCTTCTTCCAGGTTCTCCACCATTTCCTCATCACCGGCTACTTGGTTTTCTTCCGGCTCCTGAGCCTCTTCCACCGGCTGTTCCTCAGCCGATTGTTGTCCATTTGAATCAGACTCCTCAGAAGATTCATACTCTCCGCTTTCTATTTTTTCCTTTGCGGAGTTGATAAAAAATCCTGCCATTTCATCATCAATCGCCCTGATTACAGTCAGATCTTCAATGGATGCTACAGCCATATCGCCGACAGATTTTATCTCACGTCCAAATAGCTTATCGGCCAGAGCCTCACTGATACCCTCTATAGTGAGCAATGACTGGTAGCCTTTATCATCGAGATTGGCCCACCGCTGCTCGCTCTTGACATCAATACGCCACCCCAGAAGCTTGGAAGCCAACCGGACGTTCTGTCCCTGACGGCCGATGGCCAATGAGAGCTGATCATCTGGAACAACCACCAGCAGCGTCTTTGCCTCTTCGTCGGCAATAACCATGCTGACCCGGGCAGGAGCCAGGGCGTTATACACATATTTTGCCGGATCAGGGCTCCACGGAACAATATCGATACGCTCTCCCTGAAGTTCCTGAACTACATTTTGGACGCGGGAGCCTTTCATTCCGACACAGGCGCCTACCGGGTCCACATCTGTCTCCAGTGAACTCACAGCAATTTTCGCACGAAAGCCTGGATCTCTGCTGACACCCATAATCTTGACGATTCCTTCTGCAATTTCCGGTACCTCAAGATTAAACAGCTTCTCTAAGAACTCATCACATGTCCTCGACAGCAGCAATTGGGAATGTCTGCTGTTCTGCTGGACATCCAAAAGATAGGCCCGTATTCGATCTCCCTGCTTGAATGACCGTTTGGGAATCTGCTGATCCTTGGGCAATACTGCATCGGTGCGGCCGAGGTTGACGATCATATTGCCCCGTTCAAACCGCTGAACAATACCACTTACCACCTCTCCAAGCCGGTCTTTGAACAACTCGTAAATAACCTCTTTTTCGGCATCTTTCATTCGATGGATGATAACCTGTTTGGCTGACTGAGCAGCGATTCTGCCCAGGTCTTCAATATTCTCCATCTTCTCTCCCAACT
>CAZLGM010000182.1:0-6884 GCA_964558875.1 uncultured Desulfocapsaceae bacterium
CCGCTGGAGTCAATCCCTGTTTACCGTCCATCAGAAACAGGATAATATCGGCCTCTTCAATTGCAGCCATTGCCTGATTACGTATATGACCGACCATCAGGTCATTCTGGGCATCATCAATACCGCCGGTATCGATCAGGATGAACGATTTATCGTTCCAACGTACCCGCTCATAGTGGCGATCCCTGGTGACACCCGGTGTCGGGTCAACAAGAGCCTTTCTCGACCTGGTTATCCTGTTGAACAGGGTCGATTTTCCCACGTTGGGCCGGCCAACGAGGGCCACAATTGAATGAGCTGTATTCTGCATGACCACTATCTAATCGATCGGGTTAAACTTTGCATCATTTTGCAACAGATAAACAGATGACCCCACAACGCTACGCAACTGGGGAAAAGAATCAAAGCAGGTGGCAGTTAAACGATTTTCCAGCATCAACAATGAAGGATAGAGAAACTGTCTGAAGAAATGCTTGTTCCTCTGATAACCCAGAAAAGAGAAAGCACCAATTATCTGAAGATTACGCTGAAGGGCCAGATATGGGTAGTAGTTTTTCAGCCGGACTCCGTTAATATTCCATTGTTGTTCTGCAAGCTCGACATAATAATCCAGAAGCCTAGCCTGAACTTCACCAGGCAGACCGACATAGGGGTCTATCAACAGTGAAGCCAGATCATACTGTAGAGGCCCCAACCGACCACCCTGAAAATCGATAAATCGAATCCGGTCGTCTTTGATCATTATATTTCTCGACTGAAAGTCGCGATGGAGAAAATAAACCGGTTCCTCTTGCTCACAGATTCGTGCAAGCTCGACAAACTCTTCTCTCAGCTCTTCCGAAACCGATGAACCGGTGAGATCCTGAAGAAAGCTCCGACAGAAATATCCTGATTCATTATTGATCATCACCCTTGAATCATATCGAGGTGTGTCCCAGCACCAGGACGGGTCAAACTGTTTTCCACCCCGAATCTGCATGGGAATCATCTGTTTTATAACCTGGCGATAAAGAGAATAGACAGGGTCTTGCTCAAAGCTACTCGACTGAGCTGTTAATTCCGTTACCCGATCGTGAAGTTTAACATCACCCAGGTCTTCAAACAGAATGATACCGGTTGCCTCATCATAGCCATATTGGTCCGGAACCGGCACACCCAGACCATAAAGATACCGACCGATCATTCTGGCCGAGCGTGCTTCCTCCCTTTTCTTGGAATCTGCCTCTCCAGGGGCCACCGCCAGGCAGATAGCTCGATTACCAGCACTCACCCGGACAAACCGCCGCGATGAACCATCCCCTACCAGCTGTTGGAAGCTTAGAGTGGACAGGTCATCTTCAGATAGCCCGGCTCCTGTAAATCCTGTATCTTTTATCAGGGATTCCACGATATTAATAAATTTTCTTTCTATTTTCCGTTTCATGCCTACTGTATGAAATAACTTTGAATCCGTTACAAACCAACTATCTTTGTAACGGATTCATATTAAAATAAAAATAAAATATCAGATGACATCGGCTACCACAACAGAGCAGTTTAAAAAATCACTTTTCGATAAAGAGGACTTCACCCTTACCTACGAACTGGTACCAGGGAGAGGCTCCGGTGGAAAGAAAATTGAAAGACTGCTTGATTTTGCCCATCATGCAAAAAACGACGGCCGCATCAAAGCTCTCTCAATAACCGACAACCCGGGTGGCCATCCGGCCCTTGCTCCAGGAGCCCTGGGATTGGATATTCAGTCAATAGGTATTGAGCCGCTTATCCACTTCTCACTCAAAGATAAAAACAGAAACATGGCAGAAAGCCAACTGTTTGAGTGTCACCGGCATGGTTTCATGAGTCTGCTGGTTATGGGTGGGGATTATCCACGACACGGTTTCCACGGTCAGGCCATGCCTGTTTTTGACCTGGATTCCCCCCAGATGCTCAGCTTGATCGATTCACTAAAAAATCAGCCATCTTTGTTGAAACATGTCCCCGGCGGGGAGATGGAACTGCCGTCCATGGATTTTCTGACAGGCTGTGTTGTCTCACCCTTTAAACAAACGGAAGCTGAACAAAAATTTCAATATATCAAGCTGGAAAAAAAGATCGAAGCCGGTGCCCATTTTATCGTCACCCAGCTTGGCTATGATATGGAGAAATTCAAGGAGCTTCTCCAGTTCTGCAAACATGCATCAATCAATGCTCCTATTCTCGCCAACGTTTTCATTCCAAACACCATTGTTGCCCGACGAATGGCCCAGGAGAAAGTACCAGGCGTGTTTTTCCCTCAGAAACTATTGAAGACAATACTTCAAGAGGCTGAAAACCAGGACAAAGCAGAAGAGGCCCGGCTGATAAGAGGGGCAAAAATGATCAGTTGCCTGAAAGGACTGGGATACGATGGTATTCATCTGGGCGGCAACGAACTGGATTTTGACAAGGTTGAGTTCATCCTTGACCAGGCAGAACGCTTTGAACCGGATTGGCGGGAACATCTCGAAGAGATGCACTATCCTAACGGCAAAACCTGGTACATGTATAACAGAAAAAAAGAAGAAGCTGGGCGTAATTTCTCATTTTCATACTCCTGCAATCACCTGGTTCATAATGCACTTTTTAATGGCCGGGGCGTCCTGTTCTCGGTTTTTCGGGCATTTTCTATTTTCTGTTCAAAAAGAAATCTACTGTATAAATTGTATAACGGTGTAGAGCTTGTTGTTAAAAAAGTACTCTTTCACTGCCGTATGTGCGGTGACTGCACACTTTCCGAATCGGGTTATCTCTGCCCTCAGTCAGGCTGCCCAAAGAGAATGATAAATGGGCCATGCGGCGGCTCGACAAATGGTTTTTGCGAAGTTTACCCGAATCAGAAGAAGTGCTTCTGGGTTAATGTCTATGACAAACTTCCTGACACTCGGTATGAGGTAATCAGGAAAAGCGATCTGCTGCCGCCAAAGAACTGGTCCCTGGCCGAATCAAGCTCCTGGATCAACTACTACACTGGAAAAGATCATCATAAAAGGTAATAACAACAGCGTAAGAGAAAACGAGTTGGCGTTAATTTCGACTGTGTGTAGAGTTTAGCTGTCTGTTAAAAACAGTTTTCCGGACATCCTAGAAACTCTTTGAGTTTCTTTATGTTATTTGATATAATTAAGTGAGGTTAGCTCTTTTTGTTGGTTATCTTTTACTTGTGCGAAGGAGGATGATATGAAACCGGATAAATCTGTTACTCAGCCATCCCGGTGCCGATGGAGTTTTGTTTGTTTTTTACTCTCTTTTTTCCTGATCGCTGGTTCATCCTCAGCCTCCATGACCGCCGATGCTGTTCCCGGGCAGACCAAAACCGAAATTACCATTAATAAGGATATTGTCATTGTCACCGCTCGCATTAGCGCTGGCTTGTTAACCGGACAGGCGAACGAACTGGTTTATTGGCCTGCGGGCAGTGACAACAAACTCAGCCAGCTGATCTGGAGTATACAAAATGTTCTGATGGTTGGCGCCGGTGTCACTATTCAGCCGGTTGAATGGCTGAAAATCAATGGTGATATTTTCTTCAATGCCAATAGCGGCTCCAATGAACTTGACGATTATGACTGGCGATATACCACTTCTCTATGGTCCGACTGGTCGCACCATGATGATGTTGAACTGACAAAAGGAACGATGTTCGACGTTAATGCCGAATTCATCTTTTTCAGAAACCAGAATACTGCCATCAGCGCCATTGTCGGATATAAGCAGGACAATTGGGAATGGGAGGCTCGCGGTGGTGAGTTTATCTATTCAATAGGTGGTTTCAGAAACACCTCCGGAACCTTCATGGATGGCGTACTCGGCATTACCTATGAACAAACCTTTCAGGTTCCTTATTTAGGCATTGGTTTTGAGATCGATATTGAACCTGTTACCCTTGACGGACGTATTGCCGCTTCTTTTCTCTCCATGGCTTCGGATACCGACCACCACCATGTAAGAGACCTTGTCTACGAGAGAGACTTCGATCTCGGTACCATGTTCTCCCTTAATTTCGGTGCCACCTATACATTTACAAAACACATTGCCCTGGGCGGACGATTCCAGTTGACCAAATATTTCACCACAACCGGCGATACGACCATAACCCGGCAAACAACTGGTGAGCAGACAGTCTATAACGATATTGCAGGAATCGACAATGAAATCAGCATGTTCCTCCTTTCCTTGATCTTTATGTTTTAGAAAGGCGCCTAAACAACTACTTACCTAATACCGGAAAACCTGTTAACCAGACGGGATTTCCGGTTTTTTTATGCTCATGAATCCATGAGCACCCCGAAGGGCGAATTTTTCTTTTGGGCAAAACAATTATATTCATAATATCTTTCATCATATCAAGATATTATCAAGCAAAATGACAATTCTCTGTCACGGATTTAAGATGGTGCTATAATTGCATCTTTGACGATCTGTCCGTCTGGGACAACAGCTCCATCCCAGATAACCGAGCGTTCAATGACCACATCACTGCCGATTGTAGCTGATCCAACACAGGCCCAGTCGTGCATCGACAGGTTAGGTCCCTGTCTCAAATCTGTTGCCAATAAAAAAGGACTTGATGGTTGAGTATCGGTCTGACTCCAGCAGTTGATCTCTTGCTGCAGGAGTTTTTGGTGAAGCCGGAGATAATCGGGGACCGTTCCCATGTCAGTCCAGTATTTTTCGTCCACCCGTTTGGATGAGATTTTACACTCCTGCCGGAGTAACTGTCTGTATAGATCAATAATTGAAGAAAAACCTTCATTTTGTATTTCAAACAACACATCCCTATTGAGCACATGAATTCCGGTAAAAGCCAGAAGGTGTTTTGACTCATTATTGTCAAAGGAGACCACCTTGTCACCAATGACCTCTACACTGTTGAAGCGAGGCTCGTCATGCATAGCCAGACTGACTTCACTCCCGGATAACAGATGAAAACGGTAAAACGATTCTATATTCACCGTATGATAGATATCTCCGTTAGTGACAATGATGGGCTCATCCCGGAAAAGATGAACGGCTGAACGAATCCCGCCGCCTGTCCCCAGGATCGTTTGTTCCCGAAGAACATGTACACCATTAAAAGGTGTAACTGCATCAATAATCTGATCAGCTAAATGATGACAATTGACGACAATAGGGTTGCAGCCTGACTGCTGAAGACGTTTGATTGTTAATAGCAGCAGTGGTTCATTGAGGATCGGAAAAAGAGGCTTGGGCCGAATGGCTGTATAAGGAAGCAGCCGAGTTCCAAAACCAGCTGCCAGGATCATTGCCTGCATTTCTTAATCCGTACAAGAGGTCGTTATTTTGCTTGATAATGTTAAGAAAAACTACGGATCTATCTAGGGTACTATGTTACTTCCGTTTTGACACTAGATAAGAGCTGGCCCATCGGAGCATTCGATAGTGCTGTAACTTTGCTTGTTTTATCAACCTAACAATATTGGGCTATATCAGGTTGTTAAATCAAGCAAAGATGCAGTGCCAGTGGATGCTCAACGTTTAAAATACCAGACTGCCGTCCTCTTTCTCAGTAATACCGACGATTACGATTCCGGCTTGGTCGGCTTGTTCGATAACCCGTTCCTGATCAAACAGCAGCGCCTGTCCCGCCTCAACTGCCAGAACACTTCCGTTAACGTTTTTGAGGTTTTCAATGGTTGTTAAACCGGTGGCCGGCAGATCAAAACGAAAATCCTGTCCCGGTTTTTTTACCTTGACTACCACCGCTTTTTCTTTTGCCAGTTGACCGCCCCGCAGGATTGTCGCATCGGTGCCTTCAATAGCTTCCACAGCCACCACCGAACAGTTTCTGACAACTACACACTGACCGATATCAAGGCTGCCGATGGCCCTGGCATTTTTCCAGCCAAACTCGATATCTTTGATCTGTTCTTCGTTTGGTCTCTTTCTGGTCAAAACCCCTTGAGGAAAAAGCAGATGGCTCAGATACAGGGTGGATTCACGAATATGAATATTCTGCTCTTCAAGGTAATCGGCGACTGCACGCAAAATCGCATCATCCTGCTTGGTGTCGATCCTGTTCCACAGCAGAATCGCTTTCAAATCGGGTATGACATCCCGGAAAATCCGCGTTTTATTGATTGCTCCCAGAAAAACCGCCTCATCCACAGACTGTTCATGAAAGAACCTGAGCAGCTTGCCAAGTTGACCCAGTTTTATCCATTTAACAGCATCTGCCGCTTCAGCTACTTCCGCGGTTGTCTCCCCTTTGATCGCAATGACCACCACTCGTCGTCCGGCCTCCCGGGCCGCCTCAATAAACAGAAGAGGAAACTGACCCGAACCCGCAATTATGCCTATATTTTCCTGTTGAACAGCCATATTCTTACAGCAGCGATTTGATAACGACGCACCGGTTACTCTTTGGCGCTGGTAACAACACCCCGTTTTGAATTTTCAAAAAAGCTGACCATATACTCAGCCTCTGGACAGTCAGCTGCATCTTCTTTTGCTTGACTCAGAGCATCTTTAAACAGCAAATCGGAGGAGTGATAGATAATCCGAAACACCCTATCTATTCTCGATATGGTTTCACGGTCAAAACCGTTTCTTTTCAAACCGATTTTATTGAGTCCGGAGATACGCACACTACTTCGGAAGCCTGAGACCATAACATACGGCGGTATATCACGCCCGTATCCGGACATTCCACCCAGAAAGGCAAAATCGCCCACTCGGCAAAACTGATGAAGGCCGACGTTGGCACTCAAAAACACCCTGTTGCCGATCTCCACATGCCCTGCCAGTATTGCCAGATTGGCCAGAACAGAGTGGTTGCCTATTTTACAGTCATGGGCAATATGGCTATAGCCCATGATCATATTGTTGTTACCGATAACCGTCTT
>CAZLGM010000183.1:0-6803 GCA_964558875.1 uncultured Desulfocapsaceae bacterium
ATTGGAGATTAAAGTGACTGTTAAAAAATCTTTCTTTTCAGGTTAAATAAAAACTCCCTGTAACTGTTTTGCCTTTTTCCTGGCATTATTAAAAACAGCCTCTGCAACAGGAGTGAGACATATTTTCGCTTCAACTCCATTGTGTTGTCAAATAAAAGGGTCCGGAATGTTTTTATGAATATGGGTGAGCAGTTTAAGCGTCTTAAAATAAGTTTTTCACGCCCATAAAGAGCTAATAAGGCACACGGCTACCCTGCCGGCACCATTAAAACTGCAGACCATATTTCGAATACATCCAGTCATTACCAAAATTTTCTAATCTTCTAAGCTCATCTGCAATCTTTCTGTAAGTGGATCGATGCATACCTCGAGGTCTTTCAGGTATAGGAGACAAAAACGGGTCATTATCTCCTCCTAATTTTCTCCTCAGTTTCTCTGTTCTATCAAAGATCCTCTTAAGAGGGGAAGCATTGGAGCAAGTATAGGTCAGATCATAACAGTGCCGGCATAGGAAGTATTTCCCTGTACCATACAAAATCCCCACTCGCCTTGAGCATTTGGGACAGAGAAACCACTTTCTGTATCCACCATAATTGCAGGGAGTTTTAATAACTGGAACAATCTGCTCAACATCCTCCCACTCACCGTCTGGGTGCCTATGCCTATAGTTGAGAACCATTCTATCTTCTTTCATCTGAAAACCTATAGATCCTGTGTCTTGGTCTCCACAAGACCAGGACAATGAACCCATTGAACCAGGGTGTAAATAATTGTGCTTTTTCAGCCATCTGACATCTATTCTATGCTGGCTTTCAACTGTTAATTTTGAGTCCCACCTGCACCAACTGCCCGACCCCGATCCACCCATGCTCCCTCCTTTTCGCCTCAATTACTAAGCGAATCTACTATATATAGTGTTATTATTATATATAATATACTATATGTAGTTATTAAGTCAAGATTGATTTCAATGGTATCAAGACGTCACGGTGGTAAAACAAACCTGTTTAATAAGTGTTTTTGGCAATATAGCTTTTTTTCAAATCCAGTTCCCAACATACAACACCATGAAGTGGGTTGCCATAATTAAGGCTTCACCCTCCGAAAGCCGAGAGTTTAATAAAGGGGCATGGCCTCAGTGAGTCTATCGAGTGTATCAAGCCGCATCAGTGAGTAACCAAGATCTCGTGCGATGATAATTATCTCCTATGCAAATTGTTTACTTAATCCTGTCCTTCTGGACATTGGCCTAACAAAAAGGCGCTTCATCTCACATACATTACTTTCCAGTCTGCGAAGCACTATACATCCAACTATTCTTTCCTCATTAAGCCCGATAATAAGGAACTCACCGTATGGATCAAACTTAATAAACTTTGATTAAAAATCACATTAAAAAATGCACTAAAAAGCAATGTGAAACATAATATTAATTTTTAAGTTTCAAAATAGATATCACCTTACAATACCAAGGCTTTCAGAGATACAACAACGTGAAACATATTTTTCAATAGATACAGAATCTTTAAAAGGTACCTATCTGTATAAAATACCTATCTTGTTCCATAGCTCTATCTCTAAAAAGTATCACTCCATGTTTTTTACTCCTGAAAACAACGGAAACAGCTGTTATTCAAGCGATTCCCAAAATTCGCTAAAAAATACAGGTAGTGATAAAAGACATCTGCCATACCGGTTTATCTGGGAAACACACTTTTTTCTATCTCCACCTATCTAAAAAAACACAATCTCAAAATTTTTCCTAATTGGATTTGGCTTTTTATCACTCCATCACTACCTGCAGTTTTTTTTCATAAAAATGCCCTTAAAATTAGTGTTTTAAGGGCATGGTTTCTAGGCTTACATTTTTCTAATCGACCAGCCTTGTTTATTTTTATTTTTGTGTGTAGTTATGGTCTTGGCTTCAAGCCTGAGTCCATTGATTGTTTTACCCTTAAGGCTTCTTAAGACATAACCCACTTCTCTCGCTGACGGATTATTTTCAGTGCGCAGTCGTGGCATTACTCCTTGCAGAGCTGTAAAGAAGGTTCCACCTTTCCCAGCTTTTTCTGCAATATCATGTGCAGTCATGCTCCCTGCATTTTTGTCAAACTGTTTGAGAAGCTCTTCAAAAAATATTGCTTGAGTCTCAGTTTCAGGATCAAGTCTTTCATTATCATCAAACATAGAAGCAATATCATGCCCAGAAGCATTATATATCGGCTGTCTTACAAACTTATCCCATTCTGTAAATCTATGCGGTTTTAAATCTGTTTTAAGGCCTTTAGCAGCCAATATAATAGTAAGGCATGCTTGTAGTATACTAATTCTATTATCTATACACCAATCAACTACATTAAGTCGTGTAAAAGTTCTTCGGACTTCAGTTGCTTCAAGTCTTATACTCAAAATACGAGATTTGAAATCACCTTTCAAATTTATATTATTCCCTGTGAATAACCACAGAACCTGAGTTGGTGCACTGCCATTTCTGTTGGCTCCAAGCACTCTGTCGGTAAACGTTTCATTGGTTATAGCAGTTGCCAGTCTTGCTGAATCTATGGTCGTTCCTTGCTCAATATTATCAAATAGAACACAGGATTGCCCCTCCATCAAGATAGCAAGAATATGTTTACCAAGTTCCACTTCATCAGTTGTGAAGCTGGTTGCTGCAACTGGGCGGCCATATATTGATGAGCTTATTACCTGTGCTAGAGTGGTTTTCCCACTGGCTTGATCAGGTGCATCAAGCAAATACGCTGGACAGCCTGTTGTTGTGGATAAAATTTTTCTTTGGATTGCAGTCAAAAGGGCAGAGACAGCTGCTGCTTTTGCAATATCATTAACAAATGGGAAGTCAGCAAAGACAGAATCAGTAAGATAGTTATAAGACTCTATTGCATCCTGCTGATCAAACTCCCTATTTACTACAAACGATTCAAGGTTATTAAAGGTAATATATAATCCAGTGGAGGGGTCATAACCCTGCTGAGTCATTATATTGAAATTGTCATCAACAAACGGATGTTCTACAATACCGGTTAAAGGTGGTATTTTTGAAGAAAAACCCTGTAACATTGTATTTAGGTATGAATCGGGCCATTGGCAGGGAGCAGGGCCTTCTTGGCTATTACAACAGCACTGAGTAGTCTTTTCTAAAGCAAGACGTAAACTTTCTTTTTTGAGAGGCTTGATAATCGGCATCGTAGGATATTGCACTCCTTGCTCGCGAGACTTTTTTATCATGCTGATAGATGTGGGCTGCTCATTGGCAACAATCACAAGACTACCAGTATGGACAAAAATACCATCACAAAATTCTTCCATCTGTTTTAACGTTGAACTCATCTCTCGATCATTGATTAAGATATCTTTGATACCTTTGTTTTGGCGCTCTTGTGACGCATTTTGACGTTGCTGTTCAGTGCGTTTTCGTTTCAAGAGAGCTTTATAATTCTTAAGCTCCTGCTTTAAAATGTTAATTCCAACATCGGCCTTACTAGCAATCTGCCGTATAAATACTTGTGCCGGTGCAGGATCCAAGTTTGCAGCAATCACTACCCATGATGCCTCAATTTCACCTTGAGGTGTACCATCGAGCATTTTTCTTAATTCTTCTTGCACCTGTGTATTGGTCTTCTCAAACGCATTAGCTTCTTTGAGCCAGAAGATGATAGAGCCAGTTGTGAGCTGTTTATTATCATTTTTGACAGTGAATGAATCCCACTTATTACGTGTATCTTCTTTACTTACATAGTTGGGACTGCGTTTACTCCACGTATCAAAAACTTCATAGCCATCATCACTTCCATCTGTCTCATAGTGCAGAACCATACCCACCTCAATCCATTTGTGATATTCATCGCAGAAAATAGGAGGTAAATTATCAATGTAAATTTTCAAAACCTTCAACGAGGTCTTGTTATAAACATTGAAATTCAAAAAGTTAGATGGCATTGGGGTTGCCTGTGCTGTGATTGGCTCTACTTCCCCTAACCTCCTTTCAAATTCATCTACATCAACATATGTACCTGGCCATGCGATTGCTTTGACGTGTTGCGGCTCAGGACTACGTCCCTCATCCACTTTTTTTTTATTTGGCCAGTTCCAGGTGTCGGGTATTCGCCATACATGAGAAAGATCTTTAGTGCCATGATCACAGTTTGCAAAAGCTTGAAGTCTAATTGCCAGAGTTTTAGCCCGTTCTTTAGTGACTGGCACATTAAAAAAATAAAAAGCTTGAAATCTGCCTTTGGAAGTTTCAATAACAAAATCAGGTGGCATGGGTAATCTGTTAAAATAGTTGGCTGCATCCTTATCATCAAAGTCTGCACATAACCCAAGTACAGCTTCAATATCATCCTCGGTGCCTTTTGCAGTCGCTTTAAGGCTTGATTTCATCAAACACAAAGGCATATAGATGTTCCTGTGCCTTTCTGGCATTAGCTGCTCAACGATAGGGTTAAAATCGGTATCAATTGGAAAATTTGACACTTTTGGGATCAAAATTTGACCTGTTACAGGGTTCTGACCATAGCTTGCTATGACCAGTTTACCTTTGCAACCACTGCGTGAAGCTAAATATCTAATAATGTTAAAGAAAAAAGTTCTCAACCGATTATCATGTATAGCATTGCAGCCAGTAGTCATAGAAGTTACAATCTCTTGATTAACAGGTTCAGCATTGACAATAGCGCTACTTTGTGGTATATTATTAGTATAATCATTGTTTTGATTGCCCTGGTTTACATCGACCGGGGCTTTCTTTTCTGTGTTAAGCATTTTTAATCTCCCCCTCAAGTAGCGTCTACTTTAGATGTAAGGCCTGCACCCCAGTATGCGAGATACTTATCCATCAAGACAAGACAGCGTCTAGTGCCATCGTGAATGAAGCAGTCAGCAGGGATTTTTCCCAGTGATTTCTTATTTCTGATAGTTTTGGCTGTTGGTAGTGCAGGATAGTCATCAAATCTTGAAACAGGTATTGCTGGCCCTGTCTGTTCCCTAACACTGTTGATAAGCATTTGAACTGTTTCTGGTAAGTGTTTTTTTTCCATTTTTTAAACCTCCTTATATTGTTTTTGTTATCCTAGGTTGGTTAACTACTCTCAACTTATGATAAGGCGATTTAGCTGTCAAAACTGTAGAGGGAAGTAAAAAAGAAATATTAAAATTTAGTTTCTTTTAAAGAATATGCTTTATTATATCAAATAGTTATAGGCAATATTATTTTGAATTATTTTTGTAAAATGTGATTTTATTTTACGGAGGGTATTGATTTTATTTCTTGAATGTAAATTGGATGTCATTTTTTTGGAATTGACCAGTTAAACCCTACCGGAGGTACATAACCTTCACCAACGATTTTAATATTCCTTTTAACAAAATAGGTTATTCTCTCCCCTACAGCCTGCTCTGTCATATTGTGATCCAGTACAGCTGCGACAAACATAACAATAATCTCATTCAATTTATTATACCGAACTTTGGGTATGGGCAAAGGAACACTCCAAATGGGTTGTGTGACTGATGAAACAAACCGTCTGATATGAAACGCGAGATCAAAAATAAGATGATCTGTCTGCAAATTTTTAATTTTTTTTTTAGGGGGTTTAGGATATATCAATCGACCATGCTGAATGCTGTAAGGATTAGGTTCTTTGTATTCCAGAAGAGCATCCTTCAGAGACTCAAGCATTATTAAAAGAGGACCTTTTGTAAAATCCCCTATATTCACTCCCCTTTCATACATCTTGAAATATGTAGAAACTGCAACGTAATTATTTCCATCTGAACCATATTTTTTGAAAAATCGAATCAATTCTTTTGTAGCTTTAATTGGATTGCGGCCTTTGTCATTAATATCGAGAAAAAATTCTTTTTTATTACTATTTATTTCTGTATTTAAATGTTGTGCGTAGTAGCAGGAATCCAATACTTGATTTTTCAATTCATTATCAGGGATCTCATCACTCAAACGTTGTATTGCAATGCTTCCAAGCTCAGACTCTACAAAATCCCTAATCCAAGGTGTTACAACAGTTTCCCACCACTCCTCATATGTATTATACATTATACACCTGCCTGTGTAATTGGGTGATTTTCTTGTCTTTGGACTTCTTTAGCATTCTATCTTTTTTTAATAAGTCATCAACAGCTTCGGTTATATCTTTGATTTCTTCACTCTCAATGTGACTATATCTTTGAGTCATGGTTGGAGTTTTATGCCCTAATATCTTTTGTATTGTATATAAATCTGCTCCTGCCTTTCTTAACCAACTCGCTCTTGTATGTCGTAACCCATGGAACCCAAATTTCAATTTCGGATCGGTAATACCATCATTCAAACCAACATCCTTAATTGCTCTTTTAAAACTACTTGGCACCTGCTTTTGAATCTCATCTTTTGTATTAGGAAATACAAGTCTACCCCCTTCATCTCTCTCCAAATTTTTAAACAACTCAATAACATGTAGGCTCATCTTAAGAGTTCTATTACTCCCTTTTGCATCAAAGACGCGAATTAAACCCTCCTCAACATCAACATGCTGCCATTGAAGCCTTGCCACCTCAGAGAATCTCATACCAGAGTGCAGGCTCAGTACCGCCATATGATATGCCTGTAAAGAACGATTCTTTACAGCAACTATGAGCCTATGTGCTTCATCAAAGCTAAGAAACCTTTCCCTTTCATTTTCTATCTTTGGCAATTTAAATGATTTCTTTTTAGTAGGGCTAGCGGGGATAACAATCCCTTCGTCACGTGCATATGTCCAAATCATATCAAATGTTCTGAATATATA
>CAZLGM010000184.1:0-6728 GCA_964558875.1 uncultured Desulfocapsaceae bacterium
CGGTTTGGGGATTTCAAGAGCAAGGACGCCTTTGGTGTAATTGGCGGCAATGGTATCGGGATCAATTTCAAACGGCAGGTTGAAGCTGCGCTCGAACTTTCCGTAATACCTCTCCCGTCGATAAGTTTTCTTTTCTTTTACCTCTTCATCCCGCTTCCGTTCGCCGGCCAGGGTCAGTAGTTTACCCTTGACATCCACATGGATGTCTTTTTTGTCGAATCCGGGCATTTCAGCTTCGATCACAATCTTGTCATCCCTGTCGTAGATGTCTACCGTTGGCGGGTTCACATCATCACCAGCCGCTTTAAAGCCGGTTAAGGGTGTAAAAAAATCATCAAAGAGCCGGAATGGGTCTTCGGAATGGCAAAGAGTTCGTCTTGGGTGTACTTTGATCAGGTTCATAATGTGCCTCCATAAGTTATTTTCTATCATCGGAACGACTGCGAGGCCGTTTCGATTTTCCTTTACTCTTGTGACAAAAAAAATAATAATGAAAATGGCAATGTCAATAAATTAATATTACTTTTTATAAAATATTTAAAAAGTAATAAGAGGATGGGCGGGAGTTGTAATGAAGAAACGAATGACCTCTTTTACGGTAATCGATATTAGCGAAGTCCCGGTGCTTGCTTTGCGGGCAAAGCAGTCGGTCAGGGCTACATTCAGGCTGCCTCCCCGTTCTATACTCCTGTTAAGCGCCCTGTCGTCACAATTGGGTATCAAGCAGAAGTCGCTGTTTGACCATCTCATGGATGATGTCGATATTCTGGCCGGGTTGGCCGAACAGTTCGATGGTTTGAATAAAGATGAAGAAAGAGTGGCCAAGACCTATGTCATCAGCAGGAAGACACTGGAAAATCTTGAGGCGGTTTCATCCCATTTCATGATTCCACGCGATGGACTGGTGCAGTTGTCCATTGAACGGCTGATGCCGCTGCTGATCAGCGAAAAGGAGAAGCATCTGGAAAGAAAAAAGGTGATGAAAGAGCTGCGGGATTATGTGGAAAAGGGTGAGAAAATTCTGACCCGGGCAGCAAAAGCTCTTGATGACGATGATCCTTTTTTGGAAAAAGTA
This sequence comes from uncultured Desulfocapsaceae bacterium, assembly GCA_964558875.1. Classification (GTDB taxonomy): domain Bacteria; phylum Desulfobacterota; class Desulfobulbia; order Desulfobulbales; family Desulfocapsaceae; genus CAZLGM01. The sequence goes on from CAZLGM010000184.1 coordinate 1,076, forward strand.
GCAATATTAATGGGTGGAGTTCGCAAGAACTGCGGTGACATGCAGCAGTCCCTTGATAAATGCAGCAGGATGGAGGAGTTGTAGGTCGGTGTTGATTTGATGGATTCCAGCTTTTCCAGCTAAATGCATACTGGAATGACGATGCGCCGGAATGACGGTTGGCCGCAGATATGAGTTAACTTATTATACTCGGAGCATGTCCTCTAAAATAGGCAGGAGGCATACTTCGGTCTGTAAAGAAACAAGCCGTTGTCCTGTTTTCAATAAGGCAACGGCTTGTCGTCTTTAAAAAGACCTCTGTTATTAGAAGGGACGTGGGGGACGATGCCGTGGTCCTGGTCCCGGCATGGGAACAGGTACCGGTGGTCTAGGCCCCCGTACTCGTGGGCCGGGCGGCGGTGGTATCGGGCACGCAGTTAATATGGATGACAGAAGCATTGCGGCGGCGATAACAATTGCGAGTGTTTTAATCCTTTTCATTACAGGGCCTCCAAGGTTGTTTTGAATGTACTGTGTGCTGTATTATAACCCAGTATCAAATTCCAGCAACTCACCTTTTTGAATAGTGAGATTATCTGAGACCATCATTGGTTCTTCCATCCCTTTGAGCATCACAAGGAGTTGATATGTGCTCGGCATTACCGCGTATGGTGCCCAGAGAGGATAGTCGCCGTTTGAGGCATTCACAATTTTCATGATAGTTTTTGCGCCGTCGCTGCTGCGAAGTTCCCAACCTTCCATAGAAGAGTCAGCCGCCTTTTTCAACTGGATTCCCGAGTCAATGGTGACTACCTGTTCACCGGCCTCCGGGACATCCAATGGATTTGAGAGGGCAACAGGTGTTTCTGCGGTACGCCAGAGATACGATCGTTTATAATGAACGTTGAAAACATACTTGCCCGCAGGAAGCGGTTTGGGCTTAAAGAGGTAGTAGCCGTTTTCGGCAAGCAGATTCAAGTTGAACTTGGGATTGTCGGGTTGGGTGAGAATAACTCCGCCGGCGGGAATCTTTGCCAGGCTGTCGGATATATTGACCAGGAGCAGACCGAGTTTGATATCTTTTGTTTCACCGCCGACAACTTCATACTCACCGAAAGAGACTTCCGACGGGGCTTTGTAGTTGGGATTTTTGAATCCGGCGACAATTTCATAAGTTCCCGATGGGAATGGATAGGTGGCATCTTTTTTGAGGCCCTTAACGGTGCGGATAACTTTATTGTCCTTTTTTCTGATGAACTTCAGTAACCCCACGCTGACAAGACCCTGTTCCGGAATAACGATGTGCAGTTTTCCAAGCCCGGAGGCTTTCTTTTTGGTGGTGGTTTTCGCTTTTTCAAATTCGACTTTCTTGATGACTTCCTGCTCAACGGTTTTAAAAGCGGCCAGTAGAGAGTTGCTGTCAGCGGCGCCGAAATAGTTGCCGCCACCCTCTTTGGCAAGGCAGGCAAGCTGCTCTTTCTGCTTGGTATTGACATCAAAGCCGACCACGTGCAGGATGAATTTGATCCCCGAACCTTTCAGGGCCGTGATCACTCCGCATGGATCATCGTTGCAGGTCTCTTCACCGTCGCTGACAAGGACGATTGTGGTCTCCGTTTCTTTCCCCTTGAGCTGGTCGGCTACGGTCTTGATAGAGGCGGCGATAGGCGTCATGCCCTTGGGTGAAAGGGCGGTTACTTTGCCCAGCAGACCTTTGCGGTCGGTCGAACCGGATGGAATAAGCGTTTCAATATCTTTACAATCCCCTTTGCGGTTATGACCATAGGCTGTCAGGCCGACCCGTACTTCCTGTGGCAGAGCGGGGACCACCTGGGTCATGACCCGCTTGGCCGTGTCGATCTTGGTCTGGCCTCCGGCCTTGCCCCACATGGAACCGGAAGCATCGAGGATGAACATCATTTCCGGAAATTGCGGTGTTGCCCCAAACGTCGATGAAACAAGCAGGGTGAAAAACAACACGATAGTCGACAGAATTGAGGTCAGATAGCGCATGGCGTCCCCTTTTGGTGAGATAAATTGATCAAATTTGCCCTGAAATTGGATAGAGGTTGTTTCTGTAGGACAGTCTATATCCTGGAACAAAATTGTATCACCTTTGACACGAAATTTACAAACCGTTTTTTCTACCTGAATCCGTGACGGAGAATGTCGTTTTGTTTGATAGCACTATCGAATGCTCACGGGTTCAGGTTCTATACAATCGTTGCAGGAGGGATTTCAGATCGCGGCTGTCGAGTCGTTCCAGTCCAGCTTCTCTGGCAGCCTGCAGGGCCGCCTGGTGTTCTGCTCCTGAGAGAGAGCGATTTATTGGAGGAAGATTGTGAGCTTTGCCGCATGGTCGATACTGGTCCATGACATTGACATAGGAGTGGATCGAGATTTCCCTTACAATAAAGGTGAGGATTTGCCGGCTTTCATCGAGACCATCCGGCATGACCAGGTGCCTGAATAGCATACCGCGGGAGGCCAGTCCGTTTTCGTCTATCACCAGATCGCCGACCTGGCGGAACATCTCTTGGGTGGCGTTACGGGCTGTTTCAGGGTAGTCGGGTGCGTCGCAATATTTCTTACTGCTTGTTTCTTTCCAGAATTTGAAATCCGGCATATAGATATCAATGATACCGTCAAGCAGTTCCAGGGTCTCAACCGTATCGTAGCCTGAACTGTTATAAACCAGTGGAATGTTCAACCCGTAATCGATGGCAGCAGGCAGGGCAGCCAGAATCTGGGGGACGACATGACTTGGTGTGACGAAATTGATGTTATGACAGCCTTGTCTTTGCAAGTCGAACATCAAACCACCAAGTTGCTCATTGGTGATTTTAACGCCCTCGTCCTCGGGATAGTGGCTGATCTCGTAATTCTGACAGAACAGACAGCCCAGGTTGCAGCCGCAGAAGAAAATAGTTCCGGAACCGTTGGTGCCAGCCAGCGGACTTTCCTCACCGAAATGAGGGCCGCTGGAAGCAACAACTGCCTGAGAGCCGATTTTGCAAATGCCGGTTTCTTCTGCTGTGCGGTCAACCTGACATTGTCTGGGGCACAAGGTGCAGCAGGACAATATCGATATTGCCGCATCGATTCGTTCCTGCAACAATCCGGTTTGATGAAGATGCAGATAGGAAGGGTTCATTGGCGATCAACCTTCGAGTTGGAAGTGCAGCAAGTATTTTTATAGGAGATTTTAATGGATATTCATCCATATGTCATTTTAGATTTCCAAAGCAGGTAGGCAATGACAGGTGAGGGGGCCGGATTAATGGAGAAAAAACTGGAGGGAAGGCGAGAGATACCTGCTTGTGGCGTTATCCTTATTTCTTCTGAACAGCCGTTTCACCCGAGAGGATCGGATAGAGCTTCCAGTAGTGGCCTTTAATCCAGTTTGAGAACCTGTTTCTCCAGTAATTCATACGCTCCAGCAGATAGTAGAGGGTCGGCACCACAATCAGGGTCAGAAAGGTAGCGACAATGAGGCCGAAAATAACAACGATGGCCATGGAACGCCACCACTGGCTGGATTCGCTGACCCAGGAGATGGCCCAGTTATGAAAGTCGTATGAAACACCGGTTACCATCGGGATCAGCCCCAGGATGGTGGTGACGGCAGTGAGCAGGACCGGACGCAGCCGGGTGGCACCGGCGGAAATGACGGCTTCGCGAAGCTCGTACCCTCGCGTCCGCAATTTATTGGTGTAGTCGATCAGCACGATGGCATTGTTGACCACCACACCGGCAAGGGAGATAACGCCCACTCCTGTCATGATAATGCCAAACGGCGCTTTGAACAGGGTAAGGCCCAGAAAGGCGCCGCCAAGGGAAAGGACGACCGAGGTCATGATGATAAAAGGCTGGCTTACCGAGTTGAACATGGAGACCAGGATTAAAAAGATCAGCAGCAGAGCAACCAGAAAGGCTTTGGAAAGAAAATCGGTGGATTCCTGTTCGAATTCGAACTCACCGGTGAACTTGATGGAGTAGCCGGGAGGCAGAGCGCTTTTCTCCAGAATTTTCTGGGCCTGGAGCCTGGCAACAGGACCGGGGATCTTGGTTGTGTCTACATTGGCCTTGACTGTAACAACCCGTTCGTTGTTGATCCTTGTTATGTCTCCCAGGGTGCCGTCGAATCGGATAGAAGCGATGGTCGACAGTGGAACCTGGACCCCTGATGGTGTTGGAATCATTAATTCGTTGAGCACATCGACAATTTGGCGGTCACTCTCTTTGAGCTGGACCGTGATATCATAATCTTCATCCCCCTCCCGGTAGGAGGAAACCTGTAAGCCGTTATAGGCGGTCTTCAGAGCAAATCCGATCAGGTCAGTGGTCAGCCCGTAGAGGGCGGCCTTCTGTCGGTCCACATGGACCTTGACCGCTGGCAATCCTTCGACAAAATCGTCCCGCACATCTTTGACATGAGGAATCTGGGTGATTATTCCTTTGATCTTTGCGGCAATCTGGCCAAGCACAGCAAAATTCTCACCGGCAATTTCGATATTAATCGGAGGGCCGGTTGGCGGGCCGCTTTCTTCCGAGGCGATGGTCATTTTTCCACCGGCGAGATTTTTGAGCCGTTCTCTGATCTCATCCACAGTATCATGGCTAGAGCGAAAACGATCTTCCATGTCAAGAAAACGAACACCGACATGGTTCGGGGTGTTGGGAGAAAAGGCGGAGCCGCCTGCGTCGGAGACAATTCCTCTGGTGTAGATGTTCTTTACGTTGGCCAGGTTACTGGGCCCCTTAAATGTCTCACCATTCGATTTTTCATGCTCTTTGAGAGCCATGGCAGCCATGATTTCCTTGCCGGTCGGTTCCTTTCCATTGTCGCTTATCCCGGCAACCACCATTTCAATCCGTTTGAGAATGCGGTCGATGTAGTTGAGATCAGCCCCTTCGGGCATATCGATATTAACGTAAATTCCTGTTGGGGCGATTTCTGGAAACAATTCTTTCGGCTTTTCCAGGCCGATAACCAGCATCCAACTGCATATGAACAGAATGAGAATGGAGAAACCGATGCAGAGAAAGGTAAATGGCATCTTAAGGGAATAGGAAAGAAACGATGCGTAGGTGGTCAGAATCTTCCCTTGGATCTTGATTGGTTTTTCAACGGCCCGACTGATTTCGTCAAAGCTCATTTCCCGTTTTATAAATCCCTTTTTAACTTTCATGAAAATAGAGGCCAATGCGGGATTGATAACCATCGCCACAAAGAGACTGGACGACAGGGTGACGATAAGGGTCAGGGGCAGGTACCCCATGAATTCACCCATAATGCCCGGCCAGAACAGCATAGGGGAAAAGGCTGCCAGAGTGGTGAATGTGGAGGCGATAACCGGATGGGCGACTTCCGATGTGGCTTTCATGGCCGCTTCGACCCTGGAAGCACCCTGCTCCATAAAACGGTAGATATTCTCCACAATGACAATAGCATTGTCGACAAGCATCCCCAATGCCAGTGTCAGGCTGAACAGCACCACCATGTTCAGGGTGATATCCATCAGATAGAGGATGGTAAAGGAAAGCAGCATGGAGAAGGGGATGGCCAGACTGACCAGCAGGGCGTTGCGAATACCCATGGTCAGTAAAATGACACAAAGGACCAGGGCCAGACCGGAGAGAATGTTGTTCTCAAGGTCGGCGATCATCAACC
>CAZLGM010000185.1:0-6696 GCA_964558875.1 uncultured Desulfocapsaceae bacterium
CTTAAAGTGATAAATGTGCTTACGGGTTGTTTTTTATTGAAAAAATGGTAGAGGTCGAATCTGCCGGGATCAAGAAAAAAGAAAAGGCTGCCGCGTAGATGAAAGATTGAATAGCGCCACCAGTTCTCCCGTATTACCGGAAAGCAGCGCTGCTCGATGGTACTGCTCGCCTGAGCAAAGTCCATTTTCCTGACCTCCTGAAGCACCGATCCGACAAACTGATCCGCGCTCTTTTTTCCATTCATTTCCATCAGAAAAAGGTAAGTGTTACAATGCAGAAGATTGTAGCTTTTGATCGAGCTGTAATGGAAATAACCGGTCTGCCGTTGGTTTCTATAACTGTTGATAAGCAGTGTCCCAACCAGAATCAGCGGAAGAAGCAGGATGACCTGCCGTTGCCTGTTTTGTAGAAAAAGAATGAGGTGTAAAAGGATATTCGGCAGCCAGAGGTAGAGCAGGATCGGTTTGGTCAGCACTGCGCCACAGATAAATATGTTATAGAACAGTAAGAAACGAATCCTTTTCGTGAGGAAGTAGTGGAATACGGATGCTGCAGCAAGTAGAAGCAGTGTCTGCAGAAGAATCTCTGCCATGATTGTATAGGTGTATATCAGTTGAGTCGGAAAGAAGAGGTAGCTTGCCGTTAGAATCAGAGTCGCCCGGGGATCGACGTTCATTCTTTGGAATAAATGCAGTATCAGGGCTGCATTGAAAAGACCGAGACAGATATGGGCGATGATGACAGATGATTTACTGTTCCACAACAGTTGCACTCCGGCGATAAAAAGTGGGTAAAGAGGGGGCCTTCGGGAGAACAGATGCGGTTCGACAGGGACGGACAGGTCACCGGAGTAGAGGATTGCGTGTTCTCGTAAATTCTCAGCGGCATGAAGATACTCTGCTGAATCAACCGGCATGATCATGACATCCGGATTTTTGTTTACATGGGCGATCAGAAGGATATGGATAGTCAGAGCAGCTCCAATGACAACAAGCCAGGATATTTCTTTGCTACCGATATTCATTTCTCAGATTGACATTTTTTATTTGAACTCATGTCTTTTATCATTTTACAACCAGCCGTTTTGAAAATACCAGTCTGCCGTCATCCGCAGTCCAGCCTTTAATGAGTAATGAGGACGAAATCCGAGCTCTTCCCTGATTCGTGATGAATTGCACAACCAGCCTTCCTGTTTGATCTCCTGCCATTTGTCCGGATTCAGATAGACCGGCCAGCGGGTCAATCTACCGATGAAGCCGTTGAAATAACAAAGAAATTTAGTTGCACTCAGTGGAATTGTTATTTGCCTTGCGCCCGGATTAACGCTTGAGGCGATACCTTTATTGAGTTCGCTCCAGGTGTAACTCCGACCGTCTGTAATGAAGTAGGTTTTTCCATTAGCTCTGGCTGAATCAGCAGCCAGAAGTACCGCGGTAATACAATCGTCCACATGAACACAGTTGACCGGGAAGGGCCGGGAACCGATTGTGATTAGCACCCCCCATCCGGCAGACTTAAACAACGGCAGCATCCCCCGATCAGCTGGCCCGTAGACGATGGAGGGCCTGAGTACTACGTACGGATGTTGATCATCCAGGGCAATTAATTCCTGTTCCGCAGCTCGTTTAGATTTGCCATACGCCGAAACGGGAAGAGAAGTTTTTGACAACTCATCTATCCCAGGTTCGTCGACCGATGGCCCTCCTGCTGACTGGCTCGATATATAGATCAGTTTTTGGCCGAGTGGCCCATGCTGGCGGATTGAACGAACCAGTTCTTTTGTGCTGTATTGGTTTCCATTATAATAGCCGCCACGGTTTATACTTTTTGTTACACCCGCAACGTGAAAGATTGTATTCGCTTTCTTGATTTGTTTTTCTAAGGTTGAACAGTCCGGGAGGCTACCGTACACAATTTCGACTTCTTCAACTGGTAATACACTCACTTTTTTCTGCGATCGCACCAGACAGCCGACCGAATAGTTTTCTTCAAGAAGTCTGCGAACAAGGTTGGAACCGATAAAACCAGTTGCTCCGATGACGAGGGCATGTTTTTTTCGGTTCATGGTGTCAGCGGTTTTTTTCTTTATTTGAGTTCAGACGAACTATTTTTTTTACTCTTCCGCCTTGTCCGACAGTGTAGCTGATATTCGCCCATTCAATGGTCTTGGAAAACCAGGTCTGCATATGGGCCCAGGCTGCAAGAGTCAATGCCGCCCAGGCAGATGGAATCCAGTATCGCAGTGGAGCCGGCCGGGTATGCTGTCTGCAGAGCAGGCAGGAAAAACATGCAAAAAGAAGCAGTATGATAAGATTAAAACAGAATTGGGTGGTTGAGATGGGTAAGAATAGTGCCGTCAACACAACAAGTAAACTAGTATGTATGACGGCTGTCAGCAATATGAGACCAACACCAATAAAGGTCCAGAGTGCGGGATAGATATACTTAAGATAAGCGATCTGCCTGACCAGCCACTTGTTCCAGCTATGAAGGCTGATGTCGTTCAAGCGAGTTGTAACGTTTACGTGACTGGGGATGAAAACCGGTATTTCATTTTTTTCCAGCAGAGAAGCCAGGCTGAGATCGTCGATGATATTGGTCTTCCATATGTCGACAACAGCCAGCCGGTCGAAAACCTCCTTCCTGATAGCCGTGGCACCACCCCATGGCAGCCCGAGTCGCGGTACTGAACGGGCCAGTTGAATTGCAAAAACACACAATGCCCGTCCCCAGGTAACGATGGAGTGTTCTCGGCATACTATACAGTAGAAGCCTGAACTGACAGAGTTGTCAGGCTGGGTTAACAGGGGAGTGATAAGACACTTGAGCCAATCTGGATGAGCATGGTGGCCCGAGTCACAGAACACCAGGATGTCGGGTCGCTCTCCAGCATGGTCAATCCCGGCAAGAAGATTGTAGTTTTTCTGACTGCAACGGTGGGCTTTGCCGGCGAAAATGATTTTGATATCTCCTCTATTTCTTGCTATACGATGTATCAGTGGAAAAGCTGGGTCGTCCGGATCTTGGAGCACAAAGAGGATTTCATAGGGATGATAGTTCTGGCCGATGAAGCTGAGTAAATTCTTCTCGAGCAGTGGTGAAAAACCGGTCACAGGAATAATAACAGATAGAAAGGGAAGAGTGATTGATCGATCAATCGTTTCTGATGAGCAATATTTATCCGTCATCATTATCTCTGCAAAGTGGTATCGGAAATGTGTAGTTATCCAGTAAAATAGATATGATCATTGGCCCAAAAATCATATCCGGAATAAAGATCGGATGGTCATTTCTAGCATATATTTCAGTAAAACACACAAAAACCTCGATCTTGTTCACCTGTTAAAAACAGAGGCTATAATTTAGCCGTATTATCTGGAAAGGACTTTAAATCAATAAAAGGAGGAATTTGTTATGTCATCTCTTGTTGAAATGCCTGTTAAGCGTCCTTTAACACCTGAACTATACTATAGGCTTCCATGGAATCTGGCGGATAACGCTATTACATGGCTCGAACCCACAACAGCATGCAATATACACTGTCAAGGATGTTACAGAGAAAATAAGCCTGAATCGCATACGCCTTTAAAGTTAGCGATAAAAGACCTTGAAACCCTAAAAAATATGCGTAGAACAGATGGCATCTCTATTGCTGGCGGTGAACCCCTTATTTATCCGGAAATTGTGGAACTGGTCCGTTATATCGCTTCTCAGGGCTGGAAACCGATTATAAATAGCAATGGGCATGCATTGACTCCGGATATGGTAAAAGAACTTAAAAATGCTGGCTTGTTTGGTTTCACTTTCCACGTGGATTCCCACCAAAAAAGACCAGGTTGGACAGGAAAAAACGAAGCTGAATTGAATTTGCTCAGGTTGAAATTGGCAGAAATTACTTCCGAGGCTGGAGATGGAGAGATAGCATGCTCCTTTAATGCCACTATTTACAGAGATACACTTCAAGATGTTCCTATGCTTACGAAATGGGCGCAAACACATATGGACATCGTACAAACAATGGTCTTTATTCTTTATCGTTCTCTGAATTTTAATGCCGACATGTTTGATTATTCAGTAAACGGCGAACAAATTGATCCAAGCATGGCTTTAGAAAAGTTAGTTTATGAAAATGATATTTCAGGGGCAATTGTCAAAGATATCACTGCACAGGAAGCTGTTGATAAAATTCGGGAAACATCCATAGAATATGAGCCTTGTGCTTTCTTAAACGGTACTGAAGATCCACGCTCTATGAAGTGGCTGTTAAGTATTCGGGTTGGCAATAAAGATAAGATATTCGGATACATGGACTCAAAATTTGCAGAATTGGCACAAACAGTGCACCACTTTTTATACGGAACGTATCTGGGATATTCAAAACCAGCACTTATGAAAAATTTTCAGAAACTCTTGCCGCTGGCATTTATTAATAAAAGTGTTCGCAAAATTTTGACCAAGATTTTTCCCAAAAAATACATTCTGAAAGCTATTTATATGCAAGCAATCATGATTATCCAACCGGTTGATGTTCTAGCGGACGGTCGTCAGAATATGTGTGATTCATGTCCGGATGCGATTCTACATCAAAATAAACTGACTTGGAGCTGTCGCCTCGACGAAATAAAAAAACTGGGTGGGCTGTGCAGTATGTACATGAAGGGAAAAAATTAGACAATGGCTGTGAAATTGTTAACTTAAGATATTGAAAATACAGAAAAATACGCGAAATAGGTTTGCGTTTATATAGATGCTTGGCGGTATATCCAACGGTATGAATACGGAAAAGATAAAAGGAATAATCTTTGACCTGGATGGTACACTGTATAATGCACGGTTTCTGCCGTTGGCAATTACGGTCTTTAATGTCAGACGACTGGTGATCTTGTGCTGCATGTGTCTGTGCTTGAATAAGGTCAGGTCGAAAAATTTTAAAAACAGGAAGAGGTTTTATCGCAGTCTGTTTTCCAGAATGAGCACTGTAACGTTTTTGTCAGAAGAGAAAATTGAAGATTGGTATTTTAATAGTTATTATAGAAACTTCGCTGTTCTTTTGCAGAAATTCTATAAAAGAAGGAAAAACATTCTGGGACTTCTTCACCTGTTAAAAAATAAAGACTATAAGTTAGCCGTACTATCTGAAAATGATATGGTGAATGAAAGATTAAATGCTTTGGATATTGATCATAAACTATTTGACCGCGTAGCCTGCACAATTGATTTTGGCGTTTTGAAGCCAAGCAATATACCATTTAATTCCATAGCCGATGAGTGGAATACGGATCCGGCAAATATCTTAGTGGTTGGCGACAGGAAAGACAGGGATTTACCTGCTGCACAAAAAGCGGGAATGGAGTTTTTTAAGCTGGCGACCAATAGGGAGTTGGAAGAATTAACAGCTCTATTCAATAAATACGGGACTCGATGAAGAAGGGAAAGCCTGTCGAATATCTTGTTTACTTTTTCCAATTAATACGACTTAAATATCATCGTACATATCTGATCGTAGTTGCCGGTTGTTTCGGATGTCAGGCCGACAGCCCGGATCCAACTGATCTATTGCTAAAACTGCTGTTACTCTATTTTTCTTTTAATTTTCTCTTATACGGCGGACTTTATACATTAAATAGTATTTCCGATTACCAGGAAGATAAACTGCTTAAACCGGGCAGGGTATTGCCCAGTGGTAAAATATCAATCACCACAGCGAAAATAATCTGCGGTATTCTTCTGTTGTCGGGGTTTGTAACCGGTTATCTACTTTTGAACACAGTCGGGCTTCTACTCTATACCGTGTTTGTTGTATTTAACCTGGTATATAATTATTTACTTCGTAATATTAAATATATCGGTATCCTTTTCATTAGCCTGACAATTCCACTGCGTGTCTATTTGGGGAGTACCCTTAGCGGGCAGGATATCCCTTTGCTAATATATCTAGGCTTTTATCTGTTTTTTCTCTCTCACCATATATCGAAAAAAAATATGGAAAACAGTAGTCATAAAATTCCCGTGAGGCTGGTCTATATTTTTTTCATTGGCATGCTGCTTTTATCTCCGTTCGCCTATCCAAATTGCATGGTCCTTTATTTGATCATTTTAATAGTATTCCTGTATTACAATATTTTTCCGTTGCACAACTACTTTGGAGCAAAGAAAAGAATGGAGAAGATATGGGATATTCCTGATAAATAAGAACTTCAACTCTTTGTTCGTTTCTTTATCTGATTACCAATGATTCTCAGCCTTGACTGAAAAAGAGGTGTTGTCGGTTTGACAGACGTATTTCAAGGATCATGTATCGCAACCAAGTTTTTGCAACAGACCGTGAAATACCAATCGAATACAGAGTGTTACAATCTGAAAACTATGATCCTTGACCGGAGGCTAGCCTGTCAAACCGACAACACCTCGTGTTAGGCTGAGCTGTATTGGTAATCAGGTTTCATTATGGGTAACAGGCTCAAACTCAACGAACGGGTACTCTTCTACCCAGATATGCAGGTTCCGGGTTAATGATGCACTTGTTCTCATTTTATTTGTCGACCCGGTTTCACTCATTTGGTATACGGTTGTAAATTAATTTTTTTGTTTGTTTGGATGCTCTACACTCATGGAAAGTGGAAATACCGAGATATGTATAAAAAAGCCAATACGGCGTTGGGATATTGATTGGCTCAGGGTCATTTGTATATTTT
>CAZLGM010000186.1:0-6621 GCA_964558875.1 uncultured Desulfocapsaceae bacterium
TAACCAATTTTCACGAGTTCTACGCAAAAATGTGCCAGCCTGAAGTGGAAGAAGGAGTTTACGATAAACGCGCTGCTGATAAGATCCCCTGTTATATCGGCTGGACGTTTACGCGAGTCATGGCGGACGGCCGGGTTATTCCGTGCTGTAAAGGACATCGGCTGCCCCTGGGCAACCTCAGTGATCAACGCTTTATCGACATCTGGAACTCACCACGGTACCAGACCTTTCGTCACAACGGTAAGACACTCAGCAAGTCGGAGCCCTATTTCTCGGTTATGGGTGATGATGGGGCAGGTCTGACCGGTTGTCTGAACTGCGACAATATCATCCATAACCTGGTCATGCATGATAAAGTTCTATGCAAATCAGATATGGTCCAGTGGTTCCTGCATAAACTTGATCAATGGTGGGAAAAAAGACGTTTGTAACCTGGATTACCTATGAGCTCTTTACAGCTGAAGAAATATGAGCTGGTTGTATTTTATCTCTACCCAGTTGTCTGCTACTTTCTATCGCACCAACTCAAGCTCAATGCCTTTGCATCCGTCTTTCTGTTTTACGGCCTGCCTGCATTTTATCTGAGCTTCAGGTCAGTACGAATCATTCCCAAAGCCCTGTATTTCTCACTGGCCACCGGTATCCCGTTTATCATTGCCATCGACTGTATGGCCAATATCAATCTGCAGTGGATTGTTCCCGACTCGATCATCGAACTGCGATTTTTCCGATATGTTGCCATCGAAGTGATTCTCTGGGCCGTTTTGAACATCTATTTTGTGATTGTTTTTTATGAATATTTCACCGATAACAAAAAAAAGAAGGCCTGGAACTCCCGGTCACTGCGTTTTTCTTTCATCATAGTTGTTCTGTTCACAGTCTTTACACTTCTGTATCTCTATGCTCCCCACATCTTAAAGTTCTCCTACTTTTACCTCTGGTGGGGAACTCTTCTGCTTCTTATACCTCTTCTTGTCAGACTTGCGACAAATCCAGATGTGATACTCGATTATCTGAAAGTGGGCCTCTATTTTTTTCTGGTTACTCTGACCTATGAAATCGCTGCCCTGCAACTTGAATGGTGGGACTTTCCCGGGACAAATTTTATCGGATGGATTTCCCTAATGGGTGTACGGTTCCCGCTTGAGGAACTGATTTTCTGGATCATCCTCTTCTCCATGGCGGTTTTGGCGCATTATGAGTACTTCTATGAAAAATAGAGTGATTAAATGAGAGCCAATCGTCTACTTGAACAAGTCATCAGACGTAGCCAACTGTTTTTCAGGTTTTATAGCTGGTTTGAGAAGCTGAAAATCAATTCAATCAATTTTCACAAACGTCCGCCTATTCTTATCTATCAAATGGGAAAGGTTGGCTCCACCTCCATTACCGAGGCATTGGAAAAATCTTCCCTGGATAATCCCATTTTCCATATTCACTGGTTTTCACAAGAAGGGCTGTCAAGAGCCGAGCAGATCTACAAGTCCACCCGGGACCCTGTTTTTCGTATGCACCTTCAGCGCTGCAGATTATTACGAAAAAAACTCGATAGCAGAAAAATAACAAAGTTTAAAGTGATCACCCTGGTACGTGATCCCATTGCCAGGGAAATATCATCCTTTTTTCAGAATATCGAACTTGCCGACACCCACCTGATTGACTCCCGCAACCGGCTGAAGACAGACGTGGCCCTGAAACTGATTGAAAAAAAGATCACCCATAACCTGCTTGATGTGATCTTTTGTTTGAACTGGTTTGAAGGTGAATTTGAGCCTGCCCTTGGAGTGGATATCTATGACTACCCTTTTGATAAAGAGAAGGGCTATACGATTATACATCATAAAAATATGGATATTCTGGTTATCAAGTTGGAGAACCTCAATAGCTGTTTTGCCCAGTCGATGTCTGAATTCCTGGGAATTCGAATTAAACAGGACATGGTTTCATCCAACCGGGGAAACGAGAAGAAGTATGCCGGTGAAATGCAATTGGTCAAAGACCAACTCAAACTCGACTCTCATGCTTACCAGAAGATCTATTCAACAAAACTCGTCAAACATTTTTACTCTCAGGATGAAATAGATGCTTTTATCGCCCATTGGTCGAAGCAATCGGAAAATTAATAATTTCTGCCATAACTCCGGGTTTGTCAGATGATTAAACTGTAACTGCTTGGACAAACCTGCGCTTTGATAATAAGATGGTTGTTGTTTTACAAACTGTGGTACTATCCATTTTCCAAATAAAAACAGCAAAATAACAGAAAAAAAGAATGCAGAACCTTCCCCAAACACACTCCGGTCATGGTCTCTTTTAGCTCTTTAGTGTCGAAATACTGGGCAATCCGATCCTTCTTGAGAAGACGGACCCAATCCCACAGAAACAAAGACATCGTACTGGCAATCTGTCCGGCATGGGACCGTGATATGCCGCCACTGGGTCTGGCGTATCTGTCACGTTTCCTAAGAGCTCATACCTTTCAACCACTCGTACTCGATCTGAACATAGAGATTTTTCACAGCGTCTCACAACAAATGAGGAAATACTGGTCCTCGGCCAACCTCTTTTACTGGACCGATATAGAATTCTTCGACAAAAAGATCAAACAGGCTATTTCCGGTTATCTGGATTCCTGGGCAAGATACATCATCTCAACAGGTATACAGGTTGTCGGGTTGTCGATCAACAGAGCCAATATCTATACCACCATAGAATTGATGCAAAAACTGCGAAATAATGATTTCGTAGGTACAATCATTGTCGGCGGACACGGCTGTTCGATTGAAGGTGAACGGATCCGCATCCCAAAAGGGCTTGTTGATATCTTCGTCCAGGGAGAGGGAGAACAGGCGCTGGTGGATATCCTGACAGACCTGAAGTCCTCTGACAACCGAAAGCAAAAGAAAACAACAGATACAATCCTCAAAGCCCCTCCGATTGCCGACATCGATTCAATCCCTTTTCCCGATTTTTCAGAGTTTACTCTGGAAAAGTACCGGCAAAAACGTCTCCCCATTATTGGCAGCCGTGGTTGTGTGAACCGTTGTTATTTCTGCAATGACTGGATCGTCTGGCCGCGATACCGATCACGGAGAGGAGAGCTGGTCTTTGAAGAAGTCAAACACCACTATAACCGATATGATATCCGCATCTTTGAGTTTGTGGACCTGGCTGTCAGCAGCTCGGCTGAAGAGTTTGAAATATTTTGCGACCACGTCATCCAGGAAGGTTTAAAGATCAAGTGGATCGCCAATTTTTGTGTCACCCGGGATCCTGACAAAAATGTTTTTGAAAAGTTCCGGCAAGCCGGCTGCCGTGCTCTTAGAATGGGAATCGAAAGCGGCTCAGATAGAATCTTGGCCAAGTACAATAAAAAGTTTGTCATCTCCCAGGCAGAAGAGGCACTGGCTATGATCCATGCTGCCGCCATTGAGACCCATATTAACCTGATTGTCGGCTTTCCCGGAGAATCAGAAGAGGATTACCAGGACACACTCAATTTTGTCGAAAGAAACAGGAGTACGATAACCCGTGTAGCCAATGTTCACCCATTCTACATTACTCCAAGTTCCATTGTTGAAAAGAATCATCAGAAATTTGGTGTTGTCTTTCCCAACCATCACGATTTCTCACTCACCTGGTATGACGAAAAGGGAAACACCTACGAACTCAGAAAAAAACGGGCACGCCAACTCAAAGAGCACGTCAAGAATCTACAGCTTGATTTTCAGGATGACAAGGCTTTGGTTTTTTACGATGAGGCTTAATCATTTCACACTCCTCCCTATGGAAGACCGGTTAAAGGTAAATTAAGAAGAGCCTCGACTGATGGATATAATACGACCAACATTCATTGGTATTGGAGCACACAAGGCAGGCACAAGCTGGCTGTTCAGAGAACTCTCCAAGCATCCGGACATCTGGATTCCGTATAAGAAAGAACTGCATTATTTTGATCGCTCTCCGGACTATTCAAGCCCAAATAACCTGGCAACGTCATCACCATTCTCAAGATTGCTTGGCCTAAAACCTTGGCAATTGCCAACAATGTTGGCGAATCAATGGGACATGCTGAAGTTCATTGCACGAGGTGATTTTCATAATGTCGCATGGTGTATGAAATGGACATTCGGCTATTACAATGACGACTGGTACGAAAATCTGTTTTCCCAAGCTGGAACTTATAAGGCTTGTGGTGAAATTACACCGTCCTACGCTATATTGAAGCATGAGGATTTGATAAAAATCAAAGCAATGAATGCTGATATAAAGATCATTTTTTTAATTCGCGATCCTATCGAAAGAGCATGGTCTGCTATTCGCTTCCACGCTGACAGAGGTTTTATAAATAAAAATATTGTTGATTCAGATGATGACATCATAGCAGAATTAAAAAACCCTGAGATGTTGTTGCGGGGGGATTATGAAAGCACGATAGATGCTTACTTACAACACTTTGATTCATCACAGATTTTGGTTTGTTTCTATGATGCGATCAGTTGTGATCCGGTAGGGCTGTTGTCGGATATCACCAAATTCCTTGAGGTACCCTCATTTGAGGAATCGGTTATTGATAATAAAACCCGTGTTAATATGTCACCTCCGCGTGAAATGAGTGCAACTGTAAGAGATCACCTTGATACGACCTATGCACCAATGATCGATAGAATTGGTCAATCATTTGGCAGTTACGCTACGATGTGGGGAAAAACCAAAAAATCCGTGAATATTAATTTGCACAATCACCATTCAGATACCCAGCTTTTTCCGACTTTTCATCCGTAAAATTGTACCTGTTTTCTCTCAATACAGAAGCAAATAACGACCCTAATTCGTAAGGGGCTAGAACGATACTGGAAAGAACAGTACATGAGTAAGCTGATACCCATAACAAAAATAAGATCATTCATATGAATCGAGATTCTATCTGACGATCCATATCTACGTTTCAAGTTAATCTGAAATATTGATCGATGAAAGATTTTCAGGAAACATATTAATGCTTAGAGTTATAATTTACGTTTGAGTTGCCAGCATGAGGGTCAAATTTTGACTAGGTTTCCTCTAGTGTAGTTAATCCATCTGTTTTATGCTATTTTGCTCATATCTATGCACTTATACTAACCAGTATAATGCACCAAATCAAAAGATAGAGGTATGACGAATGCTCTCCAACTGGTTGGTCAAAACGATGATTCGGATTCAAGTGAGTCGTGCTTACAAGGGTGGATTTAATCTCAACGGATGGCGGGCATTTATGAAAAGTCTCGGAATGCTAGCCCGCATTCCTAACAATATTTCAGTTGAGACAGTTGATTTCGACGGTGTCGGGGCTATGCACTTCTGGCCTAAAGATCCAATGGATGGCTGTGCGGCTGTCTATCTCCATGGAGGGCTATATGTTGGCGGTACACCCAATGACTACCGTGAGCTTATAGCACGCCTTGCAAGTTCCATTAATTGCCATATTTACGCCGTGGATTACCGACTTGCTCCTGAACATCCTTTTCCTGCAGCAGTAGAAGACACAAGAAAAGCTTATGCCTATGTAAATAACAAATTTCATAAAACAGCAGTTCTTGGTGATTCCGCTGGGGCAGGTCTTGCAATGGCTGCTATGAGACCAGAACCTGGTTTACATACCCCTATAGCTGGTGTACTGCTCTCTCCTTTGATAGATTTAACGCTTAGTGGCAAAAGTATCGTTGAACGAGAAGAAAGAGATCCGGTATTTAGCAGAAAAGCACTTGAAACAATTGTTGAGATGTATCTCGATGGCCAGTCTACCAAAGATCCAGATGCATCACCTCTATTCGCTGATTTATCTGGTTTCCCACCGTTGCAAGTTCATATTGGAACTGAAGAGATGCTGTTCGATGATGCCTTGCGCCTCACCGAGCACGCGAGGAAAGCTGGTGTAGAAGTCGAATTGTACGAATGGAACGGCATGACTCATGACTTCCAGCTTGCGGCTCGATTACTTAAGGATGGGCGTGAGTCCATTCGTCTTATTGGTGCTTTTCTACGTCGTCATATCCAAAAGACAGATAACTCGTAACCGAGTAGCCGAATACAGACAAGCAAAATTTCAAGAGAATAACTGGCACTCACAACCCGCTATTGGCTTGTTTTTGTTGCAAGATGTACAGATAAGCTCTGCTTTGTAGGGTGGGGACACCTTGTCAGGAAACATCCTAATTTGCAGTTTTATTTAAATTATAAGGATTGCCACTGGATCACTTTCCCATTTTCGGTAGTTGGTGCTATTTAGAAAAATGTGGTAAATGATTGAAATTGGTATCTGCCTGACAGTATACTTCCCCATTTTTGGCTATAAACGAGAAAGTTACTCCATAAAAACCGTTGTCTGGGAAGTCTCACCCTTTCCACAATTGAATCTGTATTTTTGGTGTCCATATAGGTGTCTAGTGACGGTGCCGCTCCATAAAGGATTAATTCTACTACTCCCTCCTCCTAAAAGGAGGGAGTAAGGTCTAGAAATCAATTTCTGGTTAATTGAGTCTTTATTCAAACAAAATTGAACATTTTTGTTTATTGGTGGAACGTAATTGATAAAGGAGTCATTAATATAACCAGGTAATCATATATCCCTTTGGGAGG
>CAZLGM010000187.1:0-6550 GCA_964558875.1 uncultured Desulfocapsaceae bacterium
ATCAACAAAGCCAGGAAGTTTCTCCTGGAGAAGTCAGTGCTTCTATGTTATTCGCTGCAGCTCGCTACAATGCCTTCATAGCAGCGGCAACAGCGAAAAATATCGATGAGCTGAAAAAGAATAAAGAAGAAGCAATCAGGTATTTTGCCAACCAGTACTATGAAATGTTTACAGAGAATATCGAAGATTGGATAGAAAATTACCAAAAACACATTAAAAAAGAGTCATGACAGGTGTGTTTAGAGTTTAATGACAAAGAAAACAAACATTTTTCTTGTACGCCATGGTGAAACCGAATGGAATCTTCAACAGCGATTGCAGGGCAATCAAGACTCTCCATTGACTCCAAATGGAATTCAGCAGGCTCAAGAGGCGAAAGCGGCACTTGAACCCTATTCCATTGATCATGCATATGTAAGTCCATTACGACGGGCAAGAGACACCATTACAATAGTTCTGGAGGAAAGATCATTAGCCCCTGTCGTTTCAGAGAATCTGCGCGAGATTAATCTTGGTCCATGGGAAGGCAAAACACGTCAAGAAACCGCGTCAACACATCCTGATCAGCATTTAGCCTTTTGGGAAAAACCAGACCTGTTCAATCTGCCGGGAGCAGAAGCATTCCAGCAACTTCAACATCGGATGGTACAGGAACTGGAATCGATGTTTGCCAAACATGAAGGTCGCAATATCCTGGTGGTTTCGCATTGGATAGCAATCAAAGTGGTTCTTGCACACTACTCAGCTACTCCGCTTTCCAATCTATCTGAAATCGCCGACCCTATAAATGGAGGTTTCTATCGTTTATCCAAAGTAGGTGGAACTGTAAATTTGCAATAACAATAGTCTACGATATCAGATGGAAACATTTGCACCGACCAAACCGCTTGTCGATAGTCCGGATTTTCAATCAAGAAGAATACTGGCATTGAAGGAGCTTGGTACGGCCACAATAGACACTCCTATCCAACATATCATTAATGGTTTTTCAAAACTGGCCTGCTGCTATACCCTGCAGTGCTGTTACGGCCATTTTGTTTATGCGGCACAACCCGACAAGAACAACATCGAACCTCTTCCCGCCTATGATATCGGCAGCGTGACCTATCGTATCGGTTATATCGCCTTCTGTATCGAAAACAGTCCACAAGGAAAAAACCTTTTATCCCGGTTATCTCAGGTACCTCGTATTGATCCGGAGTTTGTTCAGTTCGGCTCTCCCGGGTGGTTTTGGGATCGTCAGCCCAACTCTTTCGCCTTGCAGGTAGAACCCGCAAGGTTTATGTACCAGGACCAGGCGATCATCGACTATCAGGAAGCGCTCCATGTGCAGGAGGTGAGAAAACAGTTTTTTGCCGAACTGGAAGAGCTGGTACAATCGCTGGTGAATGAAAGCTAAACGAACTGTCTGACCTTTGATCAATTACAATACCGGCCAAACCACTTTTTACTCTTCAAATACCGTCTGTTCATCAATAGCAATGCTCAGTGCTCGCAGCGCTTTTACTACCAGTTCTTTTCGCAGCTTCTTTTCTTGTTCCCGGCCCAGTTTCGGCTCACCAAAGGGGTGGGGAATAGCAATTGTGGGCAGGATACGGTTGGCGCCGACGGTTTTTGAAATCGGCACAATAGAACAGCAATGGATGACCGGAATCCCGGCCCTTTCAATTTCCTTGGCCATCGTTGCACCGCAACGGGTACAGGTTCCTCAGGTGGAGGTCAGAATAACCGCCTGGACACCATCGGCCACAAGGAGGGCTGCAACCTCACTGCCGAATGCTTGCGCCTTTTCAACAGATGTTCCATTGCCGACAGTGGCATAATAGGTTTCATGCAGCGAGCCGAACAACCCTTCTTTTTTCAGTTCTCGTACAGCGTCCAGGGGCAGGATCCTGTTGGGGTCGTCATTGGCATAGGTGGGATCATAGCCGCCGTGGGCGGTCTGAAAGTCAGACGGTGCCAACACATCGACCCCCGCTATTGAATAGCTGCCGTATTTTCCGGCGCTGGCCGCCTCAATCCGGTCGGGATTGCCCTTTGGTACGATGCCGCCGGAGGTAACCAAAGCTATTTTTGCCGACTGCATGTCGGCAACCGCGGGCGCCGGTTTCACCCGCTCAAAAAGAGGCATTTGGTATTCGGTGACAAACGGCTTCCCGGACAGTTTTGTCAGCAGCATGTCAACTGCCCTGACAGCACCTGTTTTTTTGTGGAAGTAATTTTTTCTCCGCCCCGAACCTATGACTCCATCACGCTCAGGCAGCAGTTGTTCTCCTGACAAAAGACGTTTAGCCGCCTTTCCCATTGCAGTGATGGCCTGCTGCATGTTCATCACATCCTTTCCGGTACCAACAATCGGTATATCTTTTTTAAACTGCACAACAGCCGGATTTTCAGGCGACATCCCGCTGAGAACGGGCAGATCAAACTCCTGGTGGACAGCCTGGCAGACGGCCGCGCATCCGAGTCCGTAACGACCGCTGTTGAAGCAGGGTCCGGCCAACAGCAATTGAGGCCGAGTTTCCGGGTCCGCATCCATCCTCGAACGCAGCAGATCCACAATCTTTGCGATTGCCTCGTCGGTCCGGGTAGCGATGTAATTGTCCCCTACTACCAGGGTGGCATCGATGGATAATTCGGGAAAGAGGTTCTCCAGCAGGTTGCCGGGGCCTTTGGCTCCAGGAACGATCGTGGGAGCATAATCGGCTTTATCCTCTCCGCCGATGCCGCCAAAGAACTGATTGACCAGATGGATGATGCAAAAAGAGTCAGCCATTTCAGACCTCCCGGCAGCTCAGAAAGGAATAGCCAAGTTCATTGGTGGCACCGATGATCCCCTGCAGCTCAATCTCAATACTGCCGTCATCGTGAAGGCTCTGCGGATAGGCGCCGGCGAGTTGACTGATGTTCTCCATTGGACCAAGCAGCCTGTCCATGGGCGGCAGAGTAATGCGTTCATTGGCATTGCCCACCGAGACCATGGCATCCGCTTTCACACAGACATCGGCAAGTGACTGGGAACTGCCGTCGACTCCGGCAAATTCGTCTGTTAAGGCGCAACACTGTATCCCGGCCGATTCCAGTCCATCGATAATCATCATCTGGTCACTGTCCGGATTACCGAACCCCTCCTTTGAGAGAATCACCCCGTCGCATCCGAGCTGCTCCACAAGCTGCACAGTCTTGCGAGCGGCCTGCTCCTTTAACGCCAGCCGCACCGGTTCACTGGTCAATACAACTCCTTGAAACCAAAGCTCTTTCCCATGCCGGGATAACAGTTCAAGCAGGATGGGATTGTTCTGATGATGATAGGTGGTGTTCTTATCGCAGGCCGAAACACAATTGCCGGAAACAATTGCCCCGTCCAGGAGAACCAGCGGGTCAATGATCTGAGGAAGCCCTTCCCGGCAATTGACACCAAACAGATAGTTGTCATGCAGGAGACCCTGGGTCAACAACGGGTACACATAAACGATTATCGGTAATTCCGTTGTGTTTGGGGTATCGGATAGAGAAGAATACGTGCGGATGGTTCCAGGCTCGGCCGTTTGTAAAGCCTGCGCCAGATAATCGGCTGCAGTAAGCCCCGCCTCCCGGACGCATTCTTCATGCTCACGGGGCGGCAGACCGTTCTGTATGGTTATATCAACGACCACATTGAAGGTCTCGGAAAAGGGGCTGTACAGGGCGCAGGGGCCGGACATGTCGATAATGCCCTCCTGAAAACCGACAATCTGCCCACAGGTGACAACGGCTGCATTCTTTACAACATGGACCCGGCCATCACCAAAAGAGTCACCGCTTATCTTTATTCGGGGTTCGATTACATCCTTGACACAGACAATGCGAGCGGATTCGCCAGGACTGCAAAGATGGACAGCCACCCCAGTCACCCGTCTATCCCTGCCTGAGATTAGCTCGTGGAGCTCTTCTCTGTTGAGCGTCAGGCAGCCTTGGTCAAATCCTGTCCGGTCACCGAACTCGATTGTATTGACCGGAAATTCCCCAATTGCCAGCATCTGATCACTCCTGAATCCGTGCTGAAGGTTGTTATTTAAACTGACAACAGCTTAATATATACAATATTAATTTATTCTATTGTTTCAACCTTAAATACTGACTCTTCCTTTGGGCCACCCGCTAGCACTCCAAAACCACTTCTTTACGGGCGCTCACGAATTCAGACACTTCCTACAAGTTTACTCATCCAGACAATAGCCTATGCCGATAACCGTGCGGATAATATCATCCTCAGGCAGTTTTTTACGTAATCGATAGACAAGGGCGGCAACGGTGCCGTCGGATACAGATTCCATCGGCCACACATACTCCTCAATCAACCTGCTGTGAACAATATGACCGCGTTTTTTACACAATATGTTCATGAAACAGCTCTCATGAGCAGATAATGTGATGGTTTTATCTCCGTGTTTGACAATGGCGCGATGGGGGTAGTAGTAAAGATTTTCCCGAAGGAAAATTTTATCCTCATGACTGGAGGACAGGCCGCTCTACTCATCGGTGAATCGACGCAATACGGTCTGAATGGTGGCAAGTACGGTGCTGTCATTAACCGGCTTCACAAGATAGCCATGCGGTTTTAACGGCTCTGTCCTGCTGAGCATGGTCTTGTCTCCATAGGCGGATAAAAAGACCAGAGCGAAATCAAAACGGCCCCGAAGCCGCTGGGCCGCTTCGATGCCATCGATCTCTCGTTTGAGGTTAATATCCATCAGAATCAAGGTCGGCGGCTTTTCTCGACAGGCCGACAACGCTTCGTCATAGGACGAGGCGATCACAGGAACCGGATATCCGAATTTTGTCAACAGCTCTTTAAGATACAAAGCGACAACAGATTCGTCTTCTACAATTAAAATTGACTTTTCCATTGTTTCTTTATCAAAGCAGAGTTCAACACTGAACAATCAGCAGGGAACAACCAAAACTTACACACGTAATGGATAATCCCGCCAAATAAACGTAACGCTTTTAAAAGGATAAATAACCTCGGGGTTCGATACATTTCCCGTCACTACAAATACCTGAAACAAGCTAGGTTATTCAACAAAAAAATTTTTCTATCGTTACTTTCCGCCTTTCTTCTTCAGACTGGACGTCTTTTTCCTTTTATCATATCCTATATGTATATTTAGCTTCATCCTGAATCCGTGAGTAAACACACTATTATTACAGATACTCTATCAACAAAAACATGTTAGGAATATCTCTCTTTTAAGAGGAGAACTTGACATCTACCTATTTAAGCATATTCTGTAATAGGTGGCGCAATTACATTTGAATATGGAAAGTAAATAAAACATATACAGCATACTATTGTATTATCGCTCATATTCCTACTGGCCCCGGTCTCTTTAGTATCTGCAGCCGGGACTGGAAAAGAAAGGCGCGTCCGAGATGCTGTTGCCATTGCCCATCTGAGACGGGCTTTTGGAAGGCCCTATTCAATTAACATAACCATTGAAGAATCGGAATGTTTTCGATTTTGACGTTTAGAGGAGAAACAGCATGATATCCAAATATAAGCAGTTCGCCGCCCTGTTGATCGGCGGTTTCAGTCTACTCTCCCTGATTGGCTGTCAGTCGGATCATCAGAGTCAGCAGGTCGGGAAAGAACGGCTACCCACCGCCAAAGTGTCAACAACGACTGTTCAGGTTGAAAAGGCCGGTTCCCTGACCGAAGTGATGGGAACTGTTGAGGCTGTTGAACGGGCTACAATTGCAGCCAGAATCAACGGTCATATTGTTGAACTTCCGGTCCTTCTCGGCTCCAAAGTGAAAAAGGGTGATCTGCTTGTGTCAATCAGCGCCGGAGAAATTTCAGCCAGACTGCTGCAGGCACAGGCCCAGCTTACCCAGGCCCAGCGTAATCTTAACCGTGAGAAAAAGCTGATGCAGAAACGGGCGGCCACGGCTGAAACAGTAAAATCCCTTGAAGATATCAAACGAATTGCCGAGGCCTCATACAAAGAGGCAAAAACCATGTTGGGTTTCACCCGGGTCGTTGCTCCGTTCGACGGTACAATCACTAAAAAATTTGTCAATATCGGTGATCTGGCCACAGCCGGAAAGCCATTACTCTCTTTGGAAAACGACAAGTCGCTGCAGGTGATCTCCGATATTCCCGAAGCGCTTGTACTTCAAGTCAGAACAGGCGATGAGCTGCCGGTCCGTATTCCCGCCGCCAAACTCGAACTGATCGGCAAGGTAACCGAGATTGCCCCGGCCACCGATCCCCGTTCCCGAACAGCGCCGGTCAAACTGGCCATTGCCACCTATCCGGATATCAGACCAGGGCAGTTCGCCCGGGTGACCCTCAAGGGCGGGGAAAGCGATGTGTTGCGAATCCCCGACTCAGCGGTGAGTATCTTCGGTCAAATGGAACAGGTTTTTGTCGCCCAGGACAATCGAGCCAGATTACGTCTTGTTCGAATCGGCAGCCGCTTTGACAGTCAACTGGAAATCCTCACCGGGCTGAAAGACGGTGAAACAATCATCACCCGCTCGGATATCCCTCTTCATGACGGACAGC
>CAZLGM010000188.1:0-6514 GCA_964558875.1 uncultured Desulfocapsaceae bacterium
GGAAATATCGAGGGCCGGTAACCATTGAAAAAGCCATTGTTCTCGACGGTAAAGGTCTAGTAACAGTCGACGGTCTGGGTAAAGGGTCGGTTATTTTAATAAAGAGTGATGGAGTCGTTATCAAAAACCTGACTGTTATCAATTCAGGCGACAGTCACGACCAGATTGACTCCGGTATCCTGGTTCGTTCATCCAACAACAGAATTCTCAATAATCGAATCAAAAACTGTCTGTTCGGTATTGATCTTCAGGAATCCCACGAAAATGAGATCAGCGGCAATGAGATATCTTCTCAAGAGGCTGTGCTCGGCTTAAGGGGAGACGCAATACGTGGGTATGCCAGTCATCGGAATGTCTTTCGCAAAAACAAGATTCATGATTCCCGTGATATGGTGATCTGGTATTCCAATGATAATCTCATAGAAGATAACGAGGGTTGGAACAATCGCTACTCGCTGCACTTCATGTATTCCGGCGGCAACATGGTGAGGCGCAATAACTACCATCATAATACCGTTGGTATTTTTTTGATGTACAGCAGAGATATCACCGTTGAACGCAACACTGTAAAATACTCACTTGGTGGTACTGGTGTTGGAATCGGCCTGAAAGAGGTCGATAATGTAACGATTAGAAACAATACGGTCGTTTACTGTACTTCCGGAATGTATTTTGATCTTTCACCCCATCAGCCGGAGAAATATAATTTTATTAAGGCCAATATTTTTGCCTTTAATGTGATTGGCGCTGATTTTGGTCCGGAACTCAAACGGAACATCTTCAAGGGCAATGCTTTTGTTGATAACCTGCAGGTTGTTCGGGTTCGAGGAAACGGTGTTGCCGCTGAAAATCTCTGGGAAGGAAATTATTATAGCGATTATGAAGGGTTTGATCGAAACAGAGATGGATATGGTGATTTCATCCATAACCATATGGTCTATCTGGATACGTTGTGGATGAGTAATGATTGGATGCTGTTTTTTTCCGGGTCTCCTGTTATCAGTGTGATTAATCTATTGGCAAAACTGGCCCCCATCTCTGAGCCGAGGTTATTGTTCACCGATATGAAACCTGTTTTTTCCCATAACGATTCGCTTCTGTTCTCCGAGCAGAATTTGGCCTATATTCCTCCAAAAATAAATATTTACGAAGAGGACGATGAAGAAGTTCCAGCCAGATTTGCCGCCTCAGACGAAGAAGAGGAAGAAGAAGAGGAAATTGCAGGGCCACGTGAGAAAAATGCTAATTATAATAGGTATTTCCTGAAACAATGATCGAAGTAGCCGGACTGACGAAACAATTTGGCAAGGCAAAGGTCCTTGACAATATCAACCTGAGCATCAAAAGAGGGGACCGTATCGCTTTAATTGGCCCGAATGGTGCCGGTAAAACGACGTTGATTCGTTCCATTCTCGGCCAGTACGTTTTTGATGGAGAGCTTAAAGTTTTCGACAAAAATCCACGACTGCATCGGGTTGAGATCCTCAATAGAGTTGGGTATGTTCCTCAACTTCCGCCGCCTATTCAGATGAGTGTGGGGGAACTGGTTGCTTTCTCCGCAGCCATATCGACTCATTCATCCATAGAGGCAATTTTCGCCCAGGCTGAAAACCTTGGGTTGGATATTGAGAAGAACGGAAATAAACCATTTCAGAAACTCAGCGGCGGAATGAAACAGAAGCTTCTCATTGCCCTTGCTTTGGCCAGGCAGCCGGATATCCTCATTATGGATGAACCTGCCGCCAATCTGGATCCGCAGGCCAGGCAAACGTTTTTCCTCCAGCTGCTACAATCAATGGAAAACACAACAATGCTGCTTTCCAGTCATCGGGTTGATGAGATTATCAATTTGATCAATCGCATTGTAGAAATGGACTATGGGCAGGTTGTTGAGGATGAAACAATCAACAGGTCCAGTCTTGCCGATACGTTGCTGAGCTGCCAGGTACGCTTAATTAAACACCATGAGGCTGCCGAGAGAATGCTTAAAGAGTGGGATTTTACAAGCAGAGGCGATAATGTGGAGTTTGAAGGGAAGTTCATCGGCACTGAAAGACTCAGGTTTTTAACTTCTATCGCCCATTATGCAAATTATATTGCAAAACTAACCATTCATCAGCAAGTAGACGATAAATGAAAACATTTTTTCAGGTTACTCTTACGGATTTCCGAGAATCTGTTCGTGCCAAGTGGTTTTTGATCTATAGCCTGGTATTCGGTGGCTCTGTAATCCTGTTGTTTGTTCTAGGTGTAACCGAATCAAGGGTGATGGGTTTTACGGGTTTGAGTCGCTTGCTGATAACGTATATCCAACTCTGTGTAGCCGTTTTACCGATCCTTATCCTGATCTCAACGGTCCGAAGTGTTGTCGGAGACAGGGAGTCAAATATATTGGAGTATTTTCTGTCAATGCCCATCTCGTTGTTCGCGTACTTCTGGGGCAAGATTATCTCCAGATTTTTTCTTATTTTTATCCCGATATTTTTTGCACTGATCGCCGCCATTCTCTGGGGTATGGTTAAAGATCTTTCCATTACCTGGCAGATCGGTTGTTATTACTCTATCCTGCTTGCAACGCTTTCCTGGTGTTTTCTGGGAATAGGCATGTTTATTTCGACCCTTGTCAGAAAACAGGAATGGGGGTTGGGACTTTCCATTCTTATCTGGCTTATTCTTCTGCTTTTCATTGATGTCATCCTGATCGGCCTCATGATGCAGCAACAGATTATAGAAAGTGTGATTGTCGCCATCGCCATGGTGAACCCTGTGATGGTTTTTCGCACAGGAGCCGTTCTCCTCTTTGACCCCGAACTGACTTCGATGGGACCTGCGTCATATGTGATCCTTGATAACGTTGGTTACCACGGTCTCATAGCTTACACGATCATTTATCCGTTATCTCTTGGCTGGCTTTTTTCCTGGTTGGGCTTTTATCGCTTTAAAAAGGGAGACCTGGTGTAATGGGTCGAAGAGCAGTCATATTTGCCCTCTTGCTTTTTCTCAGTGTCGGCTGCAAAGGGAGGAATGAAGAACAGCTTCCAGTCGATTTTGTCTGGGACCGGGTGTCCTGTGAATTGTGCAAGATGGCATTGAGTGACCGCCGTTACTCAAGCCAGGTCATCGATCACCTGGGCAAACCCTACTATTTTGATGATATCGGCTGTGCTGTTTTATGGCTTGAGAAACAATCATGGAGAGACAAAGCACGTGTCTGGGTGAATGACTCAAAGACCTCCCAATGGATTGATGTCAGACAGGCCAATTGGATCTATGGCGATCCGAAAACTCCGATGGGATACGGATTCGCTGCCACATTGAAGCCGGTTCAAGATCCACTGGACTACACGACGGTAAAATCGCGCATACTCTCCGGTAAAACACTCAACAGGGAAAACCTGGTAAAATATCTGGGAGACAGCAGAGCTGTCGATACAAGAAAGAACAGTTCCTTGAATGGACAGAAGTCAGGGGATTGATATTATTAGAAGGTGAACAATGACGGAAGAACAGCAGGATAAAACCATTTCCCGTAGAGCCTTTTTAAAAACCTCAACCCTTGTGGCCACCGGCGTCGCCATCGGTTTAGGAGCTGTGAGCGTGCCTCTGCTCAAAAGTGAAGAGAAACTCCTGCGACCGCCCGGCGCCTTGAGTGAGAAGTTGTTTCTGGCTTCCTGCATCAAATGCGGCCAGTGTCTCCAGGTGTGTCCTCCCCAGATCTTAAAGCTTGCTGGAATCAGTCAGGGGTTTGGTATCGGCACCCCCTATCTGGTACCCAGGGACGGGGCCTGTATTTTATGCTCCGGCTTGCCCTGTGTCCTTGCCTGTCCGACCGGAGCGCTTGACCACCATATTTCTTTGGGAAAGGATGCCGAGATGGGGCTGGCTGTCATCTCCGGTCCCAAGAGTTGCCTTTCGGCTCAAGGTGTCAATGATCTGGTCTTTCGATTGGAGGAGTATCGAAAGAACAGAGCTTCTCTGGACACCGAGCAAGAATTGCATGAGATAATACTCATATTGTTGAAACGATTGAGTGAGGACGAGAAGAACAAGTTGGCGGATCGTTTTTCATTGCCTGAATTGTCCGACAAGGTTGTAAAGAGCCTTGCCGGTAAACTCAAGAGCAAGGATATTGTCTGGTTGGTGGAGTTTGTCGGATCATCTTCCCAGGCCATGACGCCCTGCCGGGTCTGCCTGGATGAATGCCCATTGAAAGCAGAGAAACCGATCGAATTCACAACTCAAGGGGGAAACAAAAAAGAGTCCGCCAATGTTTTGCCCGTAGTTACCGAAACCTGTGTCGGTTGCGGAGTCTGCGAGGAGAAATGTCCGACACCTGAACCGTCCATCACAATCGTGCCACGACTGCGGCCGAAAAAAGGGGCCGGCGTTAAGCCGTCTGTGGAGGAACGGTCATGATACAGCAGAAAAAAGATGATCAGCATACGGTGAAGACCTATAAAGGCGCTGGTCTACGTTCTCACAACACACCTCAACCCGGTCATAGGCGCCATAAGTGGAAAATTATTCGCTGGTCAATCCTGATCTTTGTCCAGTTTTTATTTTTTGGTTCTTTCTACTTTGATATTCAGATTCTGGAAGGAACACTGAGCGGCTCACGACTGCTGGGATTCCATCAGATTGACCCTCTTGCTGCTTTCCAGCTCATTCTGGCAAGCAAAATAGTAATGATCAATCTGGTCATTGGTGTGGTCACAATTTTTATTATTTACCTGATATTTGGAGGCCGCTCGTTCTGTTCGTGGATTTGTCCATACCATTGGCTCTCAGAACTGGGTGAAAAGGTCCATCTGATTCTTAAAGAAAAAAAGATCGTTAAGAACCACACGTTTGACCGGAAGATTCGATATTATTTTTATATTTTAGTCCTGCTGTTTGCGTTGATTACCGGGTATACGGTTTTTGAAACCATCAATCCGGTGGGAATTATCAGCAGGGCAGTTGTGTATGGGCCGTCTCTGATGCTGTTTTTGGTCGCAGCGTTATTGATTGTCGAGGTTGCATACAGCCGGCGTGCCTGGTGCCGATTTTTTTGCCCTATAGGTGTCTCATATCAGCTCATCGGTGTGTTGTCTTTTTTCCGGATAAAATGGGATCAGGAGAAGTGTTCAAACTGCAAACGATGTCAAAGTGTCTGTATGGTCCCCAATGTGCTGACGGATTGCGTGAATACCGGCAAGTCGCAATATGTCGACTCTTCGCTCTGCACCCGTTGTGGGATGTGCATTGACATCTGTGATGATGAAGCGCTTGGCTACAGCTTCAAGTACCTTGACAAGCTGATCTGACAGACGATGGAGTTGGATGTGAAGAAAGCACAATTGTGTCTGATTCTACCTGTTTTTCTGTTTATTCTCATTTTTTCAAGTTCTTATGCTGATCAGTTGCCAAAGGGCAACTGCGATTCTCCTGAACCATTGACCGATCTGAGGCATTGTCGGTTTTGGGGTAAATCGATGCGTGGAATTGACCTTCATGGTGTGCTGCTGGATGGTGTCTCCATGCGGTCAACCGATTTGACAAACTGCAATCTCCAAGGTGCAAGCCTGCGAGGTGCGGATTTGCGATGGTCTAACTTAAGTAACTGCAAAATGTCTCGAGCTGACCTGAGCAAGTCCAACCTGTTCCACACAACATTTAATGGCGCAGTCACAGATGGCGCCAAGTTTCACAAGGCATATATGTTCGGAACTCGGTTCAATAATGTTCAGGCCCCAAAAACAGATTTCACCTATGCTTTTATGAAGGATCTGAATATTTCCAAGAGCAATCTATCCAAGAGCAATTTTAATTATGCCTGTATGTTCCGTGCAGTGATGATTGATAGTGATTTTTCCGGCGCCAAACTTGAATATGTCGATTTAACAGGTGGCGCCCTGGAGAATGTCGATTTTACCGGCGCAAACTTTAATGGTGCTTCTTTGAAAGGAGTTACTCTTGATAACACGGTTTTTCATATGGCCAATCTTGATTATTCAGTCGTGGATAATACTGTAATTGAACACAAGGATAAAAAAGTACCCAAAAAGAATTCTCATTTACCTTGCAGATATTTAAAAAACAGACAATAAAATATCTTTGCCCTTTCTTCTTATCTTCTTCTGACCTAAAAGGGGAAGCGGCGCGGGTAATAGAATTTTAGCACTTCTTTATTAATTAACTCTGTATTGTATCGGTATTTCGAGGTTTATAGTTAAAATTTGGTTGAAATACATGTCCTTGAAATACATCAGTCAAACCGATAGCACCTCTTTTTCATTCCAGGCTGACAATCATTGGTAATCAGGAATGAAAACAAACAGGTTCTTGCTGATAATTATCTTTTGTGACATAGACAGGTTGTGGCAGTATATATCCAGCTTTTCCAATCACAGTTCAGTCATATTCCTTATATAACCGTCCGGAGTGGAACCTGATCCATTCTGTTTTTCGTGAAGTAGATAGTTGTATCATTCAATATATTGAACATATCTATAAAATATTGAAAA
Source organism: uncultured Desulfocapsaceae bacterium (assembly GCA_964558875.1). Lineage (GTDB taxonomy): Bacteria > Desulfobacterota > Desulfobulbia > Desulfobulbales > Desulfocapsaceae > CAZLGM01. Next base: position 6,507 of record CAZLGM010000188.1, read on the forward strand.
TGTCTATA
>CAZLGM010000189.1:0-6514 GCA_964558875.1 uncultured Desulfocapsaceae bacterium
GATCGTAATCGCAATGGTTATAACGAATATATTTTGCCCGACTTAATCGAAGTCCGTCATGGATGGAGGCATGGTTGAGCTTGTCTGAGAGAATCAGATCGTTTTTTTGGGCAAGGGCCGGCAGAACTCCGATATTGGCATGATAACCGGAGTTGAACAGCAGACAGGCCTCTCTCTGGTAGCTGTCAACGATATAGTCTTCCAGTTCGGTTGCTGCCGGGTTGTCTCCGGTGAGCAGCCTGGATGAGCAGCTGCCCAGGCCGAAACGATCAATCAGGTTTCCAGTCTCAGTTTGCTTATAAAAGCTTTTCAATAATTCCCGGTCACCTCCCAGACCCAGATAATCGTTTGAGGTCAGGTTCAGCAGCCGTTTTCCCTTGTACCGCACAAATGGCCCATCATGGTGGTCCAGCGGTCTTAAGTGGCGAAAGCCCTTCTGTTCCTTCAAACGATCCAGTATGGTTTTATAGTCTGTGCTCAACCGTTTCCCTCTAAACCAACAACCTCAATAAACCGCTCAATTAGTATCTCCAGGTCGTCATCGCTAATTATGTATGGCGGCATCAGATAGGCCAAACTGCCAAAAGGACGAACCCAGACTCCCCGTTCAACGAACCGTTTTTGAATCACACCCATATCAACAGGGTTTTTCAGCTCAACAACACCGATCCCGCCAAGCACCCTTACATCTGCCACATGGTCCATTGTCTGGCAAGGAGCAAGCCCCACATTGAGTTGTTTTTCAATCCTGCTGATATTGGCCTGCCAGTCCGACTCCAAAAGCAGATCAATAGAGGCCGCAGCCACACTGCAGGCCAGCGGGTTGCCCATATAGGTCGGTCCATGCATAAAACAACCGGCCTCTCCTTTCGAGATTACCCTGCCGATCTCTTCCGTGGCCAAAGTGGCAGCCAGAGTCATGGTACCGCCTGTCAGTGTTTTTCCAAGGCACATGATATCGGGAGAAATACCACCATGCTCACACGCAAACAATTTGCCGCTTCTTCCAAACCCTGTGGCGATTTCATCAGTAATCAGCAGCACATCGTATTGATCGCATAGCTGTCGTACGCTTCGCAGATACTCGGGATGGTAAAAACGCATTCCACCGGCACCTTGAACAATGGGCTCCAGAATAACCGCACAGAGTTTTTTGTGATGTTTCTTTATCTGCTGTGAAAAAGAATCTGGATCACCCTCATCCCAGTTGTCGTGGTATCTGCATTGGGGCGAGTCGGCAAAATAATAGCGCGGCAGCACATCTCCAAATAAATGATGCATACCGGTCACCGGGTCACAGACAGACATGCAGTGAAAGGTATCTCCATGATACCCGGAACGTAAGGTAAGAAATCTGTTTTTTCCCTTATGGCCTTGGGCACCGAAGTATTGAATAGCCATTTTCATGGCCACCTCGACTGCCACTGACCCGGAATCAGAGAAGAAAACCCTGTCGAGCCCCTTGGGTGTTAGAGAGATCAGCCTGTCAGCAAGTTCAACGGCCGGTCGATGGGTGAAACCACCGAACATGACATGGCAAAGGGTTTCCGCCTGTTCCCGGATCGTTTTAATCAGGACCGGATGGCTGTAGCCGTGAATCACCGACCACCATGAAGCCATGCCGTCGATCAACTCTCGGCCATCCATTAACCGTATCCTTGCTCCCGAAGCCGATTCTACCGGATATACCGGCAATGGATCAACCATGGAGGTATATGGGTGCCAGATATGTCGCCGGTCAAACTCAAGGATGTCCGCGATCGTTTCGGCAGATGAACTCATGGGGAGGGTTTTGAGTGAGAGAAAGTATATCCCAGCTTTGAAATTCGTTCCAGGTCCTCTGCCAGGCTGTTACCCGAAGTTGTCAGGTAGTTGCCGACAATGGCACCGTTGGCGCCTGAACAGAAACAATCGTATTGCTGATTTTCAAGCAGATTTCTGCCTCCGGCAAGCCGGACCACGGCTTGGGGATTGATAAGACGAAAGAGAGCGATACAGCGTAACACCTCCTGGACACTTAAGGGCTGATATTGACCAAAAGGAGTATTCTCTATGGGAGTCAGAATATTGATGGGGATGGAGAGCACTTCCAGGTCGCGCAGCTCAAAAGCAAGCTGCAACCTCTGTTCGACACTTTCACCCATGCCGATGATACCGCCGGAACAGATATCCATTCCAGCATCTCTTGCAATCCTGATGGTTTTAACTTTGTCCTGGTAGCTGTGGGTCGTACACACCTCTTTGAAAAACCCTTCACAGCTCTCCAGGTTACAATGATAACGGATGATGCCAAATTTTTTCAACATTGCAGCCTTTTCAGGAGTCAGTAAACCCATCGAGGCGCAGAAAAGAAAATCGGTTTGTTCATCGAACAGACGATACATATCACCGAACTGCTCAAGCTGCTCGGTTGTCACCGTTCGACCCGCGGTGACTAAGGAGAGGCGCTTCACATTGTGATTATCATTATCAACGGCCTGTTTGAGCGCTTCATCGACCGGGATTATTTCATATTGTTCGATCTCTGTCTGATAACGGGCGGATTGCGCGCAAAATCTACAATCTTCGGAGCAGTTTCCCGAGCGGGCATTGATAATGGAACAGCTGTCAAAATAATTGCCATGAAAAAACCTGCGAACACGATCCGCACCCTGGCACAGCTCTTCCAGATTACTGTTTTGTATCAGATCAAGGGCCTGATCGAAATCGATTCGACCGCCCTCTTCGATCTTTTTAACAGCTTTTGTGATCATTTATTCCTGTAAGATCGGGTAAAAACCCAAATCCATATGTTCATTGGGTATGGATCTGGTCATCACCCCAGTTTGGTGAGACATTTTTCAAGGGTCGCCGGTGTATCAAGCTGTAAAGCCAGGCATTTTGTACCTTTTGGCGCGATCTTTCTGATCATACCCTTTAACACGGTTTTCGGACCGACTTCAATGAATGTATCGACCCCTGTTGTTATCATATTGGAAATGATCTCAAACCAGCGTACTTTTGAAGCGATCTGCCTGGCCATCATCTGTTTGATGACCGCTGTGTCCTCTTCCGGCTGGGATGAAACATTAAAATAAACAGGTGTTTTAGGTGTATTAAATGAGATGTCCGCAAGAAAGGACTCAAAATCGGGAACAGCGCCGGCAACAAGAGGACTGTGATTGGCAACTGCCACGTTTAGGGGAATCACCCTGGCTCCTTTTTCTTCGAGCACGACACCAATCTCGTCCAGTCCTTCCAGTTGTCCGGAAATAACTATCTGTTGCCCGGTGTTATGATTAGCCGCCGTAACAACAGCTTTTCCCTGATAACCGCTTATGATTTCATCTATCTCATCAATGGTCAACCCCAGAACTGCCCTCATGCCGCCCGGATTGGCATTGCCTTCACGCTCCATCAGAGCGCCACGTTTTGCCACCAGCTTAATTGAATCTTCTACGCTGATCACTCCGGCACCACAGAGTGCTGAATATTCCCCAAGGCTGTGGCCGGCAAAACAATCGATGGAATGGCTAGAACCCATTGCTTTTGAAAGAGCCGTGTAACAGATCAGATTGGTGACAGTAATAGCCGGCTGCAGTTTGACCGCCCGAGTCAACTCTTCCATGGGACCGTTAATAATCACATTTGAAAGTGAAAAATCGCAGACCGATTCGGCCTTTTCAATAATGGCGGCACAATCCGGATCACTCTTGACAAACTCTTGTCCCATACCGATATATTGCGATCCCTGACCGGGAAACAGTACAGCTATTTTCATTCTTAAAACTCCTTCTTATGAATATTGCATATTACTTCTGCTGTTCTTTTTTCATCTCCGACAGGTTAACCAGCAGGAACAACCCTACACCAACGCAGATAGCCGAGTCGGCAACATTAAAGGCGGGGTAATGGTATGACCGATAGTAAAAATCCAGAAAATCGATAACATGACCAAGACGTACTCGATCGATCAGATTGCCCATCGCTCCACCACAGATCAGTGACAGTGCGATTGTATATGTTCTGCTCTTCAGGCTTGTTTTAAAATGATAGATGGTCAAACCGATTACAGCCCCCAGTCCGACCACCACAAAAAAGATATGACGCCAGACTGAATCAACATCGGCCAGCAATGAGAATGCCGCTCCAGGATTGATGGTATATATAAGATTAAAGAAACCCGGCACCACCTCATACGATTCATAGAGCATAAAAGTGGTGACAATCAGATATTTGGTCAACTGATCGGCAGCTACAATGCCTAAAAGGATAATGAAATAGAGCACAATCGTAAAACTATCCTATTCTCAGACTTCAGTGGCAGCAATCTCGGCAAGCACCGAACAGCAGCGCTCGCAGATCTCCGGATGTTCCTGGCTGTCGCCGACCGTTGTCGACCGGGTCCAGCAACGCTCACACTTTTCACCACCAGCCGGTCGGACCGCCACCACAAGGCCCTCAATCTCTTCACTGATAAATCGAACGTCGCTTTCCTGATCCGGCCCCAGCTCACCAATTTCAGAAATAATCGAAATATCTTTTAAGTTCTGCCACTGGTCATGGCAAAAGGCCATATCGTCATCATTTGCCGACAACAGCACCTCCGCCTCCAGTGGATGACCGATTACCTTGTCTCGACGAGCGATTTCCAAAGCCTTGGTCATTTCCGAACGAATAGCGATCAGCCGTTTCCATTTATTTTCCGTTTCCGGGTCAATCTTCAGGTCGACAGCTTGTGGAAATTCTGCAAAAAAGACTGATTGTTCAAGGGGAGCGTCCTGACCTAAATTGTGGAGATGCTCCCAGGTTTCAGCAGTGGTAAAGCTCAATATGGGATTCATCAGTCTGAGCAGCCCATCCAGGATATCATAGAGTACCGTCTGGGCTCCTCGCCTCTGGGCCGAACGGGTTCCAGCTGTGTACAGACGATCTTTGAGAATATCCAGGTAAAAGGAACTCATTGTTGTGCCACAGAAATAGTTGACACTGTGATAGACCGTGTGAAACTCGTACTTCTCGTAGGCCTCAATGACCCGGGATTTTAACTCCTCAAAACGGGCCAACGCCCACAGATCCAGTTCTCCAAGTTCACTATAGTCAACCCTGTCATCCTCAGGTGAAAAATCGCTGAGGTTGCCCAGTATATAGCGGATGGTATTTCTGATTTTACGATAACTGTCCGAGACCTGTTTTAAAATCTCATCGGACACCTTTACATCATCGCGATAATCTTCACTGGAAACCCAGAGTCGCAGAATTTCAGCCCCATATTGCTGTATGACTTCTCCAGGGGCCACCACATTGCCGACCGATTTGGACATTTTCTTGCCAAAACCGTCAACCACGTAACCGTGGGTCAGCACATTCTTAAACGGGGCATAACCTCGTGTACCCACTGAGGCAAGCAGTGCACTCTGAAACCAGCCGCGGTGCTGGTCGCTTCCTTCAAGATACAGGTCGGCCGGAGCGTACAGTTCGTCTCTTTCCTCACAGACTGCGGCATAGCTGACACCGGAATCGAACCAGACATCGAGAATATCCTCTTCCTTCTCAAATTCGGTGTGATTACAATCCGGACAACTGGTAATGCCATTCAAGAAGTCATTTGTTTCATACTTGAACCAGCAGTCAGCCCCTTCGGCAGTGAACAGTTCGTCGATCTTTGCCACCACCTTTTCATCCTTGATAATCGTTCCGCAGGACTTACAGCTGATGATGGTAATGGGCACTCCCCATGACCGCTGTCTCGACAGACACCAGTCTGGCCGGGTTTCAACCATGGAGTAAATCCGCTTCATTCCCCAGTCCGGAATCCATTTAACCTGCTCAATGGCTTTAAGGGATTTGTCGCGCAACTCATTTTCCTCCATGGAGATAAACCACTGGGGTGTCGCCCGGTACATCACCGGTTTTTTACAGCGCCAACAATGTGGATAGCTGTGATCAAGCTCTTTTTTACGAATAAGAGCACCGGAATTGTTCATATCGTTACAAATAGCATCGTTGACTTCGGGAACCTGCTCCCCCTCGTAAGGTCCGGCATCAGCCGTGAATATTCCTTCACTGTCAACCGGTGAGAGAATATCCAATCCATAATGAAGGCCTGTCTGATAGTCATCAGCTCCGTGCCCGGGTGCCGTGTGAACACAGCCGGTACCGGCATCTGTTGTCACATAGTTAGCCAGAACCATTAAAGAGTCTCTATCGAGAAATGGATGTCGACATTTTTTGCCTTCAAGGCCAGTGGCGGAAAAAGTAGCGATGACGGAATAGTCTTCGATACCCACCTCATCCATCACAGTTTCCACCAGGTCTTTGGCCAGTATCCATTTTTCTCCCCCTGTTTCAACCAGAGCGTAGAGAAAATCAGGATGGAAAGCAACAGCCAGATTTGCCGGTAGCGTCCATGGTGTGGTTGTCCAGATGACAGCATACAGATTGTCTGAGGTTAATGCGGGATCAATCCCGGTCAAATCATCAGAAACGGGAAACTTCACATAGATTGAGGGCGAAGTGTGATCATGATACTCAA